>NZ_CP093340.1:2749500-3055000 GCF_022637415.1 Luteimonas sp. S4-F44
AGTACGGCATCGCCGACGTGCGCGGCGCGACCGACGAGGACTGCGTGCGGGCGATGGTGCGCGTGGCCGATGCCGACCACCAGCCCGCGCTGCTCGAACGCGCCCGCGCGGCCGGCAAGCTCGATCCTCGCTTCGTCCGGCCTTCGGCCTGGGGCCGCAACAGCGCCGCGCACCTGCGCGACGCGCTGGCACCGTTCCGCCGCGACGGCACGCTGCCGGCCTATCCGCTGGGCAGCGACTTCGACGCCGTCGAACAGCGCCTGTTGCCAGCCTTGTCTTGGCTCAAATCGGCCTCCGCGACCCGTGCGGGCAAGCTGCGCACCGTGCTCGCGGCGCTACGTGAGGGCCGCACCGACGACACCGCCGCGCTGCAACGCATGGCACTCGACGCGCCCCGCGGGCTACAGGAACGCCTACTCGCGCGTCTACTGGCACTGGGACTTAGCAAGACGGCGGCGGCCGACACCGCGGCCCCCTCACCGGACGCCTGACCGGCCCGGACGAGCCTGCATACATCGGATGGAAGCCGCGCCGGCGTGCAGGCGTCCGGCGCCGCACACGCCGATGGCCCGCCGTTTCGGCCACGCTGGGAAAGGGCTATGACGCCGCGCACGCACCCCGCCAGCCATTGCAATGCCGCGCATCGCCACCATCATGACCCTAGCCTCCCTGCCCTGCCGATGCCATGACCACGCGAGCCGACCACCTGCGCGATGCCCTCGCCGCCCTGCAGCCCAGCCATCTGGAGGTGCACGACGAGAGCCACATGCACAGCCGCGGACTTGAGACGCACTACAAGGCGGTGATCGTCAGCGCGGCATTCACGGGCAAGCGCGCGATCCAGCGCCACCAGCTCGTCTACCGCACGCTGAGCGAGCAGATGCAACGCATCCACGCACTGGCGTTGCACACCTTCACGCCCGAGGAGTGGGCGACCGAGGCCCAGGTACCCGATTCGCCGACCTGCCGTGGCGGCAGCAAGCACGACCTGAAGAACGCCCCCGCGCCCGAGGCGCCCTCACGCACCGCGTAGGGTCAAAATCGGGTTCCACACAAGAAGGCCCGCTTGCGCGGGCCTTCTTGTGTCGGGGTGGTCGCGGCGATCAGAGCGCCTTGGCCGCCTCGACGATCTTCTCGACGGTGATGCCGAAGTAGGGATAGAGCTTGTCGGCCGGGGCCGAGGCGCCGAAGCGGTCGATGCCGATGACCGCGCCGTCAAGCCCGACATAGGCACGCCAGAAGCCGGTGACGCCGGCTTCGATCGCGACACGGCGACGCACTGCATTGGGCAGCACCGATTCGCGATAGGCCGCATCCTGGCGCTCGAACACGTCGGTCGAGGGCATCGACACCACGCGCACGCCATCGCCGAGCTGCGCGGCGGCCTCCATCGCCAGGCCGACCTCCGAGCCCGTCGCGATCAGGATCAGCTCCGGCGTGCCGGCGGCGTCCTTGAGCACGTAGCCGCCCCGTGCGATGGCAGCGACCTGCGCCGCGTCGCGCGCCTGGTGCGGCAGGTTCTGGCGCGAGAACACCAGGCAGCTGGGGCCGTCGCTGCGCAGCACCGCCGACTTCCAGGCCACCGCCGACTCGACCGCGTCGCAGGGGCGCCAGACGTCGTTGTTGGGGATGTAGCGCAGGCTCGCCAGATGCTCGACCGGCTGGTGCGTCGGGCCGTCCTCGCCCAGGCCGATCGAATCGTGGGTGTAGACGTGGATCGCGTGCGCCGGGATCAGCGCGCTCATGCGCACCGCATTGCGGGCGTAATCGCTGAACACCAGGAAGGTCGCATCAAACGGCACGAAGCCGCCGTGCAGCGCCAGGCCGTTGGCGATCGCGCTCATGCCGAACTCGCGCACGCCGTAGTAGACGTAGTTCGCATCGGCATCGTGGCTGGCCGCGGTCTTGCAGCCCTTCCACAGTGTCAGGTTCGAGTGCGCGAGGTCGGCCGAGCCGCCGACGAGCTCGGGCAGCAGCGGCGCGAATGCCTCGATCGTCATCTGCGAGGCCTTGCGCGAGGCGATCGTCGGGCCATCGGCCTGCAGCTTGGCGACGAACGCGTCCGCGGCCTCGGCGAAATCGGCCGGCAGCTCACCGCGCGTCCGGCGCAGCAACTCGGCGGCCAGTTCCGGATGTGCGGCCTGGTAGGCCTCGAAGCGGCGGTTCCAGGCGTCCTCGCGGGCCTGGCCGGCCGTCGTCGCGCGCCAGGCGTCACGGATCGCCTCCGGGATCTCGAACGGACCATGCGTCCAGCCGAGTGCGGCGCGCGTGGCGTCGGACTCTTCCTTGCCCAGCGGCGCGCCGTGCGAGGATTCCTTGCCGCCGCGGTTCGGCGAACCGAAGCCGATCGTCGTGCGGCAGCACACCAGCACCGGCCGGTCGTCCTGCGCGACGGCCTCGCCGATCGCGCGCGAGATCGCCGCAGCGTCGTGACCGTCGACATCGCGGATCACGCGCCAGCCGTAGGCCTCGAAGCGCGCCGGGGTGTCATCGGTGAACCAGCCGGCGGTGTTGCCGTCGATCGAAATGCGGTTGTCATCCCAGAACGCGACCAGCTTGCCCAGGCCCAGGGT
This sequence comes from Luteimonas sp. S4-F44, assembly GCF_022637415.1. NCBI lineage: Bacteria > Pseudomonadati > Pseudomonadota > Gammaproteobacteria > Lysobacterales > Lysobacteraceae > Luteimonas > Luteimonas sp. S4-F44. The sequence continues at coordinate 2,752,074 of NZ_CP093340.1, forward strand.
GCCGGCCAGCGATGCGGCCTCGTGCGAAATGCCTTCCATCAGGCAGCCGTCGCCCAGGAACACCCAGGTGCGGTGGTCGACGATGTCGAAACCGTCGCGATTGAACTGCTGGGCGAGCAGCCGCTCGGCGAGCGCGAAGCCGACCGCATTGGCGAAGCCCTGCCCCAGCGGCCCGGTGGTCGTCTCCACGCCCGGCGTCTCGTAGCGCTCGGGGTGGCCGGCGGTACGGCTGTGCAACTGCCGGAAGTGCTTCAGCTCCTCAATCGGCAGGTCATAGCCCGACAGGTGCAGCAGCGCGTACTGCAGCATCGAGCCGTGGCCGTTGGACAGCACGAAGCGGTCGCGGTCGATCCAGTGCGGATTGCCCGGGTTGTGGCTGAGGTGGTCATTCCACAGCACCTCGGCGATGTCGGCCATGCCCATCGGCATGCCGGGGTGGCCCGACTTGGCGGCATCGACCGCGTCGATGGCGAGAAAGCGGATGGCGTTGGCGAGTTCGCGACGGGTCGGCGTGGTCATGGGCTCGGGAGCAGCGGACGGAAGCGCCCATTGTCCCATGCCCGCCGCTCCGCTGCCGGCCCGCGCAGACCGCGCCGCGGCCAGGCTGTCGGCCGGGGCTCAGCCCGCCCGCTGCCGCGCCTCGCCATCACCGTGCACGTGGTGCACGTGCAGTTGGCCATCGGCGCCGGTCCCGAGGTCGTCGTGGTCGTGCGCGGCCTCGCTGCGCCCGATCACGACCGAGGCCACCATGTCGCCGCCGATGTTGACCGTGGTCCGGCACATGTCCAGAAACCGGTCCACGCCCAGGATCAGTGCGATGCCTTCGGCCGGGATGCCGAACGTCACCAGGATCGTGGCGATCACCGGCAGCGAACCGCCCGGCACGCTGGCCGCGCCGATGCCGCCCATAACGCACATCACCAGAATCATCAACTGCTGGACCAGCGTCAGTTCCACCCCGAACAACTGCGCCAGGAACAGCACGGTCACGCCCTCGTAGAGCGCAGTGCCGTTCATGTTGACAGTTGCGCCGAGCGTGCACACGAATCGCGCCACCCGGCGCGGCACGCCCAGGTTCTCCTCGGCGGTCTTGAGGGAGGTGGGCAGTGTCGCCGCGCTCGAGGAGGTCGAAAACGCGGTCAGCAACGCTGGCTGCGCCCCGCGGAAGACCTCCAGCGGCGAACGCCGGCCCAGCAGCGCGATCAGCAGCGGATAGACGACGAAGAAATGCACGCCCAGCGCCGCGGCCGCAGTGCCGACGAAGCGCCCGAGCTGCAGCATCAGATCCAGGCCCATCCGCGCCGACAGCGTGAACAACAGCGCGGCCACCGCGTACGGCGCCAGGCGGATCACCCAGTCGATAAGCTTCAGGCTGATGTCGTACACGCCCTGGACCGCCGACACGAAGCTGCGCGTGCCCGGCGAATCGACCACGGCGGCCGCGATGCCGAACAGCAGCGCGAAGCACATCACCGCGATCAGGTCGGTGTTGGCCGCGGCCGCGATCGGGTTGCGCGGCACCATGTTGAGCAGCATCTCGATCACGCCGATCGGCTTGTGCTCGCCGGCGACGACGCCCGCGGCCGACGAATTGGCCAGCGCGGCGTCCAGCAGCGCCCGGTCGATCCCCACGCCCGGCTGCAGCAGATGGGTCATCGCCAGGCCGATCAGCACCGCGATGAAGGTGGTGCCGAACACCCAGGCCAGGGTCTTGCCGCCCAGGCGCCCCAATGCACGCGGATCGCCGATCTCCACCACACCCAGGATCAGCGCCGAGAACACCAGCGGCACGACCAGCATGAACAACAGCCGCAGGAACAGCTGGCCGACTGGCTCGGTGAGATTGACGATCAGCCCCTGGACCCACGGCTGGAACGCCGGCACGGGCTGGCCGTCGGCGCCGGGCACCAGCCACAGTCCGTTGGCGACCGCATAACTGCTCAGCAGGTTGATCGACAGTCCGGCGATCGCGCCGATCGCGAATCCGATCAGCATCTTGGTGTGCAGCGCCATGCCGCGCCCGTTCGATGAGGTCATCCGCCCGTCCCGTGCAAAACGGGGGAGCTTAGCAAAGCGCCTTGATGGCCCCCGGCCTGGCAGCCGGTATCCTAGACGGATGTTCCCGCTTCCCGACTCCGGCGCGTCCCCCGCACACACGCCGGCTCAAGACGCACTCGGCGTGCTCCAGCGCGTGTTCGGCCACGCCGCGTTCCGCGGCGAACAGGCGGCGATCGTCGAACACGTCGCTGCCGGCTTCGATGCCCTGGTACTGATGCCCACCGGCGGCGGCAAGTCGATGTGCTACCAGGTCCCCGCCTTACTGCGAGACGGCGTGGGCATCGTCGTCTCGCCGCTGATCGCACTGATGCAGGACCAGGTCGATGCGCTGCTGCAGTCGGGCGTACGTGCGGCCTACCTCAACTCCACGCTCGACGCCGAGACCGCACAGCGGGTCGAGCGCGAACTGCTGGCCGGCGAGCTCGACCTGCTCTACGTCGCGCCCGAGCGCCTGCTCACCCCGCGCTTCCTGTCGCTGCTCGACCGCGCCCCGCTGGCGCTGTTCGCGATCGACGAGGCGCATTGCGTCTCGCAATGGGGGCACGATTTCAGGCGCGAGTACCGCGAACTGACGATCCTGCACGAACGCTGGCCGCAGGTGCCGCGGATCGCGCTGACCGCGACTGCCGATCCGCCGACCCAGCGCGAGATCGCCGAGCGCCTGCAACTCGAGGATGCGCGCCGGTTCGTCAGTTCGTTCGACCGCCCGAATATCCGTTACACCGTCGTGCAGAAGGACAACGCCAAGCGCCAGTTGCTCGACTTTCTGCAGGCCCATCGCGGCCAGGCCGGGATCGTCTACTGCCTGTCGCGGCGCAAGGTCGAAGAGACGGCCGAGTACCTGGCCGGCCAGGGCATCGACGCGGTGCCCTACCACGCCGGCATGGACGCGTCGCTGCGCGCGGCCAACCAGCGCCGCTTTCTGCGCAGCGAGGGCGTGGTGGTCGTGGCGACGATCGCCTTCGGCATGGGCATCGACAAACCCGACGTGCGCTTCGTTGCGCATACCGACCTGCCCAAGTCGATCGAAGGCTACTACCAGGAGACCGGCCGCGCCGGCCGCGACGGCGAGCCCGCCGAAGCCTGGATGTGCTACGGCCTGGGCGACCTGGTGCTGCTGCGGCAAATGATCGAACAGTCCGATGCCGGTGACGAGCGCAAGCGCCTGGAACACCGCAAGCTCGATGCGCTGGTCGGCTACTGCGAAACCATGCGCTGCCGGCGCCAGGTACTGCTGGCGAACTTCGGCGAGGATTACGCCGGCACCGGCGAAGGCCGGGCCTGCGGCAACTGCGACAACTGCCTCGATCCGCCGGCCGCCTGGGACGCGACCGTCGCCGCGCAGAAGGCACTGAGCTGTGTGTACCGCAGCGGCCAGCGCTTCGGCGCCGCGCACATCGTCGACATCCTGCGCGGCAGCGACAACGAGCGCATCCGCCAGTTCGGCCACGCCCAGCTCAGTACCTACGGCGTGGGCAGCGACCTCGACGCCCGCGCCTGGAAGGCGGTGCTGCGCCAGCTCGTTGCCCACGGCCTGCTCGAGGTCGATGCCGAAGGCTACGGCGGTCTGCGCCTGACCGAGGCCAGCCGCGCGGTGCTCAAGGGCGCCGAAAGGGTGATGCTGCGCAAACCCACCGCCGCCCGCGAGCGCGGACGTACCGTGCGTGCGGTGGCGACGGCCGACATCGAACTGGCGCCCGTCGACCGACCGCTGTACGAGGCCCTGCGCGCACTGCGCGCCAAGCTCGCCCGCGAGCAGAACGTGCCGGCCTACGTGATCTTCCACGATGCCACGCTGCGCGAGATCGCGCGCCAGCGGCCACTGACGCTGGGTCAGCTCGGCGGCATTGGCGGGGTCGGCGCAGGCAAGCTCGAGCGCTACGGCGACGCCGTGCTCGAGACCGTGCACGAAGCCGGCTGACGCCCCCCTGCCCCGTGACCGCCGGGCCGCAGGCACCGCCATGCGGCGCGCAGTTCGCGACGCCGCCCTGTCGCGCGCTGCTCTACGGCGAAGCGGTCACGACGCAGCTGAAGCCCAATTCCAGCTGTCCGCCCACCGGTAGCGTCGGGACAACCAGGCCAGCGTTCTGCAAGGCACCGATCGTCGGCGATGCCGGACAGACGGCGCCGCCGCTCGCGCTGCACGAGACGACGGCCGCGCTGCAGTCCAGGCCGGCCACGGCGGGATCGCGAATCACCGCACCGCTGCCGTCCACGCCGTCGAGATGCGCGACTCTCAGGGTGAACGCGACATCACCGCCCACCGGTACGTTCGTCGCCGATGCGGTCTTCTCGATCGACAGGTCGAGATCGTCGTCGAGCAGGGTCCACGTGGCCTGGGCGACCGCAGCTGCGCCACACGACTGGGTGGAACTGAGCAGGTAGTCGTCGGGACTCGGCTGCAAGGTCAGTTGTACAGTCCGGTTGCCGTCGATGATGGCATTGCCCAACGCCGTGAGGCCGAGCGGCTGCGCGACATTGCCCTCGTAGGTGCCGGCCGGGATGAAAACGCTGAACGTATTGGTGCCGCTGGGGGTGGTGAAATCCGTCCCCAGCACGGCGGTGCCGCCGGTGACCGAGACCAGGATGTTCAAGTCGTCGTCGAGGGTGCCGACGACGCGCAACTCCGGCAGGCCGGCGCTGGTCCCTTCCACGGTCTGGAACCCATTGCCAGTCAGCTCGATGAAGGGCTTGAGATAGACCTGAATGTCGTCGAGGAAGTTGCCCATCGCCGCCCCGCCCGACAGCGCTTCGAAGCCGATGTTGGTGACGCCGCCTGTCCCGTTGTAGGCGAAGCTGCCGTTGTAGTCGCGCCACCCGTTGGGCCCGAGTACGGACGTCGCGGTGCCCTGCGATACCTGGAGCACGCCACCGCTGCCATTGTTGGTGGTCCCCACCTGCACGATCGGCGCGGTGCCGAGCAGAAAGGCCATCCGGTCCTGGGTGGTGGCACTGCTGCGTCCGCGATGACTGAACTGCCAGCGCACCACGTCACCGGGGACCAGGCAGACGTTCTGCGCGATACGCGACAACTGTTCCGCATTGAGCTCGGCCAGCTGCGAGCCAGTGCGTGCATTCACCGTCAGTCCGCCATTGGTCCGCGGCGTGCGCCATATCTCGAGGATGCGTGCCTGTTGGCCGGCGACGAAGCCGGTCGGCACCACGCAGCCGCCCACGTTCTCCTGGGCCCAAGGGCCATGGCTCGTCGTCCAGCCGGGGACGAACTGCTCGCCGATGTAGACACGGCACCCTGCAGTCTGCAGGTTCGGCTCTTCGAAGCTCAGATTGATGAAGCTGCGCTGCACCGAATTCACGCCCACCTGGGCAGACGCCTGCGGCATGGCGATGGCGGCGATCGCGGCCGCCAGGGCGGCACCCAGCAGGGAGCCGCGGCGCGGCGCGGAAACAACGGAGTGGCGATCTTTCATAGTCGAACCCTTGCTCATCGGTGCGGGCAGCCAGCGCTGCGTCCTTAGTAGCTACCCACGAAGTTGACGAACCAGCCCCGATGGTCGTAATCGAAATCGGTGAGGTCGTCGGTGAAGTCGGTGAAGTTGTAGCCGGCGCCGATGCGGAAGTTCCGACCGATGTCGCGATCGAGGCCGGCCATCCAACCCTTGCGCGCGCCGCCATCCTTGACGTCCAGCCAGCGGTATTCCGCCATCGCGTGCCAGCGCTCGATCAGTTCGTAACGGACCTGACCCGCGGCGAACGTGGTGGCCGAATCGAACCAGGCGCCAGTGCCGCGGCCGAAGCGCACGTCGCCCTCGCGCCGCGCCAGCTTGCCGGCGAACTCCCAGTGATGATCGAGTCGGTACACGCCCTCCAGCGACAGCACCTGCGTCCGCTGATCGTACTGCGCGCCGCCGAGTTGGCCCAGCGTCGCCAGGTCGTAGAGATAGGTGTAGCGACCGAACAGGCCCCAGCGCGTGCTGTTCCACGGGCGGTAGGCGAAACCGAGATTGCTCTCGATGAACTTGGCGCTGGCGAACGGATTCAGATCGTCCTGGGTGTCGGCGTAGTTGAAGCGTGCGGCAATGCGCCAACTCTCGTTGAGCTTGTGGGTCAGGCGATGGGTGGTGACCCATTGGGTGATCCGCTCGGCACCGGTGTCCTCACGCCACTCCAGCTTGCTCTGCCAACTGGTGTCGCCGGAGGTCCGCCCGCCGCTCAAGCTCACTGCGCGCCGGTCGACCTGGCCGCCGTCGCTGTTGGTCAGTTCGCCGTCGCTCAGGGTGAAGCCGAGGTTCCAGCCGTAGGCCGGGAAGAAATCCATGCCGTAGGTATGGGCCAGGCCGCTCTCGCGCCGGCTCTTGAGGAACTGGCTTTCGTTGAAAAGGTTGACCTGGTTGGACAGACGCCAGCGCTGGCCGAGCGTCCAGCCGTTCTGCGCATTGGGGTTGAACAGCGGATCGTAGTCGCTGCGGTCGGTCGAGTAGGTGTAGGCGCCATAGAAGCTGTGCTGCGGCGACAGCCGATATTCGGCATCCACGCGCGCGGCATCGCCGCGATCGCCCGTGGTCAGTTCGGCCCCCACGGTGGAGAGATTGGCGAAGTTGTAGCGCCCGCCGAGCGTGAACGCATCATTGTCCGCGTAGCGGCCGCTGTCGTCGTCCAGGGTCAACTGCGCGGTGCCGTAGACATCCAGCGCAGTGCCGAACCGGCGGGTGTAGCGCAACGCACCGAGCAGGCCTGCGGCGTCGAAGAAGGCGCGCGACTCCTCGACCCGACGCAATTCGAACGCGAGCGCATCGGCCTCGCCGATCCGCCACTCGGCATTGGCCTGGGCCTGCGTGAGGGCGTCGGCATTGCGTTCGGCACGGCTGAAGCGCGCATAGACGCCGACGTTGGCACCGAACTGGCCCAGCACCTCGGCCCCGTACTCCTCGATCTGCGCACCGGTATCGAAGCGCGAGATCGAATAGCCGGCGTCGACCTGACGCCACCACGCCCCCGCGCTCCACGGCTGCTCACTCCAGCCGAGCTCCTGGAAATTCGCGCGGGCCTCCACTGCGGTCGCCTCGCCTTCCCGGGATCCGCCGGGATTGAGCCGGCTGAAGCTCAGGCCGCCGTTGTCGGAGAAGAACACCGGTGCGCTCGTCGATTCGGTCCGGCTGTGCTCGAGCTTGAGATAGGTGCCCTTGCCGGCCTGAAGCGTGACGTCGGCCGACATCAGCGAGTAGTCCTCGCCGGCACGATTCTCGTCGACGTAGGTCAGGCCGACACCGAGGTGGTCGCCGAACCAGTGCTTACCGCGCACACCGGCGGCGATCTCGTCGGCGTTGAAATCGTTGGGCACCCACTCGTAATCCACGAGCAGCCGCTGCTCAAGACCGTCGAGCGGCGCATCGCGGGTCAGCGTGGGCATGTTCTGCCGCGTGATCTGCGCCAGCGCCCGGGTCAGCAGGATGCGGCCCTGGAGTTCGTCGATCTCGTAGTCGGCGCCGCGCAACAGCACCACCCGCTGCTCGACACGGCCGGTGGTCCGGTCGCGCACTTCCAGCACCACCTGGTCGGAGCCGGGCAGCACGTCAGTGTGGCGCAGGTAGTACAGGCTGCCGCCGGTGCCGATGAACTCGCTGTGGCCGGGGGCGGTCTGCGCTTCGGACGCGAACGTCCGGAGCTGGCTCACCGGATCGCCCCAGGCATTGGCACCGCGCGAACGCCAGTTCAGCGCCGCGCCGTAGAGCGAGCGCACGTACTGGCCGTACTCGGTGCCGGTCAGGCCGGTGCTGAAGTTGCCCCACAGTGCCTCGTTCTTGTCCCACTCGGCGCGCAGGTAGAAGCGGCCCATGGTGTCGACATCGCGCCAGACGCTCGAGTCGTCGCCGTAGGTCGGGTAGTACAGATCCGGATCGAGACGACGGAAGACGTCCTGCGGATCGGCGGACGTAAAGCCGTCGAACAGGTCCTCCAGCGGGCGATTCTGGGTGTCGGCCTGCGCCGTGATCAGGTACTTGCCCTGGGCCTTCGCCTTCAGATAGAAGGCCAGGCGCCCGTCGCTGAGGATGTCGTCCTCGCGGCCCGCCATGGCCAGCGAACGTCCAGGCCCGCTGGCCTTGTTCTGATACACCGTGACGTCGGCCAGGCCCACGCCGAAGAAGTAGCGGCCGCTGACGTCAACCTCCAGCGCCCGTTGCAGCGGCGCCTCGCCCTCCGGCGCTTCGAGGGTGATCTCGAACCGGTGATGGCCGATCGGCATCAGGTACTCGGCGACGAACTTGCGCTCCAGATCGACGGGATAGTTCTCGCCGTTGATGCGCAGGCCATAGCCGGCGGGCAGGTTGCGGCCCTGTACGCGCACCCGCGATCCATAGATCGGGATGTTCTGCTGGCGCAGTCCGTTGTCGGCGAACACGTCGTCGATCAGCGCCTGGTTGCGCGCCTGCTCGATGCCCAGCGCCGTGCCGAGCGAGCGCTCGACCCCGTCGCGCAGCCGCTGGATGCCCCGCTCGGCCTCGTCGGGGCGCACCAGTTGCAGCTTTCGAGGCGAGGTCTCGTCGAAGTTGCCCGCCGCATCGTAGGCGCGCAGGACATAGACCAGTTCGTCTCCGGTCCGCAGCGACAGGCCCGCCGGCAACGCGCCATCCCACTCGCTCTGCGAGACCGCTTCGACCGGCAACCCGAAGCGGGCGACCGGCTCGACCAGATCGGCATCGTTGCCGCGATAGAGCGTCAACTCGTATCGCTCGACAAACGACACATAGTTACTGCGGACAAAGAACTTGACCGGCTCGACAATCCGCCCGGCATCGAAGGCCACCATCGCCGGAGCCGACACCGTCAACTCGGGCGCCCCCAGGCTCGGGTCCTCGGTGGCCCAGACCACGCCGCCCCCGGGCAGCTGGGCGGAGAACGCGCCACGGACGGTCGCACGGCCAGGTTCGTCCAGAGCGACGGACACCCGGCGGTCGGGCTGCAGCGCCTCGGACGACGAGCGTGCGTCGGTGCCGACGCTCACCGGCTGGTCGAAGCTGCGGGTGCGTACCCGGAACACCAGGTCGCCGGCCTCGGTGGTGCAGGCACCGTCGTCGCAGTCCATCGTCGGATCGGTCGCGGGTTCCGCGGCCCGGGGCTGGCCCAGCACGGCGGAACTCATGCCCGCCAGGATGCCGATCAAGGCGGTATCAAGCAGTTTCATCTTCATGATCCGGCGATTCCTCACTTGCGCTCTTCATCGACAGGCGCGGTCGGATCGGCGCTGGATTCCACGCGGACCTTCTGCCTGGTCTCCTCACGCAACCGCGCTGCCAGCGCCTGTTGCACTGCAGTCGCACGGCGCAGTCCCAGTGTCCCGTTGTAGGCGTGCGATCCGCGCACATCGGTGTGACCGACGAGCACCACCACGCCGCCGCCGAGCGCGTCCAGGCGCCGGGCGACCTCGTCCAGCAGTGCACCGAACTCCGGCTTGACCTCAGCGCGATCGGTATCGAACAGGACGGTTCCCAACAACGCGCCCCGGGCATCGACACCGGCTACCAGCGCGTGCTGGTCGTCCACCACCGTGCGCAGCGCAACCGACAGACCCGCCCGCGCTTCCGGACCGACCTGTGCCTGCAGGGCATCGCGCACCGCCGCCGCACGGGCGAATGCCAGTGCTTCTTCGCCACCCTCGGCGACGATGGAGACGTCACCGCCGCCGTAGCGTTCGACCTGCTCGGCCATGCGCTCGATCGCCGGCAACCACATCGCACCGACCTCCGCGCTGCCCGGCGCGAAGATGACTTCGCCCAGTTCCAGATCGACCCGCTGCCCGCCGCCCGGCAGTTGCTCGACCGGCAGACGCACGCCGAAATCGAACCGGACCGGCAGGCCGGGCGTGACACGCCGCACCAGCGGGTTCGCGGTGGTGAATTCGGTGCCCGGCGGCAATGTGGCCGGATCGACCTTCAGGATGAAGTTGCGGCCATGGCGCCAGTCCCCGCCCTGCACATCGGCCAGGTGATAGCGGCCGTACTGATCCGTTTCGATCAACAGCCCCTCCACCGACGCGATCCGCACACCAGGAATACCGCGCTCGTCGATGCCGTGGTTCTCGACGATGTAGGCCACTTCGTAGCCGTTCTCGACCGCCGACACATGACGCGTCACCACCGGCTCGGCGGCATTGAGCCCCTTCGCCGCCTCGCCGTCGCGCTCCACCCGGGTCGACCCGTCGGCCGCCATTCGCACGGTGACGCCCTGCCCGCTGACCAGAACGAAGTCGTCGGTGAAGTCGGGCGCGCTCAGACGCTGGCGGATGATCACCCGATGGGCCTCGGCCGGATCGCCCACGGACTGCCGCGCCGAGATCGCACCGATCTCGATGCCGTGGAGTAGCGGCGCGCTGGCATCGGCGAGCGGCTGCGGGCCGTTGCCTCGGTCGATCGTCGTGGAGCCGGCGACGTACAGGTCGGACGCGAAGCCGCCCTGCACCCGTACCTCGGACAGATCCGCGCGGTCCTGCCACCCGTCACCGTCGCGATCGTCGAACACGGTGCCGAAGACCAGGCTGTCGTCGAGCAAGGGGTCTGACTCCAGCGACACCTGGGCAGTCGCCACATTGGACACCGGCGTCCCGGTCGTATCGACCGCTACCGCTTCATTGACGTGCACGCCCTGTCGCACGCCTGCCCCGACCCGCAGCAGATACACCACGGTCGCGCGCTCACCGACGGCGATGTCGATGCCGCCGATGCGCAGCGGGTGCTGGCCGGTCAGAGTGAAGGCGCCATCGCGATCGGCGACCGCCATCGACCCTTCGACGTAGCTGAAGCCCGCAGGCGGCGTGTCCACGATGATGCCGTCGGTCACGTTCACCGTGCCCACGTTCTCCACCGTCACGGTGTAGCGCACCAGGTCGCCGATCTTCACATTCCGGCTGCCGACGGCCTTGCTGATGCGCAACTGCGCCTTGTCGGACACCTCATGGCGGGTCTGGCAAGTGGCGCACTCGGGCTCCGGACCACCGCCTTCGCTCATATAGCCACCGAACACCCGGTTCTCCACCGCGCCGATCGCATCGGCGGTCACCGTGGCCGGATAGACGAAGGTGTAGGTGCCCGGCACGGTACCGGCGGGCAGCATGCAGACCACATTGCCGACCTCGGCAAGGCAGCCCGCCGGCAGCACGCCCACCGCCAGGCCCTGCCCGGGGGTGTCGGACAACCGCATATCCGCGAGCGTGGCCGAATTCGCGACGTCCACGGTCAGCGTGTACTCGATGACATCGCCGACCTGCACCTGCTGCGCCTCGCCGGGCGTAGCGTGCTTGGCAATGCGCACGCGCGGCTCTGCCAGCGGATGCTCGGTGCTGCATGCGCCGCACACTGGAGGAGGTCCGCCCTCGCCGGTGCCGCCGCTGGCGGTCACGACGTTGCCGACGGTTCCGGTGGCGGCGCTGTCCACGGTGGCTGTGTACGTCAGCGCATAGCGGCCCGGGAGCGTGCCGACCGGCAAGGTGCAGGTCAGCGCGCCCGTGCAGGTGAACGCACCGGCGTCGGTCACTTCGCCGAAGGTCAGACCGGTGCCGAGCGTATCGGTCAGTGTGAGCGTGTCGAGGGTGGCGGAGTTGGCGACGACCGCGGTCAGCGTGTAGACGAGCACATCGCCTGCGCGCACTTCCGTACCATTCCCTGGCTCGGAGGTCTTGGTGACCTCGATTGTCGGCTGCTCGACTTCATGCTCGGTCTGGCAGGTGGTGCACACCGGTTCCGGGCCGTTACTGCCCGGCGGGATGCTCGCCACCACGACGTTGCTCAGGGTGCCGGTCGCATCCGCGTTGACGGTCGCGGTGTAGGTCAGCGTGTAGATGCCAGGCAGCGTGCCCGCCGGCAATGTGCAGGTCAGTGCACCGGTGCAGGCGAAGGCACCCGCATCGGTGACCGCACCGAAGGTCAAGCCTGCCCCAAGCGTATCGCTCAGGGTCAGCACTTCGGTCGTCGCCGAGTTCGCGACCGTCGCGGTCAGGATGTAAGTCAGCGTGTCGCCAGGCGACACCTCGCTCCCGGAAGCCGGGTTGGAGCTCTTGCTCACCGTGATCGACGTCGCGACGACCGGATGTTCGGTCTCGCAGGTCGTGCACACCGGCTCGGGGTCATTGCCGCCAGGCGGCGTGGTCGCCACGACGGCGTTGCCGACGCTGCCGGTCGCATCCGCGTTGACGGTCGCGGTGTAGGTCAGCGTGTAGGCGCCCGGCAAGGTGCCGGCTGGCAACGTGCAGGTCAGTGCGCCAGTGCAGGCAAATGCGCCCGCGTCGGTCACGACACCGAAGGTCAAGCCTGCCCCAAGCGTATCGCTCAGCGTCAGCACTTCAGTCGTCGCCGAATTCGCGACCGTCGCGGTCAGCGTGTAGGTCAGCGTGTCGCCGGGCGAGACCTCGCTACCCGTCGCCGGATTGGAGCTCTTGCTCACCGTGATCGCAGTCGCGACGACCGGATGCTCGGTCTCGCAGGTCGTGCAGATCGGCTCGGGGTCATTGCCGCCAGGCGGCGTAGTCGCCACGACAACGTTGCCAACGCTACCCGTCGCGTTGGCGTCCACCGTGGCGGTGTAGGTCAGCGTGTAGATGCCAGGCAGCGTGCCCGCCGGCAATGTGCAGGTCAGTGCACCGGTGCAGGCGAAGGCACCCGCATCGGTGACCGCACCGAAGGTCAAGCCTGCCCCAAGCGTATCGCTCAGGGTCAGCACTTCGGTCGTCGCCGAGTTCGCGACCGTCGCGGTCAGGCTGTAAGTCAGCGTGTCGCCAGGCGACACCTCGCTCCCGGAAGCCGGGTTGGAGCTCTTGCTCACCGTGATCGACGTCGCGACGACCGGATGTTCGGTCTCGCAGGTCGTGCACACCGGCTCGGGATCGTTGCCACCCGGCGGGTTGGTTGCCACGACGACGTTGCCGACGCTGCCGGTTGCATCCGCATTGACGGTCGCGGTGTAGGTCAGCGTGTAGGCGCCCGGCAAGGTGCCGGCTGGCAACGTGCAGGTCAGTGCGCCAGTGCAGGCAAATGCGCCCGCGTCGGTCACGACACCGAAGGTCAGTCCCGCACCGAGCGTATCGGCGAGCGTCAGCACTTCGGTCGTGGCCGAATTGGCAACCGTCGCGGTCAGCGTGTAGGTCAGCGTGTCGCCAGGCGACACTTCGCTGCCCGAGGCCGGATTGGAGCTCTTGCTCACGGTGATCGACGTCGCGACGACCGGGTGTTCGGTCTCGCAGGTGGTGCACACCGGCGGCGGATCGTTCCCGCCAGGCGGGTTGGTCGCAGTCACAACATTGCCCACGCTGCCCGTCGCATCCGCATTGACGGTCGCGGTGTAGGTCAGCGTGTAGCTGCCCGGCAGCGTGCCGGCCGGCAGCGTGCAGGTCAGTGCGCCGGTGCAGGCGAAGGCACCCGCATCGGTGACCGCACCGAAGGTCAAGCCTGCCCCAAGCGTATCGCTGAGGGTCAGCACTTCCGTCGTGGCCGAGTTCGCGACCGTCGCGGTCAGCGTGTAGGTCAGCGTGTCGCCAGGCGACACCTCGCTGCCGGAAGCTGGGTTCGAGCTCTTGCTCACCGTGATCGACGTCGCGACGACCGGATGTTCGGTCTCGCAGGTCGTGCACACCGGTTCGGGGTCATTACCGCCCGGCGGGGTGGTCGCCACAACAACGTTGCCGACCGTCCCGGTCGCATCCGCATTGACGGTCGCGGTGTAGGTCAGCGTATACGTGCCCGGCAGCGTGCCCGCCGGCAAGGTGCAGCTCAGTGCACCGGTGCAGGCAAACGCACCCGCATCGGTGACCGACCCGAAGGTCAGACCGGTGCCGAGGGTATCGGCGAGGGTCAGCACTTCAGTCGTCGCCGAATTCGCAATCGTCGCGGTCAGCGTGTAGGCCAGCGTGTCGCCAGGCGACACTTCGCTACCCGAGGCCGGGTTCGAGTTCTTGCTCACGGTGATCGACGTGGCAACGACCGGATGTTCGGTCTCACAGGTCGTGCACACCGGTTCCGGATCGTTGCCGCCCGGCGGCGTGCTGGCCACTACGACATTGCCGACGCTGCCGGTCGCGTCCGCATTGACGGTCGCGGTGTAGGTCAGCGTGTAGGTCCCCGGCAAGGTGCCGGCCGGCAGTGTGCAGGTCAGTGCGCCGGTACAAGCAAAGGCACCCGCATCGGCCACGGCACCGAAGGTCAGTCCCGCACCGAGCGTATCGGCGAGCGTCAGCACTTCAGTCGTGGCCGAATTGGCAACCGTCGCGGTCAGCGTGTAGGCCAGCGTGTCGCCAGGCGACACTTCGCTGCCCGACGCCGGGTTCGAGGTCTTGCTCACCGTGATCGACGTCGCGACGACCGGGTGCTCGGTCTCGCAGGTCGTGCAGACCGGCGGCGGATCGCTACCGCCTGGCGGCGTGGTCGCCGTCACGACGTTGCCCACGCTACCCGTCGCGTTGGCGTCCACCGTGGCGGTGTAGGTCAGCGTGTAGCTGCCCGGCAAGGTGCCGGCTGGCAGCGTGCAGCTCAGTGCACCGGTGCAGGCGAAGGCACCCGCATCGGTGACTGCACCGAAGGTCAGGCCCGTGCCCAGCGTATCGCTCAGCGTCAACACTTCGGTCGTCGCCGAATTCGCGACCGTCGCGGTCAGGATGTAGGTCAGCGTGTCGCCAGGCGACACTTCGCTGCCCGACGCCGGGTTCGAGGTCTTGCTCACCGTGATCGACGTCGCGACGACCGGGTGCTCGGTCTCGCAGGTCGTGCAGACCGGCGGCGGATCGCTACCGCCTGGCGGCGTGGTCGCCGTCACGACGTTGCCGACACTACCCGTCGCATCCGCATTGACGGTGGCGGTGTAGGTCAGCGTGTACGTGCCCGGCAACGTGCCAGCCGGCAGCGTGCAGCTCAGCGCGCCCGTGCAGGCAAACGCGCCCGCATCGGTGACCGCGCCGAAGGTCAGACCTGCACCGAGCGTATCGCTCAGCGTCAGCACTTCGGTCGTGGCCGAGTTCGCGACCGTCGCCGTCAGCGTGTAGGTCAGCGTGTCGCCAGGCGACACTTCGCTACCCGACGCCGGGTTGGAACTCTTGCTCACCGTGATCGACGTCGCGACGACCGGATGCTCGGTCTCGCAGGTGGTGCACACCGGCGGCGGATCGCTACCGCCCGGCGGCGTGGTCGCCGTCACGATGTTGCCGACACTACCCGTCGCATCCGCGTTGACCGTGGCGGTGTAGGTCAGCGTGTAGCTGCCCGGCAGCGTACCGGCAGGCAAGGTGCAGCTCAGCGCGCCCGTACAGGCGAACGCACCGGCGTCGGTGACCGCACCGAAAGTCAGGCCGGTACCCAGCGTATCGCTCAGCGTTAACACTTCGGTCGTCGCCGAATTCGCGACCGTCGCGATCAGGATGTAGGTCAGCGTGTCGCCAGGCGACACCTCGCTGCCGGAAGCTGGGTTCGAGCTCTTGCTCACCGTGATCGACGTGGCAACGACCGGATGCTCGGTCTCACAGGTCGTGCACACCGGTTCCGGATCGTTGCCGCCCGGCGGGTTGGTGGCAACGACAACGTTCCCAACGCTGCCCGTTGCCGAGGCATCCACCGTGGCCGTATAGGTCAGCGTGTAGGTGCCCGGCAAAGTCCCGGCCGGCAGCGTGCAACTCAGTGCGCCGGTACAGGCAAACGCACCCGCATCGGTCACGGCACCGAAGGTCAGTCCCGCACCGAGCGTATCGGCGAGCGTCAGCACTTCCGTTGTGGCCGAGTTCGCGACCGTCGCGGTCAGCGTGTAGGTCAGCGTGTCGCCAGGCGACACCTCGCTGCCGGAAGCTGGGTTCGAGCTCTTGCTCACCGTGATCGACGTCGCGACGACCGGATGTTCGGTCTCGCAGGTCGTGCAGACCGGCTCGGGATCGTTGCCGCCCGGCGGCGTGGTCGCCATGACGACATTGCCGACGCTGCCGGTCGCATCCGCATTGACGGTCGCGGTGTAGGTCAGCGTGTAGATGCCCGGCAGCGTGCCCGCCGGCAATGTGCAGGTCAGTGCTCCAGAGCAGGCAAATGCACCCGCATCGGTGACCGCACCGAAGGTCAGACCGGTGCCGAGCGTGTCGGCGAGGGTCAGCAGTTCGGTCGTCGCCGAGTTGGCGATCGTCGCCGTCACCATGTAGGTCAGCGTGTCGCCAGGCGACACCTCGCTACCCGACGCCGGGTCGGAACTCTTGCTCACCGTGATCGCAGTCGCGACGACCGGATGCTCGGTCTCGCAGGTCGTGCACACCGGCTCGGGATCATTGCCGCCCGGCGGGGTCGTCGCCACAACAACGTTCCCAACGCTGCCCGTTGCCGAGGCATCCACCGTGGCCGTATAGGTCAGCGTGTAGGTGCCCGGCAGCGTACCGGCCGGCAAGGTGCAGGTCAGTGCGCCGGTGCAGGCAAACGCACCCGCGTCGGTCACCGACCCGAAGGTCAGACCGGTGCCGAGCGTGTCGGCGAGGGTCAGCAGTTCGGTCGTCGCCGAGTTGGCGATCGTCGCCGTCACCATGTAGGTCAGCGTGTCGCCAGGCGACACCTCGCTGCCGGAAGCTGGGTTCGAGCTCTTGCTCACCGTGATCGACGTCGCGACGACCGGATGCTCGGTCTCGCAGGTGGTGCACACCGGCTCCGGGTCATTACCGCCCGGCGGGTTGGTCGCAGTCACGACGTTGCCGACACTGCCGGTCGCATCCGCATTGACGGTGGCGGTGTAGGTCAGCGTGTACGTGCCCGGCAAGGTGCCCGCGGGCAGCGTGCAGCTCAGCGCGCCGGTACAGGCGAAGGCACCCGCGTCGGTCACGGCACCGAAGGTCAGGCCGGTACCCAGCGTATCGCTCAGCGTCAACACTTCGGTCGTCGCCGAATTCGCGACCGTCGCGGTCAGGATGTAGGTCAGCGTGTCGCCAGGCGACACCTCGCTGCCCGACGCCGGGTTCGAGGTCTTCGCCACCGTCACGACCGAGGCCAACGGATGCTCGGTGGCGCAGCTTGTGCATGTCGGCGAAGGGGACTGCGGATCATCAGGATCGCCACCGCCCGTGGCGACCACCGCATTCCCGACCGATGTCTGCGCATCCGCGTCGACGGTGGCGGTGTAGACGACGCTGTAGTCGCCCGGCGCCGCCCCGGCCGGCAGGGTGAAGGTGCGGGCGTTGCCGCTACCGCTTTCAACGAAGCCGCCGGCGCTGGTCACTGCGCCGAAGATCAGCCCGGCGCTGAGCGTGTCGTTCAACACGACGTCGGACTGGGTGGCGGCTTCGGTCACCCTCACGTTCAGCGTGTAGCTGATGACCTGCCCCACGACCACGGTCGAACCGGCGGCGGGATCGGCGCTCTTGACGACCTCAACGATCGGGCGCGCCGCGGTGACCGTTGCGCTTGCCGTGTTGTTGGCAAGCTCGATGTCGTTCGTACCCGGCGGCGCGGAGACGGTCGCGACATTGGTCACGGACGTCGACTGGGCGAACGCCGCAGACGCTCCCGCCAATCCCAGAAGACACGCCAGTACCGTACCGCCGGCGGCCGCTGCGGCCGCCCGGATGTTGTTCAACAGCATCCCGCAATCCCCCGAAAAACCTGCCATGGCCCGAGATCGACGGACCCGCATTTCCTGAATGACGATCCGGCCGCGCGACAACGCGCTCCATTGAGCTCGTCGTTCAGAAAGAAACTTCCCCACTGCGTGTGATGCCGCGCGCCTGACGAACCATTGGCGGGCGGGACGGCATTCTATGCATGCAAAAAATTAGACGTCAATCACAGATTTTCTGAGTCACACTGTGTTAGCTGACGAGAGAATTGGTGAGAAAAATGACCCGCATTCATCATTCTCAGGTCGCGTCGCTGAAGCCGAGATTTGGCGTATTCACCTCCCCTGTGAGCGTTGTCCATCCAACGCAGTACCAGGAAAAAGTGGCGATCTGTGCCTGGCTTTTCCGCCACGGCGCCTGCGTTGACGTCCAGACCGCATGCGATTCGCGCTCGACTGAACAACGAGACGTCGGTGGCTAGAATTCGGCGAACCCGTCTTCGGCCTGCAGCCACATTGGATTCGACGCCCGCGCACGCCAGAGCGCCTGCAGGTGGGCTGCCAAACCTACGCACCGGCAGCGGCCGGGCTCTGCGGCTTGTCGCCGTCCTGCCCGGGCCTTTGCGCCCGACACCGTGATCTAGAGGCTGCACCCGAACAAGAGCGTCACTGCGGGCGGCACCAAGGCTGGCAACGGGCCGGACTCACTGCGGGCGCTGCTGTTGTTCGAATGCGTGCAATTTTTGCGCACCGAGGTTGTGCGCACTCGATCGCGCCAGGGATCGCCGAGACGAGCCCGGCCCCCTGCCCCGGGTCAGACTCGACGAACGATCCAGGTTCCCGCGGTCGCACAGGACCGGCACCATCCGGTCCCCGACCGTCGCCTCATCGCGTCAGCCTTGCAGCGCCGCCATTACCAGGTCAGCACATACCCCACACCGCGCACCGAGCGCAGGGGCAGCGCCATCCCGGTGCTTTCCTGGCATTTGCGCCGCAGCCGATAGACCAGCATCTCGAGCCGGTGCGGATCGAACTCGTGCACGTCGTCGGCAAGCCCGGCGATCAGATCCTCGCGTCGAACCGGCTGTCCCGGGGAGCCGGCGAGCCGGCGCATGACTTGCTGCTCGGCGAGCGTGAGTTCGACCGCGCGACCGTCGGGCAGCAGGATGTTCCAGCCGCGTTCGTCGAGCCGCCAGCCGGTCTCACCACTGCCCTCATCACCCGCCTCACCGCCTTCGCTGCCGTCGGAAGGGACGACGCGGCGCGAGAGGTTGCGCAGCGTGGCGATCAACGCGCTGGCCTCGACCGGTTTGGTCAGATAGGCATCGACACCGGATTCCAGGCCACGCAGCCGGTCGTTGTTGGAGACGTAGCCGGTTAGCATCACCAGCCCGATCGTAGGCGCGGCCTCGCGGAGATGGCGGGCGATCGCGAAGCCGTCCTCATCCGGCAGGCCGACATCGAGCAGCACCAGGTCGTAGCGGCTGGCCACCAGATCGCGATACAGCGCCAGCGCGCCGGGCATGCCGGTCGCCTCGAACCCAGCCGCACGCAGCAAGGGCACCAGGATCTCGTCACGCAGTTCGTCGTCATCCTCGACCACCGCGACTCTGACACGCTCAACCGCCGCCCCGTTCACGCCATGTATCCCATTCCGAAGCGGGCGCCTCTCCCCGCGGGTCATGCGACAACGATAGCAAAACCCCGGTGAGCGCTGATCCCGGTTACCGTCACCCGGCGTGACCGTCAGGCGCAGCCGCGCCATGCCGGCCGTGTGCGGGACGCGGCAGTGCGCCGGGATGCTGGAGCAGCGCTCGTGCCGCGGCAGCCTCATCGGCCGAGAGCGCATCGTCGACACTGCAGCGATCACCCACCCGGCTGGCGACCACACGCCCATCGCGCAGGACCAGCCGCGCACCCGGCTGCCGGGGCACGCGCTCGCCGGGCAGCAACGTCCCGGCGAGATTCAGCGGATCGGACACGCTCACACACATCAGTTCGCCGTCCGCAGGGCGCGCACGGACCGCACGCAGCAAGCCCACGGCCTCGGGCAGCGCGTACTGCTCGCCAGACAGCCCGGCCACGAAGCGGCCGCCGCGGATCTCGCCGCGGGCCTCGAGGCGGCGATAGACCCGCACCAGCTCGCGCCACGGCGGCAGCCAGTCGGGTTCGCGATCGAGGATCCGCCAGCAGACCACGCCATAACGCCGCAACAGCACGCGCGCGACGTGCTCCAAGTCCTCGGCATCGGCACCGTCAGCACCGCGCCTTGGCTGGCTCCAGCGCCCGGCATCGGTGATGCCGACCAGCGGCCTCCCGCGCCGGCGCCCACCGGTCGCCGGCCGACGCGAAGGCGGCACCAGCAATGCGCGCAGGCCCGCGAAACTGTCGCAGTGCGCGCGTCCGGCGGCGACCAGTTCCGACAGCCCGTCCTCCAGTTCGGTCTGCAGCAGGCGCGTGTGCGCCTGCAGGTCGTCGAAGAACGAGGCGCCGTCTCGTGCCAGCGCCTCGTCGACCCGACGCGCGCGCGAAGACAGCACCTCCACGTCTGCCGGCGCCGGCGCCAGCCGCATCCAGCGCGGCGCATCCGGCCTCGGCAGCAGCGCGATCGGGGTCTGGCGCAGGTGGCCACTGCTCCCTTCGCCGGCACGCGGCCGCAGGCGCAGCCATACCAGGCGCCCGGCGGTGCACAGCGCATCGAGCCAGCCGGGCGAGAAGTCCGGCACCCGCGCCGGCAATAGATCCGACTCCCATGCCGCTGCAGGCGCTTCGTAGCCTTCGAACTGCGCCAGCACGCCGGGCAAGGCCTCTGCACCGCGCACGCGACTGCTTCGCGACACACGTTGCCAATCGCACAGAAAGCGGACGTAGTCGGCCACCGGCACCGGCTCGATCTCGCGGCGCAGGCGCCCCAGCGTCTCGCGATGGATGCGGGCCAAGAGTCCACGCTCACACCACTCGACTGGCCCCGCAGCGTCGCCGCAGAACCAACCCCGCATCGCGGTGCCCTCATGCTCAAGCGCGTGCAGTGCCGGCAGCAGCGCGGAGGCGCTCAAGCCGAGCGGCGCGGCCAACGCCTCGGCCGTCACCGGCCCGAGTCCGCCCAGGCGCGCACGGACCAGCTCCAGCAGCGCGGCCTCACGCGTCCACGCCATCGCATACTCGGCCGGCACCGCGACATCGGGCCGGATCGCCGCATCGGGATGCACCACGCGCAGCAGCGGCAGCCGCTCGACCGCAACCCAGACCGCGGCCTCGCCGCCCACGGGCACACGCGTCGCACGCACATCGTCGGCCAGCGCCGCCAGCAGTGCAGGCCAATGCGCGACGGCCGCCGCCTCTTCCTCGGCGATGGCGCCCAGCATCATCAAGGCATCGTGCATCTCGTCCGGCGTCGCCGCGTCCGGCCACGCCTCGTCGCGCACCCGCGCGATCGCCGCAGGATCGAGCCGCCCCAGGTCGTCCGCCGTCGCCGGATCGTCCCAGCGGCGCTGCTGTACCGCCTGGGTTCGGCGTTCCTCGAGAGGGGCATCATCGAGAAAAGCGTATGGGCGCGCATTGATCGCCTCGGCGGCCAGCGGCGACGGCGCGGTCAGCTCGCAGGCGCGTACTTCGATCCGGCCCGCCTCGATGTCGCGCAGCACGGCCAGCCAGCCCGACGCGTCCATCGCGACTTCCAAGCAGTCGTACAGCGTCTGCGCGACCAGTGGGTGATCGGGAATCTCGCGCTCGCCGACGATGTTCTCCAGGCACGCGACCTGGTCGGGGAACACCGCCGCTAGCAGGTCCTCGCTCTTCATCCGCTGCAGCTGCGGCGCGACCTTGCGGCCGCCGGCAAAGCGCGGCAGCGCGAGCGCGGTGGTCGCATTCCAGCGCCAGCGCACGCCGAACAACGGCGCGTCCAGCAGCGCCTGCACCAGCACCTCGCGCGCACTCGCCGCGCGCAGATAGTCCATGACCTCGGCCAGCGGGAAGCTGTGGCTGGTCGAGAGCGACAGCACGATCGCATCCTCGGTCGCCGCTGCCTGCAATTCAAAGTTGAACTTTCGGCAGAAGCGCTTGCGCAGCGCCAGGCCCCAGGCGCGATTGATGCGGCTGCCAAACGGCGTATGCAGCACCAACTGGGTGCCGCCGGTGGCGTCGAAGAAGCGCTCGAGCACCAGGCGCGACTGCGTCGGCAGCGCCCCGAGCGCATCGCGCGCACGCGCCAGGTAATCGACCAGTTGCGTGGCCGCCTCGGCCGATAACCCCACCTCGTCCTGCAGCCAGGCGTGGGCACGCGGATGCCCCGTCGCCTCGCCCGGTGCATCGAGCAAGGCCTCGACCTGCGCACGCAGCCGCGCCACGCCCGCCGACAACGCGTCCGTGCGCCCAGGCGCCTCGCCGATCCAGAACGGGATGTTCGGTGGCAGGCCCTGCGCATCTTCCACGCGTAGCCGCCCCGCCTCCACCCGCAGAATCCGGTAGCTGGCATTGCCCAGCTGGAACACGTCGCCGGTCAGGCTTTCGACTGCGAAGTCCTCGTTGACGGTGCCGATCGACTGCGACTGGGGCTCAAGCAGGACCGTGTAGTCGCCGGTGTCGGGAATCGTGCCGCCGGACATCGTCGCGACCATGCGCGCGCCCTTGCGCCCACGCAGTCGGCGATGCACCGCGTCGCGATGCACGTGGCCTGCGCGCGGCCCGTGGCGCCCGACGAAGCCCTCGGCCAGCATGCGCACGACCGCGTCGAAGTCCGCGCGCGCCAGGTCGCGATACGGCCACGCCCGCCGCACCAGCGCAAACAGCGCGTCCTCGTCCCAATCCTGCATCGCGGTCTCGGCGACGATCTGCTGCGCCAGCACGTCGAGCGGCGCTGGCGGGATGCGCACTGTGTCGAGTTCGCCGCGGCGCACGCAGTCGAGCAACGCCGCGCACTCGACCAACTCGTCGCGCGTGGTCGCCAGCAGCCGTGCCTTCGGCACGCCGCCGACCTGATGACGCGAGCGACCCGCCCGCTGCAGGAACGCGGCGATCGAACGCGGCGAACCGATCTGGCACACCAGGTCGACATCGCCGATATCGATGCCCAACTCCAGCGACGCAGTCGCGACCAGCACCGTCAGCTCGCCGCGCTTGAGCCGCTGCTCGGCGTCGAGCCGGGCCTCGCGCGCCAGACTGCCGTGGTGCGCGGCAACGCGCTCGCGGCCCAGCAGTTCGCCGAGGTGACGGGCCGCCCGCTCGGCCATGCGACGCGTGTTGACGAATACCAGCGTGGTTCGGTGCGCCTGCGCCAGGTCCGCGATGCGCCGGTAGAGCTGCATCGCCTGGTCGTTGGACAGCACCGCCGACAGCGGCGTGGGCGGCAGTTCGAGCGCCAGGTCGCGCGAACGGTCCAGCCCGACCTCGACGATGGTGCAACCGCTGTTGTCCCGCTCCGCTGTGCGGGCCGTGACCTCGCCCGCCCCCGCATGCGAGACCGAGTCGGGCTGGGCATGCGCGGCCGCTGCAATGTCCCCACCGCGCTCGCCGACCAGGAACCGGGCCACCGTGCCGATCGGCTTCTGCGTCGCCGACAATCCGACCCGCTGCAATCGCCGGCCGCACAGCGCCTGCAGGCGTTCCAGCGTCAATGTCAGATGGCTGCCGCGCTTGTCGCCGGCGACCGCATGGATCTCGTCGACGATGACGCTGCGCACATCCCCGAGCATCGCCCGCCCGGAGGCCGAGCCGAGCAACACGTACAGCGACTCGGGCGTGGTCACCAATATGTGCGGCGGCCGTCGGCGCATCCGCGCACGCTCAGCCTGCGGCGTGTCGCCGGTCCGCACCGCGGTGCGGATCGCCACCTCCGGCAATCCCATCGCCGCCAGCGCCGCACCGATGCCGGCCAGCGGCGCTTCGAGGTTGATGCGCACATCGTTCGACAGCGCCTTGAGCGGCGACACATAGACCACCCGCGTCGTGTCCGCCACCTCGCCGCCGGCCTCGAGCCCCTCGCGGACGAGCCCGTCGATCGCGACCAGGAATGCGGTCAGCGTCTTGCCCGAACCCGTCGGCGCCGACACCAGCACGTCGCGCCCGGCCGCGATCGCCGGCCACGCCGCGACCTGCGCCGGTGTCGGCGCCGCAAACGTGTCGCCGAACCACTGCGCGACGGCGGGATGGAGGGTGTCGAGGGGCATGGAACGCATCGTCGCGCGGACGACCGGACGGGGGCGAGGACGGCGGGAGCCCACGATATGCGACTGCCGCAGGCCAGCTTCAACGATGCTTCGACCCGCGTTCAGACCACAGCCTGCACCAGGCCCCGGCCCACCGCGTTACCCTTTCCGCTCGCCTTCCATCATGGCCCGGGGCATGTCCAAGCAACGCTCAGATGTCCTTTTCGCCCTGCGTGAGCTCGCCTTCGGCAAGACCATGCTCGACGGCACCGCAAAGGTGCTGGCTTGGGCCGTGCTGCTGTGCGTGCTCGCTGGGCTGATGGTCTCGGCGCTGCTGCGCTGAGGCCGCGGCGCGCTGCACCTCGTCTGGGCGACACGCGCACGCGCACGTGCGTCACTGCACGCGTGATGGATGGTCTTGAGGATGGTGGGTCGTGATGGATTCGAACCATCGACCAGCGGATTAAAAGTCCGATGCTCTACCGACTGAGCTAACGACCCATCGACGGGCGGCGTACCACCCGG
Organism: Luteimonas sp. S4-F44; assembly: GCF_022637415.1. Taxonomy (NCBI): domain Bacteria; kingdom Pseudomonadati; phylum Pseudomonadota; class Gammaproteobacteria; order Lysobacterales; family Lysobacteraceae; genus Luteimonas; species Luteimonas sp. S4-F44. Next base: position 2,776,307 of record NZ_CP093340.1, read on the forward strand.
TCAGCACCTCCTGGCCACCAGGGGGCGGAGGATGCCTGCCGCCCTGTGGCGGCACCGGCACAGATGCCGGCGGCGCATTGTACCGGACAGGAGCCGCCGTCTGCAGCGGTGCGCCACCAAGCGTGCTCTAGGCGTGCGGGCCGCCGACGAGCTCACGCCCCTGTTCGGTCAGGTCGATGTCGCCATCCTCGGCCAGCACCGCATAGCCGGCACGCACGGCCCAGTCGGTCTCGGCCTCGGTGATCGGCGTGGTGGCGTCGATATCGCGCAGGATCCGCAACTGGTCGTCGGTCAGGGGCATCGGAGGTGTCCGCGTGTGGAATCCATGCCCACGGTACGCACGCGCTGTGACAGGCACGTCGCGGTGCGCGTCCCAGAACGCGCTAGCGGCGGTGTGCCTCATCTACATCGCGCACGCATCGGCGATGCCCGCATGCACTCAGCGGGTGGGAGGGACGCCGCCGACAATCCAGTCGGCGGCCGCGAGCGCGCCGGCTCAGCCGGCGACGGTCGGCACGTAGTGCGTCGGATCGGGCGCACCCGCAGCGGCGAAGCCATCGGCGCGCAGGCGGCAGGCATCGCAATGGCCGCAGGCACGGCCCTGCGCGTCGGCGCGGTAACACGACACGGTCAGCCCGAAATCCACGCCCAGGCGCAGGCCCTCGCGGACGATGTCGGCCTTGCTCATGTGCTGCAGCGGCGCGTGGACGCGGATGCCGGCGCCTTCGACGCCGGCCTTGGTCGCCAGGTTCGCCAGTCGCTCAAATGCGGCGACGAACTCCGGTCGGCAGTCCGGATAGCCCGAGTAGTCGACCGCATTGACACCGCAGAACAGGTCGGCCGCGCCGATCACCTCCGCCCAGCCCAGGGCCAGCGACAGCATGATCGTATTGCGGGCCGGCACGTAGGTGATCGGAATGCCGGCACTGCCGGCCTCGGGAACCTCGATATCGTCGGTCAGCGCCGAGCCGCCGAACGCGCGCAGATCGACGTCGACGGTCTTGTGCGCGACCGCGCCCAGGGCCGTGGCGACGCGCACAGCGGCGTCGAGCTCGGAGGTATGCCGCTGCCCGTAGCGCACGCTCAGCGCATGGACCGCGAAGCCCTGCTCTCGGGCGATGGCGACGACGGCGGCGGAATCCATGCCTCCGGACAACAGGACGACGGCGTTCTTCATGGCGTTTGTTTCGTGTTTCATATGAATCGAAGGCTAGCGCATCGGGCGTACCGCGGCTGCGGATCGCCAATGCCCCATCACGATGAAGGGCGTCGGCTACCGCCCCGGCTCGTCGTTCCACAGCAGCTTGTGCAACTGCATCTGGAACTTGACCGGCAGGCGGTCGGCCACGATCCAGTCGGCGAGATCGCGGGCGGAGATTTCGCCCTTGCTTGGCGAGAACAGCACATCGCAGCGCTGATGCAGGCCCCGTTCCAGGACGAGATCGCGGGCCCATTCGTAGTCAGCGCGCGAGCAGATCACGCACTTGATCTGGTCGTGCGCGGTCAGCAGCGCGAGGTTGTCCCACAGGTTGCGGTGGGCCTCGCCCGAGCCCGGCGTCTTGATGTCGACGACGCGGCTCACGCGCGGGTCGACTTCGGACACATCGAGCGCGCCCGAGGTCTCGAGCGAGACCTGGTAACCGGCATCGCACAGGCGCTGGAGCAGTCCGATACAGCGTTTCTGCGCCAGTGGTTCGCCGCCAGTCACGCAGACGTGGCGTACGCCCTGCCGGGCGACTTCGTCGAGGATCGCGTCGATCGTCCACCATTCGCCGCCGTGGAAGGCATACGCGGTGTCGCAATAGCCGCAACGCAGCGGGCAGCCGGTCAGACGGACGAACACCGTGGGCCAGCCCGCGTCGCGGGCCTCGCCCTGCAACGACAGGAAGATCTCGGTGAGCTTGAGCCGGTCGGCCGCGGATGCGGCGACCGCATCGGGCGCGACGGCGGTCATCGGATCAGCGCAGGCGCGAGAGCTGGATCGCGCGCAACCGGTCGGCTGCCGTGCGGGCCGCATCGGTGCCCGGATACTGTGTGCCGACCTCGGCCAGCGTGGCCTCGGCCGCGTCCAGATTCTTCAGCCCGTACTGCGACAGGCCGACCTTAAGCAGGGCGCCTGGCGCCTTGTCGCTGGTCGGATAGCGCTGCAGCAGCGCGCGGAACTGTTCTTCGGCCAAGGCGTAGTTCTGGGTGACGTAATAGCTCTCGCCCAGCCAGTACAGCGCGTTGGGCGCGTAGGTGCCCTGCGGGTGCTGGGCCAGGAAGCCCTGGAACAACGTGGCCGATTCGGCGTAGTCGCCGTTGCGCAGCGCGGCGAACGCCTGCTCGTAGGCGCCGCGCTCGTCGGCCGGCGCCTGGGCCGTGGCCGGTGCGGCGGCAGGCGGCGGCGTGAGCGCACCTTGCGCCCCCGTCCCCGTCGCCGGGGCCGGTGCGGACCCGACGGCCCCGCGTCCAAGTTCGGGCAGTTCCATGCCGCCGGCACCGCCGGCGCCACCCGCTTCGCCACCCGTGCCTTCGAGCCGGTTGAGCCGGCCGTCGATATCCAGGTACTGGCTGCGGTTGCTGTTCTTGAGCTGTTCGTTCTGCTGCTGCAGCTCCTCGACCTGCGAACGCAGGGCGACGAGTTCCTGCCGCAGCTGATTGACCTGGTTGAGCAGGTCCATGTTCGCGCTGGTATCTCCCGAGCGGGCCTCGAGCGCGGCGACGCGGTCGGCCAGGCTCGCGCGCTGCGCGGACGCGGGCGCGGCGACCACGAGGGTCGCCGCGAACGCAACTGGGAGCACCAGCCATTGACGCATCGAAGGCATCAGCGGGCGGTGTAGATGATCTCGACGCGACGATTGCGGGCCCAGCAATCTTCGTTCGACTCGGTGCACACCGGACGCTCTTCGCCGTAGCTCACGACGGCCAACTGGGCGGCCGAACCACCGTTGGCCTGCAGCGCCGAGGACACGCCATTGCCGCGGCGCTCGCCCAGGCCCTGGTTGTACTCGCGGCTACCGCGCTCATCGGCGTGGCCTTCGAGCGAGATGCGCGCCGAGCTGCGGTCGCGCAGGTACTTGGCGTGGCAGCTGACGATGGCCTGGAACTCCGGACGCAGCGAGTCCTGATCCAGATCGAAGTAGACCACGCGCTGGCGCAGGCAGGCATCGCTGTCCAGATCGGCCGGCGTGTAGGCACCCGCGGTCGACGGGGTCGGCGCGACCGTGCCGGTGGACGGACCGGTGTCGACCGGCGCTTCTTCCTTCACCTTTTTGGAACACGCGACGGCGGCGGTGCAAAGCAGCGCTGCCAGCATCACACGGGTGGTCGTCTTCATCTCGTCGATCCTTGGTTATGTCGAATCAGGGCAGTGAGTATTGTTATGAAGGACGTGCAGGCAGCGTCAGCGCTGTTCCCGAAACGGACCCCATGCCGGTTCGCGCACATCACCATCGGCGAGGACGAGGCGCTGGCGTACCCGGCCGTCCGAAGAGACCGCATACAGCACACCCCTACGCCCCTCGCGCGCCGCGTACAGGACCATGCTGGCGTTCGGAGCGAAACTCGGCGATTCGTCGAGCGACCCGGGCGACAGCGTGGACCAGCGGGGCGACCCCAGGCTGCGATCCAGCAGTGCAATACGGTACACGTTGCCCGATCCTTGCGCCACGACGATTTTCTTGCCATCGAAGGAGACCGACGGGTCGGCGTTGTAGCTGCCCTCGAAGGTCACCCGGGTGGCGTTGCCGCCGCTCGCCGGCGCCTGATAAACCTGCGGCCGGCCGCCCCGGTCGGAGATGAAGTACAGGCTGGCGCCATCGGGCGACCAGACCGGCGAGGTGTCGATCGCGAAGTGGTCGGTCACCTGAGTCAGCGCCTTGCTGCCCAGGTCCATGACGTAGATCTCGGGGTTGCCGCTGCGCGAGAGCGACAGCGCCAGACGCCGGCCGTCGGGCGAGAACGCCGGCGCGCCGTTGATGCCGCGGAAGCTGGACACCAGTTCGCGGCCACCGGTGGAGATGTCCTGGATGTAGATCGCCGAATTGCCGCGCTCGAAGCTCACGTAGGCGATGCGGCGGCCGTCCGGGCTCCAGGCCGGCGAGAGCAGCGGCTCGTTGGAGCGCACCACGGTCTGCGGGTTGTGGCCATCGGAATCGGCGACAACCAGCGCATAGCGGGCATCCTGCCCCAGCCCGGTCTGGGTCACGTAGGCGATCCGGGTCCAGAACGCGCCGCGCACGCCGGTGATTTTTTCGTAGATCGCGTCGGCCATCTGATGGGCGACATCGCGCATCGCGTTGGCGCGTGCGGTCATCGCCAGGCCGAGCATGCGCTCCTGCTTGGCGACGTCGAACAGCTCGTACTCGACCCGGTAGCCACCGCCGCCGGCGTCGACGACCCGGCCCACGACCAGGAAGTCCTGACGCAGCGCTCGCCAGGTCGGGTACTGGACCTCGCTGCCGCGGGTCGGACGCTCGACGATGTCGCGGTCGGGCAGCGTGCGGAACTGCCCGGAGCGGTCGAGGTCGGCGCGGATCACCGCGGCCACGTCGGTGTCGGGGGCGGTGCCGCTGCCCTGGTAGGGCATCGGGACGACCGCGATCGGCATCGCCTGCGCGCTGCCGCCGGTGATGTCGATCTCCAGGCCCTGCTGCTGCGCGCTTGCCATCATCGGCAGGGCGAGCGCGAACAGGACGATCAGACAACGGATCAGGATGGGTTTCATCGGCCTACCGGACATGGGAATGAGAAGAGACCCGCGCAGCTTGGCCGCTGCACGGCGCAACAAGATGAATCCGGGCGCAATCATGGCGCGCCGGCGGTGAAGGTGATGATGAGCTCACGCTCGAACACCCGCTCGAAGCCCGGGTACGGCAATGGGGAGGCCCAGTACACCGCCTCGAGCAAGGATTGCCGGGCGCCCGCATCGAAACCGCACTCGAGCGCGGGCTCGACCGACACCACCTCACCGCCGGGCAACTGATGGACCAGACCCCTGGCAGCGCACATCGCCGGCGATGTCGGGCTTGCACCACTGGCTCTGCACGGCCTGATGCAGCGCCATCCGATAGCGGGCCTCGAGCCCGTCGCCGGCCCGGCTGGTCCCCGGTGTCGCCAAGCCGCACACTGCCAGCACGCCTCCTGCGAATGCCGCCTTAGCCGTGGAGGCCGCACCTGGCATCGTCAGTCCTGCGCGGTGAAGTTGAAGTTGAGCCGGCGGTTGAAGACCGATTCGAAGCCGGCGTACGGCAGCGGCTCGGCGGCGCGCACCGCGGCCTCGACCGATCGCCGGCCCTGGGCGTCGTACGGGCACGACGGATCGAATTCGACGCTGATCACCTCGCCGCCCGGCAACTGAGTGATGTACAGGCGACAGCGCTGGCCCAACTGGATATTGTCGGGGCGGCGCCAGTTGCGGCGCACGGCCTCCTGGATGGCTGCCGCGTACTTGGCGGCCAGGCCGCTGTCGCCGTCGGGACGGCCGGGCGGCGGGCTCGCCGCCGACGACGCCGCGGACGCGGCCGCACGCTCGGCCGCCTGACGCGCCTCGCGGTCGGCGATCTGCTTGAGCCGCTGTTCGGCCAGGCTCGCCTCGCGCTGGGCTTTCTCGCGCTCTGCGCGCAGCTTCTCCAGCTCCTGGCGGGCGAGCCGGCGCTTCTCTTCGGCTTCCTGCTGCTTCTGCTGCTCGGCCAGCTCGATCTGCGCCTGCCGGCGCTTCTCTTCTTGCTCTCGTTCACGCGCCTCGGCAGCCTGCGCCTCTCGACGCACGGCGTCCTGGGACACGGTGTCGGGCTTGGGCACAACCTCCTGCGGCGCCGGCTGGCGACGCTCGACCGCATCCTCGGGACGCGGTTCGGGCAGCGGCTGCGGCGGTGCGGCGACCGGTTCGGGCTCCGGCTCGGGCAGCGGCTCGACCACCGGCTCGGGCGTGGGGGCTGGCACCGGTTCCGGCGCGGGTTCGGGTACGGGCTCGGCGACCGGCTCGGGGCGGCTGGCGAGCGCGCGCCGGTCGGCCGCGCTCAGCGCGTTGGGGTCGATGACGTCAGCCGAGACCGGCGAGCCGGCGGCCGAGGTCGGGCGCGACGACGCGCTCCACAGCGCGCCGAGCAGGATCAGCCCGAACAGCAGCACGTGGACCAGGATCGCCAGTCCGACTGCGATCGCGTCGTCGGTGCGCGATTCACGCATTCAGTTCGCGCCCTCCTGCGGGCGGCTGATCAGGCTGACCTTGGAGATCCCGGCCTCGTTGATGAGGTCGATGGCGTTCATGATCCGCTGGTAGCTGGCGGCGCCGTCGCCGTTGACCAGGATCGTGGCCTCCGGATTCTGCGTGTGGATGCCGCGCAACCGCGCGACCAGATCCTCGCGCGTGACCGAGGTGTTCTGCTGCTCGACCATCAGCGCTAGCTGGCCGTCGGGGTAGACGCTCACGACCACCGGGTCTTTCGGCGTACCGAGCGATTTGGCGCGCGAATCGGGCAGGTTGATGTCGGTGCCCAGGTTCATCAGCGGCGTGGTGACCATGAAGATGATCAGCAGCACCAGCATCACGTCGATGTAGGGCACGACGTTGATTTCATTCTTGAGCTTGCGCCGCTTGGCACGGCGAAGGGAGATCGACGACATGGCGAGGTCCGGGTTCGTGGACGGTCCAGCGACCGCCCGGCGCGGCTGGGATCAGTCGGCGCCGGTCTGACGTTCGAGGATCGAGGAGAACTCGTCGGAGAAGGCCTCGTAGCGCGTGGCGATGCGCTCGACCTTGGTCGCAAAGCGGTTGTAGGCCCACACCGCCGGGATCGCTGCGAACAGGCCCATCGCGGTCGCGATCAGCGCCTCGGAGATGCCGGGCGCGACGGTGGCGATGGTCGCCTCCTTGACGCTGGCCAGGCCGTGGAACGAGATCATGATGCCCCACACCGTGCCCAGCAGACCGACGTACGGCGCGATCGAGCCGACGTTGGCGAGAAACTCCAGGTTGCGCTCCAGGCCGTCGAGCTCGCGGGCACCGGCCACGCGCATGCCGCGCTGCGCACCCTCGAGTTGTGTGCGGCTGTCGATGCCACGGCGCTGGCGCTGGCGCGAATACTCGCGATAGCCGGCCTCGAAGATTGCCTCCAGGCCTTCAATCTCACGGCTGCGTTCGGTCGCCGAACTGTAGAGCTTGCCGATCTCGGCGCCCGACCAGAAGCGCTCCTCGAAACGGTCGGCCTCCTTCTCGGCGCGGTCGAGCATGCGCTTTTTGCGGAAGATGATGACCCACGAGGAGATCGACGCCAGCAACAGCAGCAGCATCACCAGCTGGACCGGGATCGAGGCATGCAGGATCAGGTCGAGGATGCTCAGGTCATTGGGCAGCGGCGCGGTCGCGGCGGCAGCCGCACCGGTGTTCACCAGATCGGTGGCGCCGGCGGCAGCCTCCTCGGGCAGGGCCTGCACCTGGGTGGCGGACTGCAACAGCACGGGCATAGGGCTCATCCAGGATTACTCCGCTGACGTTTCGAGTGACTTGAGTTGGGTGTACAGCGCATCGGGCAGCGCGCGCGGGCGGAAGTCGGCCGTTCCCAGCGCGGCCACGCGCACCTCGGCGTCGACCAGCAGCACGCCGTTCCGGCGGATCCGCTGGACGAACACCGCGCTCGCGCGTCGGCACTCACGCAGCACCACCTCGACCTCCAGCGCATCGTCCAGACGCGCGGGACTGCGGAAATCGATCCGCATCGCGCGCACCGCGAACAACGTGCCGTGCGCCTCCTGCAGCGAGGTCTGGCCATGACCGTGGGCACGTAACCACTCGCTGCGTGCGCGTTCCATGAAGGCGACGTACTGCGCGTGATAGACGACACCGCCAGCGTCGGTATCTTCCCAGTAGACGCGTGTCGGCCAACTGAATGCAGGCGAACCGGAATCGGGCATTGGAGAGGGGGAAGTCATCGGGTCGGCTGACGGTTGGTGGCGTGGGATGGGGCGCGGGCACTCAGAACAAGGCTCCGGATTCCCCATTGCCTAATGCGGGTTCCCTGGGCTTGAGCCCCAGATGCAGGTACGCCTTGCGGGTCGCCATGCGACCACGCGCGGTGCGCACCAGAAAGCCCTGCTGGATCAGGTAGGGTTCGATCACGTCCTCGAGGGTGCCGCGTTCCTCGCTGAGCGCGGCGGCCATCGACTCGACGCCGACCGGACCGCCGTCGAAGTTCTCGATGATCAGCTGCAGCAGGCGCCGGTCGAGCTCGTCGAAGCCCTCCGGATCGACTTTGAGCATCTGCATCGCGGCATGCGCGACGGCGTGATCGATGCGACCGCCGGCGCGGACCTGGGCGTAGTCGCGCACCCGCCGCAGCAGGCGGTTGGCGATGCGCGGAGTGCCGCGCGCGCGCCGCGCGATCTCGGCCGCGCCTTCCGGCTCGCAGGCCATGCCCAGGATCTGCGCCGAACGCCGGACGATGCGGGTCAGCTCCTCGGTGCTGTAGAACTCGAGGCGCTGGACGATGCCGAAGCGATCGCGCAGCGGGGCGGTCAGCAGCCCGGCGCGGGTGGTCGCGCCGATCAGCGTGAACGGCGGCAGGTCGATCTTGATCGAGCGCGCAGCCGGCCCCTCGCCGATCATGATGTCGAGCTGGAAGTCCTCCATCGCCGGATACAGGACTTCCTCCACGACCGGCGACAGGCGGTGGATCTCGTCGATGAAGAGCACATCGTGCGGCTGCAGGTTGGTCAGTAACGCGGCCAGGTCGCCGGCCTTCTCGATCACCGGGCCCGAGGTCACGCGCAGCGCCACGCCCAGTTCATTGGCGATCACATGGCTGAGCGTGGTCTTGCCCAGCCCGGGCGGTCCGAACACCAGCACATGGTCCAGCGCCTCGCGGCGCTGCCGGGCCGCCTCGATGTAGATCGCCAACTGCTCGCGGACCGGCTGCTGGCCGAGATAGTCGTCCAACCGCTGCGGCCGGATGCTCGCCTCGACGGCATCATCCTCACGGGTGGCGTCGGCGGCGATGATGCGATCCTGAGTCATCCCGGCATGATCGCACGCCATCCCCCCGAACCAGAACCCGGGTCAGAGTGCATTGCCTCGCACGCCGGCTCGCCGGGGGTTTTCAACCGGGGCAGCGTCCATTTCCTGGAAAAAAACGCTCTGGCCCCGGTTTTGGGGTTAGCGGCGCATGGCCTCGGCGGCCAGGGCGAAGCTGTGGCGGCGGGCGTTGTGGTCGAAGATGTTGGCGGTGAGCATCAACTCGTCGGGACGGTGCCGGGCGACGAACTCGGCGATGCCGTCGCGCACGTCGGCCGGATCGCCGACCACCGAACAGGCCAGGGCCTGGGCGACCATGGCCTTCTCCGCCGGGTTCCAGAACCCCTCGATATCATCGATCGGCGGAGGAATCAGGCCCGGCATGCCGCGACGCAGGCGCACGAAACTCTGCTGCTGGGTGGTGAACAGCCGCTGGGCCTCGGCGCGCGTGTCGGCGGCGACAACGTTGAGCGCGAGCATCGCATGCGGCTGCTGCAGCCGCTTCGACGGGCGGAAGTCCCGGTGGTAGAGCGCCAGCGCCTCGGTCATCGCGGCCGGTGCGAAGTGCGAGGCGAACGCATACGGCAGGCCGAGGGAGGCGGCCAGCTGCGCACCGAACAGGCTCGAGCCGAGGATCCAAACCGGCACATCCAGGCCGGCGCCGGGCACGGCCTGGACCGGCTGACCAGGCTTGGCGGGCTCGAAGTAGCGCAGCAACTCCATGACGTCTGACGGAAACGCGTCGGCGCCCGCGTAATAGCGCCGCAGCGCCTGGGTGGTCGCCTGGTCGGTGCCCGGCGCGCGGCCCAGGCCGAGGTCGATGCGTCCGGGGTAGAGCGAAGCCAGTGTGCCGAACTGCTCGGCGACCTGCAGCGGCGCATGGTTGGGCAGCATCACACCGCCGGCGCCGACCCGGATCGTCGTGGTGCCGCCGGCGATATGGCCGATCAGCACCGCGGTCGCGGCGCTGGCGATGCCCGGCATATTGTGATGCTCGGCCAGCCAGTAGCGGCGGTAGCCCAGCGCCTCGGCGTGGCGGGCGAGGTCGAGCGAGCGGGCGAACGAGTCGGCAGGCGTCGAACCTTCGGTGACGGGCGCGAGGTCGAGAACGGAGTACGGAATCATCAGTGGGCCTGGAGGGGGCATGTCCAGCGAGATGGGGCCGCCGTCGGAGAACTCCATCCGGGCCGGTGGAACGCTGCCGTGCGGTTACCGTTACGACGCGCGGCGCCAGCCCCGGCCCGCGTGCGGACGTCCACCGACGGCGGTGCGCGCCCGGATTCGGCCGCAAACTGCGGTCAGCCAACCATCACCACGCGATTGCGGCCGCCAGCCTTGGCCAGATAGAGGCGGCGGTCGGCCTCGGCCAGCAGCCGGTGCAGGTCGTCGTCGGTCGACGCGGCGCACACGCCGATGCTGACGGTCATCCGCAGATCGCCGCCGCGCACCGGCACCCGCAGGTCCTCGACGCTGCCGCGCAGGCGCTCGAAGTACGCGGCCAGCGCGTCGGCATCGAGCCCGGGCACCAGCAGGCAGAACTCCTCGCCGCCGAAGCGCGCGATCAGGTCCTGCGTGCGGGCATGCGCCGACAGCGTGGTCGCCAGCGCACGCAGCGCATGGTCGCCGGTCTCGTGCCCCCAGCTGTCGTTGATGTGCTTGAAGTGGTCGACATCGAGGATCGCCATCGCCACCGAACTGCCGCCGTCCTGCAGGTCAGGCAGTTGTTGTTCGGCGCGCTCGAGAAAACAGCGCCGGTTGGGCAGGCCGGTGAGGAAATCGCGCGTCGCCAGGTCCTGCAGGCTGCCGATGAGTTCGAGCTGGTCGACGTTCTGCGAGACGCGGCAGAAGAACTCCTCGCGCGAGTAAGGCTTGCGCAGGAAATCGTTGGCGCCGTTCTTGAGGAAACGCGCGACCAGGTCGGCATCCTCGCAGCCCGATACGCCGATCACCGCGACCCGGTCGCGGGCGCGCAGCGCGCGCAGGCGCCGCGTGACTTCCACGCCCTGCATGCCCGGCATTTCCTCGTCGATCAAGGCCAGGCGGATCGTCGGGTCGGCTTCGAGTGCGCGCAGGGCGGCATCGCCCTCGGCGGCCTGCACCACCCGGTAACCGAACATTTCCAGCAACCAGGCGGTGCGCTCGCGCGCGGAGGCCGAATCGTCGACCACCAGCGCCGAGATCCGCCGATTGCGCTCGAGCCGTTGCACCAGCCAGACGATGTAGTCCAGGCTGCCCGGCGTGCTCTTGAGCACGAAGTCGATCACCTGCCGGCGCAACAGCCGGTCGCGCAGCTCCCGGTCGTAGACGCCGCTCACGACGACCGTCGCCAGGCCCCGGGCCAGGAAGAAATCGACCACCGAGTCGCGATCGCCGTCGGCCAGCACCAGCCCGGTCAACACCAGAAACCAGTCGTCGTGCGCGTCGAGCGCCCGCTTGGCCTCAGCCAGCGAGCCGGCGACGGTCACCGGCAGTTCGAGCCGGCTCTCGATGGTGCCGGCGACGGCCTGGGTGTAGGCACGCGAGTTCTCCACCAGCAGCACGCGCTGCGGCAGGGGCGAGGTCGGGATCCTGGGCAGGAGCGCGTGCATGCGGTTCGGCGTCCGGCGGTACTCGCCCAACTTATCGACCTCCGGTGCGCCGCCTGAACGCGACACAACGTCGCACCCGCCCGGCGGGCGCGGGATCCCGGTTAGATCTGCACCTGCGATCCGAGCTCGACCAGGCGGTTGCCGGGGATGCGGAAGAAGCCGGTAGCCGGTGCCGCGTTGCGATGCATCAGCGCGAACAGCTTGTCGCGCCACACCGGCATGCCCCGCCGCGGCGTGGCGACCACGGTCTCGCGGCTGGTGAAGTAGGTGGTGTCCATCGGGTCGATCACGATGCCGCCCTCGATATCTCCGCACCGCATCAGCGCCATCGGCACGTCCGGCGTTTCCATGAAGCCGAAGCGCAGTGTGACGCGATGGAAATCGTCACCGACATGCTCGATCCGCATCCGCCGCGATGGCGACGCGTAGGGCACGGCGAGGGTCTCGACAGTCAGGAACACATTGCGCTCGTGCAGCACCTTGTTGTGCTTGAGGTTGTGCATCAGCGCCTGCGGCACGACGCCACGATCGGCGGTCAGGAACACTGCGGTGCCTGGCACCCGGACCGGCGGGGCGAGCATCAGGCCCGGCAGGAAGGTGTCCAGGCGGATGCCCTCCTTCTGGATCTCGTCGCGCAGCAACTGGCGGCCGCGCCGCCAGGTCCTGAGCAGCGTGAACAGCGTGATGCCCAGCACCAGCGGAAACCAAGCGCCCTGCAGCACCTTGGCGCCGTTGGCGATCACGAAGGCGATATCGACCAGGATGAACACCGCACACGAGGGCAGCACCCAGCGCCGCCAGCGCGGCCACAGCGCGCGCGCCACCACGATCAGCAGCAGCGTGTCGATGAGCATCGTCAGCGAGACCGAGATGCCGTAGGCGGCCGCGAGCGCCGACGAGGTCTGGAACGTGAGCACCAGCGCGATCACCACCACCGCCATCGCCCAGTTCACACCGGGGATGTAGATCTGGCCGATGGTGTCGCTGGAGGTATGGCGCACATGCATGCGCGGGATATAGCCCAGCTGCATCGCCTGCCGCGCAACCGAAAAGCCGCCGGTGATCACCGCCTGGGACGCGATCACCGTCGCCGCGGTCGCCATCACGATCATCGGCCAGCGCGCCCACTCAGGCACACCGACGTAGAACGGATTGCGGATCGCCGCCGGGTCCTCCAGCACCAGCGCGCCCTGCCCCAGGTAATTGAGCATCAGCGCCGGCAACACGAAGAAGTACCAGGCGTAGCGGATCGGCCGCGCACCGAAGTGGCCCATGTCGGTGTAGATCGCCTCACCGCCGGTCACCGCCAGCACCACCGCGCCGAGGATGAACACCCCGCCCCAGCTGTGCTCGACGAAGAACCGCCCCGCCCACCACGGATTGAGCGCGTGCAGCACCTCGGGCGCGTGCAGGATGTTGAGCACGCCCAGCATCGCGAGCGACGCGAACCACAGCGCCATGATCGGGCCGAACACCCGCCCTACCTTGGTGGTGCCAAAGCGCTGGGTCGCGAACAGGATGCCGAGCACGAGCACGGTGATCGGAATGATCCACGCGTGCAGGCCCGGGGCCACGACCTCCAGGCCCTCGACTGCCGACAGCACCGAGATCGCCGGTGTGATGACGCCATCGCTGAAGAACAGCGAGGCGCCGAAGACGCCGAGGATGCCGACCAGATACGCAGACTTCCCGCCCTTGGCGAGGCAGCGCTGGGCCAGCGCCATCAGCGCCATGATGCCGCCCTCGCCGTCGTTGTCGGCGCGCAGGATGATGGTGACGTACTTGTAGGTCACCACGATCGTCAGCGACCAGAAGATCATCGATAGCACGCCGAGCACGGTGTCGTGATCGGCCACCAAGCCGTAATGCGACGAGAACGCCTCACGCAGGGTGTACAGCGGGCTGGTGCCGATGTCGCCGAACACGACGCCGATCGCACCGGCGACCAGCCCCGCCAGGCCGATCTGGCCATGGGTCTGGCCGTGGCCGGGCGGACTGCGCGGATCGGGCGCCGCCTGGCGCGTGGACTGGGTCATGACGTGGAGGGCCCCTGACGGGCGGAGGGTCAACGAAGCGCGGACTGTAGCGCTTTGCGGATGATGATTTCGGCCGCATCGCCATCACGCGCCGCGGCCTTCGCCATCTTGGCCGCCTCGGCCGGTTTGTAGCCCAGTTGCTGCAGGGCGACGGTCGCCTCCGACAGCGGATCGGCGGGCCCGACGCGTCCGTCCATCGCCCCACCCGCGCCGCCGAGGTCAGCGACGCGATCGCGAAGTTCGACGACGATCCGTTCGGCGGTTTTCTTGCCGATGCCCGGAATCCGGGTCAACGCGGTGACGTCGCCGGCCTGCACCAGTTGCGCGAACGCATCGACGCTGACCCCCGACAGCACCGCCAGCGCGATCTTGGCGCCGATGCCGCTGACCTTCTGCACGTCGCGAAACAGCCGGCGCTCGGACTCGTGCAGGAAGCCGTACAGCGAGACGGTGTCCTCCTTGTGCGCGTAGTGCGTGAACAGCGCGACCTCGCGCCCCACCTCGGGCAGGTCGTAGAACGTGCTCATCGGGGCTTCGAGCTCATACCCCACCCCGCCGACGTCGACGACCAGCCAGGGGGGCGCCTTGTGCACGAGTTTGCCGCGCAGTCTTCCGATCATCGGGCACCTCCGGCCGCAGGCCGGTCGTGGAACTTGGAGAGGGGGACGGACAGGGCCGCGGTGTTGCTCATTTCCTGCTCCAGGCCTGGCGCGCGTCGAGTCCCAGCCGGCCAGCGGTCGCGCGCACGTGCGCATGGGTGATCGCCACCGCCAGCGCATCGGCGGCGTCGGCCTGCAACTTACCGGTCAGCCCGAGCATCAACCCGACCATGTGCTGGACCTGGCCTTTTTCGGCACTGCCGCGGCCGACGACCGCGAGCTTGATCTCGCTGGCCGCGTACTCGTGGACCGGCAAGTCGCGCAGCACGACCGCACCGATCGCAGCCCCGCGCGCCTGACCGAGCTTGAGTGCCGAGTCGGGATTGCGCGACATGAACACCCGTTCGATCGCGACCTCGTCGGGCCGGTGCAGCTCGACCAACTCGCCCAGCCCCACCAGCAGCCGGCGCAGCCGCGCCGGAAAATCGCCGGCCGACAGCAACGACAGCGGCGCGTGATGCACATGCGTGACGCGACCGGCCGCATCGACGTCGATGATGCCCACGCCCGTGCGCTGCGAGCCGGGATCGATACCGAGGATGCGGGTCATCGGGCGACGGACACCGGCGCCCTCAGGCGCCGTCCAGTGATGCCTGGTCCACGTTCGAGTACACGTCCTGCACGTCGTCGAGATCCTCGAGCAGATCCAGCAGCTTGCGGACCTGCTGCGCGGTGTCGGCATCGACCGCGACGTCGTTGTCGGCGCGGAACGTCAGTTCTGCGTGCTCGGGCGCCAGGCCCGCGGCGATCATCGCCTCGCGCACCGCGGCGAAATCCTCGGGCGCGGTGACCACGTCGATCGCACCGTCCTCGGGATAGACCACCACGTCGTCGGCCCCGGCCTCGATCGCAACCTCGGTGATCCGCTCCTCATCAGCGCCGGCGTCGTAGCTCAACACGCCCAGGCGCTTGAACATGAAGGCCACCGAGCCATCGGTGCCGAGGTTGCCGCCGCACTTGCCGAACGCATGGCGCACGTCGGCCACGGTGCGGACCTTGTTGTCGGTCAATGCATCGACGATCACCGCCACCCCGCCCGGCGCGTAACCCTCATAACGGATCTCCTCGTACTCGATCCCTTCCAGCTCACCGGTCGCCTTCTTGATCGCGCGCTCGACCACGTCCTTGGACATGTTCTGCGCCATGCCCTTGTCGATGGCGGCGCGCAGGCGCGGATTGTTGGCCGGATCGCCGCCGCCGGCACGGGCGGCGACGCCGATCTCGCGGATGATCTTGGTGAAGATCTTGCCGCGCTTGGCGTCGGTCGCGTTCTTGCGGGCCTCGATCGAAGGTCCTCGTCCCATGGTCGTTCTTTTCAGGCGTCGAAGGCGCGATTTTAGCGCGCGAAGCGCCCTTCGCGCAGGAACGCGGCGGTCTGGGCCACCGCCTGCGCAGAGAACAGCAGGCCGCTGTGGCTGGCCTCGACGACCACATGGTCGGCCAACCCCGGCGCGCGCGTCTCGGCCACCGCGACGGTGCCGTCATGGGGGCCGTCGAAGCGTGCGAACAGCGCCCCCAGCCCGCGCGGCACCTGGCCGGCGACCATGCCCACCTCTGCCTGCGGCGGCCAGTCGGCACAGCCGTCGAGCAGGATGTCGGCGCTGCGCCCGAAATACAGCCGCGAGATCGGCAGCCGCGACAGCGCGGCCGCCGCACCGCTGCCACACACCGGCGAGCCCAGGCAGACCACGCGCCCGACCGGCAATTCCGGCGCCTGCGCCAGCGCCTGCAGCGCCACCAGACCGCCGAGGCTGTGCCCGACCAGATGCGCCGGGCCGTCGCGGCGCAGCTGCGCAAGCAGGCCGTCGACCGCGGCCTGCGGCCCGCCGGTGACGCTGGGATAGCCGAAGATCTCCGGGGCAAACCCCATCGCCTCCAACCGCCGCGCGAAGCGCCGCATCGTCAGGCCGACCATCCAGATCCCGTGCAGCAGCACGACACGTCGCAGCCCACCACTCATGCGGCCGCGTCCACCAGACCCGCGGTTTGCCGCCAGGCCCGCGGCGACAGTCCACTGCGCGCCTTGAACGCCCGCGACAGCGCCGCCTCGCTGCCGTAGCCGACCTCGTCGGCGATCACCTTCAGCGGCCGCCCCCGCCGCAGCGCCCGCTGCGCGAGCGCGATTCGCCAGTCCTGCAGGTACTGGCCCGGGGTCTGCCCCAGCGCCTCGCGAAAACTCTGCGCGAAGGCGCTGCGAGACATTCCGGCGACCTGCGCCAGCGACGCCAGCGTCCAATCGCGCGCCGGCGCCTGGTGCAGCGCGACCAGTGCGCGTCGCAGCCGCGGGTGCGCCATGCCCGCCAGCAAGCCGCTGCGCAGACCGCCCGATTCCATCTGCTGGCGCAGCACCTGGACCAACAGTGCCTCGATCAGCCGATCGAGCAGCACCGTGCGCCCACAGCGGCCATCGAAGGCCTCCTCGAACACCAGCGCGAACAACCCGGCCGAGCCCGGCACGGCGTCGGCAGGCAGCCACAACACGGAGGGCAAGGCACGCACCAGCGGGTTGTCGGCACCGCCCTCGAAGCGCAGCCGGGCCGCGAGCACCCGCGCCCCGGGCCCGGCGACGACCGCGTCTGCCAAGGCGCGCTGCGGGGCGAGCAGCAGGCCCGGGCCGGCCATCGGTTGCGACGGGACGGCCGCGGTGTGCAGCGCGCCGGCCGCGACCAGCCACAGCGCACCGTCATCGTGGGCGCCGACCTCGCCGGGGCCGGCGTCGACATCCGCGGTGATCCGGAACCGATCCAACAGCACGGCCAGACGATCGACCACATCAGGACTCCAGGTCAAGTTTCATGGACTTTGCATACCCAAACGTATCAGTGAACCGTGCACAGTGTCGATACCGCACCGGCATCCCGCCGCCTGCCACCTAAGGAGACCTCTTCGCATGTCCCTCGACACTGTGCTCTACACCGCAACCGCGACCGCAACGGGCGGACGCGAAGGCCGCGCCGCCTCCAGTGACGGCGCGCTCGACATCGCTCTCTCCACACCGCGCGAACTGGGCGGCGCAGGCGGCCCGGGCACCAATCCCGAGCAACTGTTCGCCGCCGGCTACTCGGCATGCTTTCTCGGTGCGCTCAAGCTCGTCGCCGGCAAGCAGAAGGTGACGCTGCCCGCCGACACCACGATCACCGGCGAGGTCGGCATCGGCCCGATTCCGGCCGGCTTCGGCATCCAGGCCACGTTGACGGTCCGCGCCCCCGGCGTGCCGCGCGAGCAGTTGCAGCCGCTGGTCGACGCCGCGCATGAGGTCTGCCCCTACTCGAACGCGACCCGCGGCAACATCGATGTGACCCTGGTCGTGGCCTGAGCGCCCCCGCCGGGCGCCGACACCGGCGCCCGGCTCAGTGCTGTGCGGGCCGACGCAGGATGAACTCCAGATCTTGCGTCGCGCCGACCGGAAACAGGTACTCGCCGACCTTGCCGAAGCCGTAGCGGCCGTAGAAGCGTTGCGCGCCGAGGTTCTCCGACCACACACCGACCCACAGCGTGCGCGGGCCGTCGCGCAGCAGCCAGTCCATCGCGGTCTGCATCAGCCGCGCGCCCAGCGAGGCCCCCTGCAGGCCGCGGACGAGATACAGGCGCTTGAGCTCGCCATCGCCCGGCGCGACCTCGGCGTGCGGCAGGCCGCAGGGCCCGGCGGCGGCATGGCCGACGGCCTGGCCGTCGATGTCGAGCAGCCACACCGCATAGTCCGGATGCGCCAGGATCGTCCGTTGCTTCTCGACCGCGTAGGCATCGGCGAGGAAGTCCGCCAGGTCCTGCGGCGGATACAGATGGCCGAAGGTTTCAGTGAAGGTGCGCGCGGCCAGCCTCGACAACGTGGCGGCGTCGTCGACCGTGGCGCGGCGGAGCGTCGCTGAGTCGGCACGCTGAAAAGCGGGAGATCGAAAGCCGTTCGTGTCCATCCGGCTATTGTCTCAGGCGTCCGGGGCACGCCTCCAGCGGCCGCGTGCCCGGGACGTCGGCTGATACTCTCCTAACGGCCCCGGAGCTCCACCGATGAACGCCTCGATCCGTCTGCGCTGAGCGCACCAGCAAGTGTCCAAACACCGCTTGAGCTGCCTTTCCGGCAGTTCACGTGGCTTGCTGCGCCTCATCCGGAGATTCAATCATGCCGAGTTTCAAGCTCCCGGCCGACCCTGCCTTCTGGCAGAACCCGGCGCCCTTCTTCCATGCCGCCCTCGACTGCGGCGCTGCCCTGTTCGACGCAGGCGGCGGTGCAGTGGCCGTTCTCGGACACCCCGCGCTGTTCGCGCTTGCCAGGGATGCGCGCGCCGACGGCCATCCGCTTGCGGAAGACCACCGCCACCCGGAAATCAACCGACTGCTGCGCTGGGGGCTGTTTCTGCAAACCGCGCCCATGCACCGCCCGCTGCGCAACGCGGTGGTCGCGGGTCTGTCGGCGAGTCGCGTCGACGCTCTACGCCCCCGGCTGGCGACGATCGCCGCGGACCTTGCGTTCGCCCTGCGGTCGCGTCCCGCGCCCGACCTGACCGAACACTTCGTCCGTCCGTTCGTGGCCCGCGCATTCTGTGCGCTGTGCGCATTGAATGAAGGGCTCGCAGATGCACTCGCCGAGGACATGACGGCGATTGCGGCTGCGCTCCATGACCCTGTCGACGATGGCGTGTCGGTCCGGGCTGAAGACGCTGCCGCACGCGTGCTCCAACTGCTGCGCGACCTCGAGCACAGCGGAACGTCCGCCCTCCTGTCGGACATGGCCGCACGCATTCGGCCGTCCTGCGATGTGCACGCCGCCGACCTCGCCGCAGCGTTCTCGTTCGATGCAATCGAAACGTCCACCGGCGCCATTGCCTGCGCGCTCGACGTGCTATTGCGCGAAGCCGGGCTCGCTCGCGCCCTCTCGGAGGGGCGATGGACACTCGACGCTGTGGTGCAGGAAGCGTTCCGAGTGACCTCGCCTACGTTGCTGACCGTACGCATGGCGCGGGACACCATCCCGTTGGACGGGACTCGGATCGACGCTGGCACGACACTCGTGATGTGGTGGGCCTCGGCCAACCTGGATGCCCGCGCCTATCCGCGGCCGGGCGTCTTCGATCCGGTCCGCGGCGCACGCGGGCATCTTGCATTCGGCGGTGGCGCCCATGCATGTCTGGGACGCAGGCTAGCGACGATGCTCACCGAGGAAGCACTGCGTGCCTTGCGCCTTGCCCCCGGACCAAGGCTCGAGCGCGTCGGACAGACGGTGTATCTCCCCCGCCTGGGCCGGATGCCGAGGGAGGCGCCGTTGAAGCTCGTGTACGACTGACCTCCACGGCCCCTGCAGCTGCGGCAGCGCGATGGCCGCTGCCGCGGCGGCGATCAGCCCTGCTGTTCGCGCACGCGGATATGCACTTCCGCCAACTGTGCATCGGCGATCGGCGACGGTGCATCGGTCATCAGACACTGCGCGCCGGTGGTTTTGGGGAACGCGATGACATCGCGGATCGACTCGGTGCCAGCCATCAAGGCCGCGAGGCGATCGATGCCGAACGCGATGCCGCCGTGCGGCGGCGCGCCGTACTTCAAGGCATCGAGCAGGAAGCCGAACTTGGCCTGCGCCTCGTCGGCGCCGATGCCGAGCAGGTCGAACACCGCCGACTGCATCGACGCGCGGTGGATGCGGATCGAACCGCCGCCGACCTCATTGCCGTTGAGCACCATGTCGTAGCCGCGCGAGACCGCAGTTGCCGCATTGGCACGCAGGTCGGCTTCGTCATCGACCGCCGGCGCGGTGAAGGGATGGTGCAAGGCCACGTAGCGCTGCGCCTCGTCATCCCATTCGAACATCGGAAAATCGGTCACCCACAGCGGTTTCCAGCCGTCGGCCACCAGGCCGAAGTCCTTGCCGGCCTTCAGCCGGACCGCGCCCATGAAGTCACTGACGGTCGCGTACTTGCCCGCACCGAAGAACACCAGGTCGCCGTTGCCGGCACCGACGTGCGACACCAGCGCGGCGAACGCCGCCTCGTCGAAGAACTTCTGGATCGGCGAGCTGATTTCACCGGACTCGGCGATCTTGATATACGCCAGGCCCTTGGCGCCGTACTTGCCTGCATGCGCGGCATACTCGTCGATCTGCTTGCGGCTCAGTGACGCGCCGCCGGGAATGCGCAGCGCGCAGACGCGGCCGTTCGCCTCGTTCGCAGGACCCGCAAACACCGCAAAGCCGCAGTCCTTGACCAGATCGGCGACATCGACCAGTTCCAGCGCGATGCGCAGGTCCGGTTTGTCGGAGCCGTAACGGCGCATGGCCTCGGCCCAGGTCATGCGCGGGAACTGCGCGTCGAGCTCGACACCGGCGACCTCGCGGAACACATCGCGGATCATCGCCTCGACCGTGTCCTGCACGTCGCGCTCGGACACCCAGGCGAACTCCATGTCGAGCTGGGTGAATTCCAGCTGCCGATCGGCACGCAGGGCTTCGTCGCGGAAGCAACGCGCCACCTGGTAGTAACGGTCGAAGCCGGACATCATCAGGATCTGCTTGAACAGCTGCGGCGACTGCGGCAGCGCGTAGAACTCGCCTGGGTGCATGCGCGCGGGCACCAGGAAGTCGCGTGCGCCTTCCGGCGTCGCCTTGGTCAGGATCGGGGTCTCGATGTCCTGGAAACCACGCGCGTCGAGCCAATGGCGCAGCGCACTGACCAGTTTGGTACGCGTGCGCATGCGGCGCTGCATCTGCGGATGGCGCAGGTCGAGATAGCGGTACTTGAGCCGCGTGTCCTCGCCGGGGTTCTCGTGGTGATGGAACGGCAGCGGCTCGGCCTTGTTCAACACCTCGATGGTCTGCGCCACGACCTCGACCTGGCCGGTCCGAATCTTCGGATTGACCGAGTGCCGGCGCCGCACGACGCCGGTGATGCGCAGGCAGTCCTCGTAACCCACCTGCTCGGCCCGGGCCAGCACGTCCGCGTTGCCCGGCGCGGCCGACGGCTCGGCGACAACCTGGACGATGCCCTCGTGGTCGCGCAGATCGATGAAGCAGACGCCGCCGAGGTTGCGGGCGACATCGGCCCAGCCGCACAGGGTGACGGTCTGGTCGATCAGCGCCTCGTCGACGAGGCCGCAGAAATGGGTACGCATGGACACTCCGAACGCGGAAAAGACACGGGATACCGACCGCCCGGCGGGCGGAACCCGATAGTGTAAGGCGTGCGCGGCGGTCCGCGCGCGCCTACGCTCGGAGCGGCGGGCCGCGTCGCGTCAGTCGGCAGCTGCCGGCTTCGCGGCGGGCTTGGCGTCGGCCTTGGCTGCGGGCGCATCCGACTTGGCCGCCGGTGCCGGGCTCGCGGCGGCGTCGCCGGCGGGCTTGGCCGACTCGCCGCCTTCGGCCAGGTTGCGCTTCTTGTCGCCGTCCTTCTTGAAGTCGGTCTCGTACCATCCGCTGCCGGCCAGGCGGAACGCAGGCGCGGTGAGCTGGCGCTTGACGGCTGCGGCGCCGCAGGCCGGACAGGTCTCGGGATCGGGATCGGAGAGCTTCTGCAGGCGGTCGAAATCGTGGCCGCAGTCGGCGCAGCGGAAGGCGTAGATCGGCATGGTGGGAAGAAAGGGAGCGTTGGCTGGGCGTCGACATGGGGGCGCCGGCGCCCGGATCAAGTCCACCGCACGCCGTCACGACGCGCTCTCACCGTTGCCGACCCGGCCCCTTATCGGTTGCCGCCAAGGGACCTCTGCTCGCCTTGGACGCTACGCGCTTCGCACCTGGGCGAACGCCAACTCGCTGGCGCGACGCAGCACGGCATCGCGCGCCGCACCGTCGAGCGCCGAGCCCTGTAGATAGCAGGCCAGTAGCCACGGCCGCCCGCCGTCGGCAGGCCACAGCACCGCGATGTCGTTGCTGATGCCGCTCGCGCCGCCGGTCTTGTCGCCGACCCGCCAGCCGGCGGGCGCACCGGCGCGGATGCGCGCATCGCCGGTGCGGTTTCCGATCAGCCAGTCGGTCAACTGCAGGCGCGAGGATTGCGACAGCGCGTCGCCGAGTACGAACCGCTGCAGATTGCCGGCCATCGCCAGCGGGGTGGTGGTATCGCGCGGATCGCCGGCCGCGAACAAGTTGACGTCCGGCTCATTGCGGGCGCAGACCGTGACCGCGTCGCCGGTCGCGCGCAGGAACGCAGTGAGTCCGGCCGGGCCGTCGACCAGCGGCAGCAGCAGGTTCGCCGCCGGGTTGTCGCTCCAGATCATCGTGGCCTGGCACAGGTCGCGCACGGTGAGGTCGCGCCCGACATGCCGCGCGGTCACCGGCGCGTGCTCGAGCATGTCGGCCTGGCGGACTGCAAGCCGCCGGTCCAGCGACAACGTGCCGCGATCGACGCGGGCGAGCACCGCCGAGGCCAGCAGGTACTTGAAGGTGCTGGCCATCGGGAAGCGCGCGTCGACCCGGTGTCCGACACGCACGGCCGGCTCGGCGTCGCGCAGCAGCGCCACGCCGAGCCGGCCACCGCTGGCCGCTTCGAGGGCGGTGAGATCCGGCGCGGCGGCAATCGCGTCGGGACCCGCAGCCGACGCCGCAGCCGGCAATGCGGCCATCGGCAGCGACAGGGCAGACAGGCCGGCGAGTTTCAACAGCGCGCGTCGCGATGCCATCAGGCGGTCTCCGAAGCTGGGGGAGCCCCGATTCTCCCGCCCGCGCGGCGGTCGCCACCAGTGCGAAGAATCAGGGGCAGCCATGAGCGAATTCGATGACAGGACGGCGATTGACGCCATTCGACGCTCGAAATGCGATCATCGATCGATTCCGCTCACCCCTGCCGCCATGTCGCGTCCGCCGCTGCCGCTCAACGCATTGCGCGCCTTCGAGGCCGCCGCGCGGCACCAGAACTTCACCCGCGCCGCGCTCGAACTGTGCGTGAGCCAGGCCGCGCTCAGCCACCAGATCCGCAGCCTGGAGGATCGCCTGGGCGTGCGCCTGTTCCATCGCCTGCCGCGCGGCGTCGCGCTGACCGACGAGGCCAGCGCGCTGTACCCGGTCCTCCATGACGCCTTCGACCGCATCGCCACCGCGGTCCAGCGCGCCGGCGGCACCGCCGAGCGCCAGGTCCTGAGCCTGGGTGCGGTCGGCACCTTCGCCACCGGCTGGCTGCTGCCGCGACTGCCGGCGTTCGAGGCGGCGCATCCGGAGGTGGAACTGCGCCTGCAGACCCACAACAACCGCATCGACCTCGCCAGCGAGGGACTGGATGCGGCAGTGCGCTTCGGCGACGGCGACTGGCAGGGCCAAGCCTGCACGCCGATCGTCGACACGCTGTTCGCACCGGTCTGCGCGCCTGCACTGGCGCGCCGCCTGGCGAGCCCGCACGACCTGGTCCGCACGACGCTGCTGCGCTCCTACCGCGGCGACGAGTGGCCGCGCTGGCTGCAGGCGGCCGGTGCCGACGCGATCGTCGCACGCGGGCCGGTCTTCGATTCGTCGCTGGCGCTCGCCAGTGCTGCCGCGGCCGGCGCCGGCGTGGCGCTGCTGCCGCTGGCGATGTTCGAACGCGAACTGCGCGACGGCCGGCTGGTCCAGCCCTTCGACACCGGCATCGCGCTGGGCCGCTACTGGCTGACCCAGTTGCGCTCTCGACCGGAACCGACGCCGCTCAAGCAATTCCGGCTGTGGCTACAGGCGCAGAAGGCGCTAGAGCCCGAGCGTGCGCCCTGAGCTGACGCCGCGAACGCGGTGTGCGGCGATCAGTAGCCCCAAGGCGTCGGCGGGGCGGCGACGGTCTTGGTCAGGTCGAACTCGACCTGGAACTTGCGTCCGCCTGGCCGGGTGAGTTCGTAGACGAAGCGCTCGCCAGGATGGATCTCCATCGCCCAGGTGTTGGTGACCGAGTCGTTCAGGCCTTCCTTCTCGAACAGCGCGATCGATTCGGCATCGACCGGGAACTCCTGGCGCTGGTCGGTGCCGGCGTTCTGGGTCTCGCCGCCGTACATCGTCACCGGATCCTCGCTGCCGTCGGGCTTGCGGTGGTCGTGCTTGAGCTGCAGGCCGTGTTCGGTGCGGGTCAGAATCCAGGTCCGCGAATGGTCGTCGCCGACATGAAACGGAATCCGCAGTTCGCGCGTCTTGTCGCTGCAACCGCGCACATGCATCACCAGTTCCTTGCCCTCGAACGGATCGGGCGCGGCATCGGCGGCCGGCGCGGGCTCGTTGGCGACGATACGGCCGGCGAAGGCCTCACCGCAGTGGCGCGCGATCGCCGCCAGGAACGCATCGGCGGGCACCTGTTCGCGCGCGGCAGCCTCGGCGGCCGCAGCCGCGGCGGCATCGGCGGTCGGATTGGCCGGCGGCGGACGGGTGTCGGCGGCCGGTTCGCTGTTGCCGCAGGCGGCGAGCACGAGGGCGGCGGCCAGGGCGGTCGGGATCAGGAGTCGGTTCATCGCGCCACCCTACCCGCCCATGCCGCGCAACGGCAACTCGGGGCTGCCCGGGTTGCCGATCAGGCGTCGTACAGCGCCAGCAGCTCGGCCTCGGCGGTTTCCAGCTCGCCACGCAGCGCCGCCTGGCGCTGGCCGAGCTCGGCCACGCGCGGGCCGTCGGCATAGGTGGCCGGGTCGGCGAGCGTCGCCTCGATCCGCTCCAGTTCAGCCGCAAGTTCGGAGACCCGCGTCTCGACCTTCTGCAGCCGATGCGGATTGACCTTGGTGCGCGGCGCCGGCGGGGGCGTCGGCGCCGCGGCAACGGGCGTGGCGGCCGGGGTGCGCAGCTCACCGGCATTGCCGCGCGCGCGCAGCCACGCCGCGTACTCGTCGAGGTCGCCATCGAAGGGCACGACCTTGCCATCGGCGACACGCCAATAGATGTCGCTGACCAGGCCGATGAGGTGGCGGTCGTGCGAGACCAGCACGATGGCGCCGGGGAAGTCGCTCAGCGCTTCGGCCAGTGCCTCGCGCATCTCCAGGTCCAGATGGTTCGTCGGCTCGTCGAGCAGCAGCACGTTGGGCTGCAGCCAGGCGATCAGCGCCAGCGCCAGTCGCGCGCGCTCGCCGCCGGAGAAGCCGTCGATGCTCTCGAACGCGCGGTCGCCGGGAAAGCTCCACTTGCCCAGGAAGTCGCGGAAGGCCTGGGTGGCGACGTTGGGCGAGAGTTCGCGCAGGTGGTCGATCGGCGAGGTGCCGGCAACCAGCGACTCGACCGTGTGCTGGGCGAAGTAGCCGATGCGCAGGTCCGGATGCGCGTAGCGCTCGCCGGCCAGCAGCGGCAGGTCGCCGACCAGCGACTTGACCAGGGTGGATTTGCCGGCGCCGTTGGGGCCCAGCAGACCGATGCGGTCGCCGGCCTCGAGACCGAAGCCGACCTTGTCCAGAATCACCACCTGCCCGTCGGCCGACGGATACCCGCAGACGCTGTCGTTGATGCGCAGCAGCGCATGCGGCAGCTTCAGCGGCTGCGGGAAGTCGATCCGCACCTCGCGCTCGGCGCGCACCGCCTCGGTGTCGGCGAGCTTGGCCAGGCGCTTGACCCGCGACTGCGCCTGCTTGGCCTTCGCCGCGCTGGCCTTGAATCGGTCGATGAACTTCTGCAGGTGCGCGCGCTCGGCCTGGGTCTTCTCGTGGGTGATCTGCTGCAGGCGCAACTGCTCGGCGCGCTGGCGCTCGAACGCGGTGAAGTTGCCGGTGTAGAGCTTCGCGCCGCCGCCGTGCAGGTGCAGGGTGTGGGTGCAGACGTTGTCCAGGAACTCGCGGTCGTGGCTGATCAGCAGCAGCGTGCCGGGGTATTTGAGCAGCCACTGCTCCAGCCACAGCACCGCGTCGAGGTCGAGGTGGTTGGTCGGCTCGTCGAGCAGCAGCAGGTCGCTGGGCGTCATCAGCGCGCGCGCCAGATTCAGGCGCACGCGCCAGCCGCCGGAGAAGGTGGCGACCGCGCGCTGGTGGGTCTCGGCCGGAAAGCCCAGGCCATGCAGCAGCTTGCCGGCGCGCGCCGAAGCGTCGTAGGCGCCGAGCTCGGCCATGCGCACATGCGCCTCGGCCACGGCCTCCCAGTCCTCGGCGGCCATCGCCTCGGCCTCGGCCTTGAGCACGCCGGCCACCGCGGCGTCGCCGCCGAGCACGAACTCGATCGCCGGGTCGGGCAGCGACGGCAGTTCCTGGGCGATGCTCGCCACGCGCAGCCGGTTGGGCAGGTCGAGGTCGCCGCGGTCGGCCTCGACCTCACCACGCACGGCCGCGAACAGCGACGACTTGCCGGCGCCATTGCGGCCGACCACGCCGGCGCGCCAGCCCGAATGCAGGGTGAGGTCGACGTCGGACAGCAGCAGGCGTTCGCCGCGCCGCAGGGCGAAATTCTTGAAAGAGATCATCGGTCGATTTTACAGGAGCGCGCCCCGGAACCCGTCGACCCGGCCGCAGCGTCTCAAAAAGAGAACAATCAAAACCTATTGCTGGCCGCATTGACGCCTTTGAAACGCAGCTGTTAAATCGCCATTAACACGCCTCCAACGTCCCCCAGCTCGAGGTCCGTCATGTCCCGCCATCGCCTCACCCTCGCCGTGCTCGCGGCCCTGTTGCCCGTCGCCCCCACCGTGCTCGCGCAGGAGGCCCAGCCGCAGACGCGCACCTCCACGCTCGATACGCTGATCGTCACCGGTACCCGGGTCAGCGACCGCACCGTCGCCGAATCGCAGTCGCCGATCGACATCATCACCGCCGAATCGCTGCAGGCCACCGGCACGACCGAGCTGGCGACCGCACTGGCACGTGCGCTGCCGTCGCTGAACTTCCCCAGGCCGGCGCTGGTGGACGGCTCCTCGGCGATCCGTCCGGCGCAGTTGCGCGGCCTCTCGCCCGACCAGGTGCTGGTGCTGGTCAACGGCAAGCGCCGGCATGCCTCCTCGCTGCTCAATCTCAACGGCACGATCGGTCGCGGCTCGGCGCCGGTCGACCTCAACACGATCCCGGTCTCGGCGATCGAGCGCGTGGAGGTGCTGCGCGACGGCGCGTCGGCCCAGTACGGCTCGGACGCGATTGCCGGCGTGGTCAACATCGTGCTCAAGGGTGCCTCGCAGGGCGGCAGCCTGGCGGTGAACCTGGGCCAGTCCTCGGCCGGCGACGGCACTCAGCACCAGATCGCCGGCGACACCGGCCTGGCCCTGGGCGAGCGCGGCTTCCTGCACCTGTCGGCCCAGGTCGGCCAGCAGGAGGCGACCAACCGCGCGCGCCCGTTCGCCGGCACGCCCGGCCCGACCCAGCCCGCGCTCGGGCAGAAGGCGTTCGTGATCGGCGAACCAGAGGTCGACTTCGGCGCCGTCGGCTTCAACACCGACATCGCGCTGACCGATGCGATCAGCGTCTACGGCTTCGGTACCGCCAGCAACCGCGATGTTACTTCGTTCGCGCTCTTCCGCGCCCCGGCCAATCCGACCCAGAACATCCGCAGCATCCACCCCGACGGCTTCCTGCCCGAAATCAACAACATCTCCAAGGACCGCTCGATCGTCGCCGGCCTCAAGGGCCACACCGCCAGCGAGTGGAACTGGGACCTGAGCTACAACTACGGCTACAACCGTCTGGAGTTCTATACCCGCAACACGCTCAATGCGAGCCTGGGCCCCGATTCGCCGACCTCGTTCTACGACGGTGCGCTGGAGACCACCCAGAACATCGTCAACCTCGACATCAGCCGGCAGTTCGACTGGGGCCTGGCCTATCCGGTGACGCTGGCCTTCGGCGCCGAGGGTCGTAACGAGAAGTGGAACCAGTCACCGGGTGAACCGGGTTCCTACATCAATGCCCGCGCAGGCGTGCCCGGTGCGGCACCCGGCGCGCAGGGCTTTGGCGGTTTCGCGCCGGACGTCGCCGGCGCCTACGACCGCGACAGCCACGCGGTCTACGCGAACCTGGAGGCGGATCTGACCGAAAAGTTCTCCAGCGGCGTGGCCGCACGCTGGGAGGACTACGACGACTTCGGCAGCCAGCTGTCGGGCAAGCTGTCGGCGCGCTATGCCTTCACCGATGCGGTGGCGCTGCGCGGTACGGTCTCGAGCGGCTTCCGCGCGCCGTCGCTGGCCCAGCAGTACTTCCAGACCGTGAGCACGGTGTTCCTGCCCGGCATTTCCACGCCGTTCGAGATCCGCACGTTCCCCGCCAGCAGCGCGGTCGCGCGGGCCTTCGGCGCCGAGCCGCTCAAGCCCGAGG
Organism: Luteimonas sp. S4-F44; assembly: GCF_022637415.1. Lineage (NCBI taxonomy): Bacteria > Pseudomonadati > Pseudomonadota > Gammaproteobacteria > Lysobacterales > Lysobacteraceae > Luteimonas > Luteimonas sp. S4-F44. The sequence goes on from NZ_CP093340.1 coordinate 2,804,715, forward strand.
AGTCGCTGTCCTACAGCCTGGGACTGGTGCTGCAGCCGATCGACAATCTCTACGTCACCGTCGATGCCTACCAGATCGACGTCGACGACCGCATCGCGCTGTCGTCGAACCTGACCGGCGACGCGGTGCGCGCACTGCTCGAGTCGCAGGGCATCACCGGGGACAACGGCGTGCGCTACTTCACCAACGCGATCGACACCCGCACCCGCGGCGTCGATGTGGTCGGCACCTACCGCTGGGATCTGACGGCCGGCAGCCTCGACCTGACCGCCGGCTACAACCACTCCAAGACCGAGATCACCCGCATCGCCGACAACCCGGCCGCACTCGAGGCGATCGGCGTGGATCTGGAACGCATCGACCGCGTCGAGGCCGGCCGCATCGAGCAGGGCTTCCCGCGCAACAAGCTGCTGCTGGCCGGCACCTGGAACGCCGCCGACTGGGGCTTCTCGCTGTCGACCACCCGCTACGGCAGCGTGCGCACCACGCCCAACAACGCGGCGCTGGACCAGAAGTACGGGGCCAAGTGGCTGGTCGACGTGTCGGCGACCTACAAGCCGGGCGAGAACTGGGCATTGACGCTGGGCGCCGACAACGTGCTCAACGAGTACCCGGACGAGAACATTTTCGGCAACTCGACCAACGGGCAGTTCCCATACAGCAACCTGTCGCCGTTCGGTTTCGGCGGCGCATTCGGCTACGCCAAGATCGCCTACACCTGGTGATCCACCGCCCGGCGCCCGCGCGGCGCCGGGCATCCAATGCGCCGTCGGCCGTGCAGGCGACGGCGCGCCGATGTCCGTGACCGCAGCCGTGAAGGCGCGCATCGCCGCGCCCGTATGCCTGCGGATGCGGCTTGCCTGGATGCGGACGCGTCGGCGACACTGCAATACTTGTCCCCCACACTTCGCCGATGCCGCACAATACCGACCTGATCAACATCGTCGCCGTCGGCCTGGGCATGGCCTTCGTGTTCGGCGCGCTCGCCAACCGGCTCCGGCTCTCGCCGCTGGTGGGCTATCTGGTCGCAGGCATCCTGGTCGGCCCGTTCACGCCCGGCTTCGTCGCCGACCAGGCGCTGGCCGACCAGTTGGCCGAAATCGGCGTGATGCTGCTGATGTTCGGCGTCGGCCTGCACTTCTCGCTCAAGGACCTGCTCGACGTGAAGTCGATCGCGATCCCGGGCGCGTTGACCCAGATCACCGTGGCCACCCTGCTGGGCTGGGGGCTGGCGGCGCTGATGGGCTGGCCGACCGTCCAGGGCATCGTGTTCGGCTTCGCGCTGGCGACCGCCAGTACCGTGGTGCTGCTGCGGGCGATGGAAGAACGCCGGCTGCTCGACACCACGCGCGGCAAGATCGCGGTCGGTTGGTTGATCGTCGAGGACCTGGCCTGTGTGATCGCGCTGGTGCTGATGCCGGTGCTGGCCGATGTAATGCACAGCACAGGCGGCGAAGAAACCACGGTCGGCTCGGTGCTGCTGAGCATCGGCTGGACGCTGCTCAAGGTCGCGATGTTCGTGGCGGTGATGCTGCTGGTCGGGCGGCGCGTGATCCCGTGGGTGCTCGAGCGCATCGCCGGGACCGGCTCGCGCGAGCTGTTCACGCTGTCGGTGCTCGCGATCGCGCTGGGCGTGGCCTTCGGTTCGGCGGCGATCTTCAGCGTGTCGTTCGCACTCGGCGCGTTCTTCGCCGGCATGCTGCTCAACGAGTCGGAGCTCAGCCACAAGGCCGCGAACGATTCGCTTCCCCTGCGCGACGCGTTCGCCGTGCTGTTCTTCGTCTCGGTCGGCATGTTGTTCGACCCGCACATCCTGCTGCTGCATCCTTGGCAGGTGCTGGCGACGGCGCTGATTATCATCTTCGGCAAGTCGGCGGCCGCGTTCCTGATCGTGCGCGCGTTCAAGCACCCGACCAGCACCGCACTGACGATCTCCGCCAGCCTGGCGCAGATCGGCGAATTTGCTTTCATCATCGCCGGGCTTGGCGTGGCGCTGGACATCCTGCCGGCCGATGGCCGTTCGCTGGTGCTCGCCGGCGCGCTGATCTCGATCATGGCCAATCCGCTGATCTTCGGCCTGCTCGACAGCTGGCAGGCGCGTCGCGCCGCCGCCACGGCGGCATCGCCCCCCGAACCGGCGCAACCGGTCCAGGCGATCCCGGCCGACCTGCGCGGCCACGCGATCCTGGTCGGCTACGGGCGTGTCGGCCGGCAGCTGGCCGAACTGTTGCAGCAGCGCGAGGTGCCGCTGGTGATCATCGAGGACGATCCGGACCTGGTGCGCAAGGCCCGCGACCGCGGCCTGCTGGTGGTGCGCGGCAACGTCGCCTCCGAGCCGGTGATGCGCGACGCCGCCCCCGAGCGCGCCGCGCTGGCGATCTTCGCGATCCCGCAGGCGCTGGAGGCCGGCGAGGCGATCGAGCGCATGAAGGCCATCAATCCGGGGATCACCGTGCTGGCACGCGCGCACAGCGACGGCGAAGTCCGTCATCTGCTCGAGCACGGCGCAGACGGTGCGGTGCTGGCCGAGCGCGAACTGGCCTATTCGCTGGCCGAGATGGTCATGTCGACGCCACCCTTCCGCCCGGTGCGCCCGGGCAGCGACGCGGCCGCACCGCCGTCGCCGCAGCCGGGCTGAGCGCGCGGCAGGCTCAACGCAGTTCGGCGTCGAGGTAAGGCGCCAGGCGCGGCCATGCGAATTCGAAGCCGGACGCCAGCAAGCGCGCCGGCAACACACGCTGCCCGTCCACCAGCAGCGTGGCCATCTCGCCCAGACCCAGCGCCAGCGCACGGGCCGGCACCGCCAACAGCACCGGGCGCCGCAAGGCATCGGCCAGCGCGCGGGTGAATCCGGTGTTGTCCACCGGCTCGGGCGCCGTGAGATTGCACGCGCCGACCGGCGCCTGCCGCTCGCCGCGCAGATGCGCGTGCAGCAACGCGACCACCGCCCCCACCCAGTCCTCGCGTGCGATCCAGCTCAGCATCTGGCGGCCGTCGCCGAGCCGGGCCCCGAGGCCGAGCCGGAACGGCGGCAGCAACCGCTGCAACATGCCGCCGTCTGGATGCAGCACCACACCGGTCCGCAGCCGCACCACCGGCACGCGGTCCTCGGCGGCGCGGGCCGCGGCCTCCCATTCCTCGCACAGGCGATGCTGGAACTCGTCGTGTGGCGCGCCGTCCTCCTCCAGCGGCAGATCGCCCTGGGCGCCGTACCAGCCGACCGCCGAACCGCTCAGCAGCACCTTCGGCGGGACGTGCGCCGAGCGGATCCAGTCGACGAGCACGCGCGTGGGGATCAGGCGGCTGTCGCGCAGGACCTGTTTGCGCGAGGCGCTCCAGCGGCGCTCGGCGATGCCGGCACCGGCCAGATTGACCACCGCATCGAACCGGTCATCCGCCCACAGCGCGGCGTAGTCGCGCACTTCGACGCCGTCCGGAGCAGGCGTCGACGCCCGGCGCGACAGCCAGGTCACGCGCGCGCCCTCGCGCTGCAGCGCGCGGGTCAGCGCGCTGCCGAGAAACCCGCTGCCGCCGGTGATCAGGATCTGCATGCGAAGGGCTCCGCCGCGTTGCCGGGATGCTGCCGCAGGCACGGGGAAGCGGGCGTCAAGGCCGGAGGCGCTTCGACAGATCGAACGATTGTGTAACGGGGAAGGCCCGTGCCCGCACCCGGCGCGCCTGCGCGCGCCGACCTCCCCCCGGGCGGGGGAGGTGCTCACAACGACGGCACGACAACTACAACGGCGCGCGGGTCCGCCGCTTGCATCGGCGCGGTCAGCGCTTGGCGAAGACCAGTTGGCCGCCGGCCGCGTCGACCGCGATCGTGTCGCCGCTGGCGAACTCGCCGGCGAGGATCCGCGAGGCCAGCGGATTCTCGAGTTGCTGCTGGATCGCGCGCTTGAGCGGCCGTGCGCCATAGACCGGATCGAAGCCGACATTGCCCAATAGATCGAACGCCGCATCCGAGACCTCGATACGCAGCCCGCGTTCGGCCAAGCGCTTTTCCAGTCCGCGCATCTGGATCTTCGCGATCTCGCGGATCTGCGCCTTGCGCAGCGGGTGGAACACGACGATGTCGTCGAGCCGGTTGATGAACTCGGGCCGGAAATGCGCCTGCACCACACCCATCACCGCGGCCTTCATTTGCGTGTAGGCCTCTGCCGAATCGTCGCCGGCCAGCTCCTGGATCTGGTGCGAGCCGAGGTTGGAGGTCATCACGATCACCGCATTGCGGAAATCGACCGTGCGGCCCTGGCCATCGGTCAGACGGCCATCGTCGAGCACCTGCAACAGGATATTGAAGACGTCGGGATGCGCCTTCTCGACCTCGTCGAGCAGGATCACGCTGTAGGGCCGACGCCGCACCGCCTCGGTCAGGTAGCCGCCCTCCTCGTAGCCGACGTAGCCCGGAGGCGCGCCGATCAGCCGGGCGACCGAGTGCTTCTCCATGAACTCGCTCATGTCGATGCGCACCATCGCGTCCTGGCTGTCGAACAGGAACTCAGCCAGCGCCTTGCACAGCTCGGTCTTGCCGACGCCGGTCGGCCCCAGGAACAGGAACGAACCGGTCGGCCGGTCGGGATCGGACAGCCCGGCGCGCGAGCGACGCACCGAGTCGGAGACGACCTTGATCGCCTCCTCCTGGCCGACCACGCGCGCATGCAGCTGCGACTCCATCGCCAGAAGCTTCTCGCGCTCGCCCTCGAGCATCTTGCTGACCGGGATGCCGGTCCAGCGCGCGACGACCTGCGCGATCTCCTCGGCGGTGACCTTGTCCTGCAACAGTTGGAAGCCCTGGGTCTCGGCCTCCTGCGCCGCCTTGAGCTGCTTCTCCAGTTCCGGAATGCGGCCGTACTGGATCTCGCTCATGCGCGCATAGTCCTGCGTGCGCTGCGCCGATTCGAGATCGAGCTTGGCCGCCTCGATCTGCTCCTTGATCTTGGTCGCGCCCTGCACCGTGGCCTTCTCGGCCTTCCAGACTTCCTCCAGGTCGTTGTACTCGCGCTCCAGGGTGCCAATCTCGGCCTCGAGGTCGGACAGGCGCTGTTTCGACTCGGCGTCCTTCTCCTTCTTCAGCGCCTCGCGCTGGATCTTGAGCTGGATCAGCCGGCGCTCCTTGCGGTCGAGTTCCTCGGGCTTGGAGTCGATCTCCATGCGGATGCGGCTGGCCGCCTCATCCATCAGATCGATGGCCTTGTCGGGCAACTGGCGGTCGGCGATGTAGCGATTGGACAGCGTGGCCGCGGCGACGATCGCCGGATCAGTGATTTCCACGCCGTGGTGCACCGCATAGCGCTCTTTCAACCCACGCAGGATCGCGATCGTGTCCTCGACGCTGGGCTCGCCGACGAACACCTTCTGGAAGCGGCGCTCGAGCGCGGCGTCCTTCTCGACGTACTTGCGGTACTCGTCGAGCGTGGTCGCGCCGATGCAGTGCAACTCGCCGCGGGCAAGCGCGGGCTTGAGCATGTTGCCCGCATCCATCGCGCCGTCGGCCTTGCCGGCGCCGACCATCGTGTGCAGCTCGTCGATGAACAGGATGATCTGGCCCTCGTTCTTGGCCAGATCGCTCAGCACGCCCTTCAGGCGCTCCTCGAATTCGCCGCGATACTTGGCGCCGGCGATCAGCGCGCCCATGTCCAGCGAGAGCACGCGCTTGCCGCGCAGGCCTTCGGGCACCTCGCCGTTGACAATGCGCTGGGCCAGGCCCTCGACGATCGCGGTCTTGCCCACGCCGGGCTCGCCGATCAGCACCGGGTTGTTCTTGGTGCGCCGCTGCAGCACCTGCACCGTGCGACGGATCTCTTCGTCGCGCCCGACGACCGGATCGAGTTTTCCGCTCTCGGCGCGCGCGGTCAGGTCGATCGTGTACTTCTCCAGCGCCTGGCGCGCGTCCTCGGCGTTTTCGTCCTGCACGCTCTCGCCGCCGCGGACCTTCGCGATCGCGGCCTCGAGCCGGGCCTTGTCCGCACCGGCCGCCTTCAGCGCCTTGCCTGCGTCGCCGCCGTCGTCGAGCGCGGCGAGCACGAACAGTTCGGAGGCGATGAAGGCGTCGCCGCGCTGCTGGGCGAGCTTGTCGGTGACGTTGAGCAGGCGCGAGAGGTCGTTGCCGACCGACAGTTGGCCGGCTTGCCCGGTCACCTTGGGCATGCGCTCGAGCGCCTCGGTCAGCCGCTCGCGCAGCACCGGTACGTTGACGCCGGCCTGGCCCAGCAGCGGCCGGGTGCCGCCGCCCTGCTGGTCGAGCAGCGCCAGCAGCAGATGCGCCGGCTCGATGAAGTTGTGGTCGCGGCCCACGGCCAGCGACTGCGCGTCGGCCAGCGCCTGCTGGAAACGCGACGTGAGCTTGTCCATCCGCATGACGGGTGTCCTCGAAGAGAGAGACCGGCGCTTGCCGGCGATGTTCACCAGATGCGGTCGAAGCGGCCGGTTGCAAGCGCCCGTGGCGCCGGACAACGCCCGCGGCTGGCCCGCCGGGCTGTCGGGCGTCCTCACCCCGCGCTTGCGCGGTGGCGGGCAGGATGCGGTTCGACCGCGCCTGGAGTCCCCGCATGCAGTACCGCCTCTACTACTGGAACGGCATCCAGGGCCGCGGTGAGTTCGTACGCCTGGCGCTCGAGGACGCGGGCGCCGACTACATCGACGTGGTGCGCGAACAGGGCGACACCGCGATGGACGCGTTCCTGGACGGCCGGGCCGATGGCATGCGCCCCTTCGCCGCCCCATTCCTGGAGGCCGGCGGCCAGGTCATCGCCCAGGTCGCGGCGATCCTGCACTTCCTCGGCCCGCGGCTGGACCTGGTGCCCGACGATGCGGTGGGCCGGCTGCAGGCGCTGCAACTGCAGCTCACGATCGCCGATCTGGTGACCGAGGTCCACGACAGCCACCACCCGATCGCCAGCGCCGCGTACTACGAGGACCAGAAGGACGCCGCCGTGCGTCGGGCGGCCGACCTGCGCCAGCACCGCCTGCCGAAGTTCCTCGGCTACTTCGAAGCCGTGCTCGAACAGGCCGGCGGCGCGTGCGCGCTCGGGCGCCACTCCTATGTCGACCTGTCGCTGTTCCAACTGCTGCGCGGCCTCGACTACGCCTACCCCAACGCGATGGCGTCGCTGTCGCCGAGGCTGCCGCGGCTGCGCGCGCTCGAGGCCCGGATCGCCGAGCGTCCGGCCCTCGCGGCCTACCTGGCCTCGACGCGTCGGCTGCCGTTCAACGAACACGGCATCTTCCGCCATTACCCCGAACTCGATGGCGCGATTGCACCCTCGAACAGGTGACAGCCTGCACGGATTCACATTGGTTTATCGGCGCGCACGCAATCATGCTGCGATGCGCCAATCACTGGAAGCCACCGCGCCCTCGCCCCCCCATCCCGCCCCGCACCGCGGGTCTCCCCCCCCTCCAGCTGACGACTGGGCCCTGTTCCTCGATGTCGACGGCTGCCTGCTGCCGTTCGCCGAACGTCCCGACGCGGTGTCCGTGCCCGCGGCGCTGCTCGCACGCCTGATCGCATTGCGCGCCTCCCTGGGCGGTGCGCTGGCGCTGGTCAGCGGACGCAGCCTGGCGACGCTCGATCACCTGTTCGCACCCGAGCAGTTCACGGCCGCGGGTCTGCACGGTGTCGAGCGGCGCCGCGCCGATGGCCTCGCCCATGGCGCACCGTCGCCGGCCGCACTGGCCACGATCCGCGACAAGGCACTGGTGGTCGCACGCCGGTATCCCGGCGTCGTGGTCGAAGACAAGGGCGCGGCGCTCGGCCTGCACTGGCGAGGTGCTCCGCAGGCCGAGGTCGCGCTGCGCGCGTTCGCCCAGGCGATGCTGCCACGGCTGCCCGGCTACCAGCTCCAGCCCGGCGACCATGTCGTTGAACTGCGCCCCGAGCATGCCGACAAGGGCAGCGCGATCCTCGCGTTCCTGGAGGAGCCGCCGTTCGCCGGCCGCCGTCCGGTATTCGCCGGCGACGATCTGACCGACGAGACTGGCTTTGCCGCGGTCAACGCCCGCGGCGGCATCAGCGTGTTGGTCGGCGACCGCGCCGCGTCGGCTGCCCGGTTCGCGCTGGCCGACCCGGCCCAGGTCCACCGCTGGCTCGGCGTGCCCGTCCCCCTTCCCCCCCCGCCTCCTGAGATCTCCCGATGACGCCAGCTGACACCTCCACCCTCGACCTGGGCCTCGTCGGCAACGGCAGCTTCGGCGCGCTGTTCGACACGAAGGCCCGGTTGGTCTGGTCGTGCCTGCCGGCCTTCGACGGCGATCCGGCGTTCTGCGCACTGCTCTCGCCCAAGGCCGGCCACGGTGACTGGTCGATCGAACTCGATGATTTCGCGCGTAGCGAGCAGGCCTACATCGAGAACACCGCGATCCTGCGCACGGTGCTGCACGACCGCCACGGCGCGTCGATCGAGATCCTCGACTTCGCGCCGCGCTGGCGCCAGCACGGCCGGTTCTACCGGCCGGTCATGATCACCCGCCGGGTCCGCCTACTCTCGGGCAGCCCGCGTATCCGCATACTGCTGCGCCCGCTCGCCGACTGGGGCGCGCGCACGCCCGAGTACACCTGGGGCAGCAACCACATGCGTTTCCTGCTCCAGGACTTCGCGCTGCGCGCGACCACCGACATGCCGATCCGGCTGCTGCGCGAAGGCCTGGCGTTCGTGCTCGACCGTGACCTGCATTTCGTGCTCGGCCCCGACGAAACGCTGACCCAGCCGATCGACGAGTTCGTGCGCGACGCCCTGCATCGCACCACCGATTACTGGCGCGAGTGGGTGCGCTACCTGTCGATCCCGCTCGATTTTCAGGAGGCGGTGATCCGCAGCGCGATCACCCTGAAGCTGTGCCAGTACGAGGACAGCGGCGGCATCATCGCCGCGATGACCACCTCGATCCCAGAGGCGCCAGGGACCGCGCGCAACTGGGACTATCGCTACTGCTGGCTGCGCGACGCGGCGTTCGTCGTGCGCACGCTCAATCGCCTGGGCGCGACCCGGACGATGGAGGAATACATCCGCTACATCTTCAACCTGGCAGTCAGCGACGACGGCGACATGCAGCCGGTCTACGGCATTGATTATGCGCACGAGCTGACCGAGGAGGAGATGCCGGCGCTGGCCGGATACCGCGGCATGGGTCCTGTGCGTCGCGGCAACCTGGCCTATGTGCAGCGCCAGCACGACACCTACGGCAGCGTCGTGCTGGCCTCGGCCCAGTTGTTCTTCGACCGCCGCCTGGAACATCCGGGCGATGCGGCGACGTTCGCCAAGCTCGAACCGCTTGGCAACCTCGCCTGGAAGCAGTACGACCAGCCCGATGCCGGCCTGTGGGAATTCCGCGGCAAGGCCCACGTGCACACCTACTCCAGCGCGATGTGCTGGGCGGCCTGCGACCGGCTGGCGCGGATCGCGGTTCAGCTCGGCCTGGACGCGCGCGCCACGCACTGGCGCGAGCGCGCCGACACGATGCGCACGCGGATCCTGGCCGAGGCCTGGAACGCCGAGGCCGGCCATTTCGCCGATGCCTTCGGCGGCGATCGCCTCGACGCCTCGCTGCTGCTGCTCGCCGACCTCGGCTTCGTGACGCCTGAAGATCCGCGCTTCGTCGCCACCGTCGATGCGATCGGACGCACGCTGCGCCACGGCGACGGCCTGTTCCGCTACGTCGTGCCCGACGATTTCGGCGCGCCGGAAACGAGCTTCACGATCTGCACGTTCTGGTACATCGACGCGCTCGCATCGATCGGACGGCAGCACGAAGCACGCAGCCTGTTCGAGACCATGCTCGCACGGCGCAATCACCTGGGCCTGCTGTCGGAGGACATGTCGTTCGAGGACGGCGAGGCCTGGGGCAACTTCCCGCAGACCTATTCGCATGTGGGCCTGATCATGGCGGCGATGCGGCTCTCGCGTTCCTGGCAGGAGGCGGCATGAGTCGCTTGGTCGTCGTCTCCAACCGGGTGGCGCTGCCGGACTCGGACCAAAGCGGCGGCCTGGCGACCGCGCTCGATGCCGCGCTCAAGGAGGCCGGCGGCCTGTGGTTCGGCTGGAGCGGCAAAGTCGCCCGTGCACATTCGGGCGAGCTGCATCGCGCCACGCACGAGAATATCGATTATCTGACCATCGATCTGTCGCGTGAGGACTACGAGGGTTACTACAACGGCTTCTCCAACCGCACGTTGTGGCCGCTGCTGCATTTCAGGCTGGACCTGGTCGACTACAACGCGATGACCCAGGCCGCCTACCGCGGCGTCAATGCGCTTTTCGCCGAGAAGCTGGCCAAGGAGATCCGCGACGAGGACATCGTCTGGGTCCATGACTACCACCTGCTGCCGCTCGCGCAGGAACTGCGCCGACGCGGCGTGCGCGCGCGCATCGGTTTCTTCCTGCACGTGCCGTTCCCGTCGGCCGACATCGTGGCCGGTCTGCCGCACCACGAGAAGACCTTCGGCGCGCTGGCCGCCTACGACCTGGTCGGCTTTCAGACCGAACGCGACCTGGAGCGGTTCCAGGACTACATCCGCCTGTTCCGCGGCGGCAGCGTGACCGCCCGCGGGACGCTGCGCGACCACGATGGGCGCAGCTTCCAGGCCGACGCTTTCCCGATCGGCATCGATGCCTCGGCGATCGCGACGCTGGCGGCCAACGCCGCGCGCAATCCGGCGGTGCGGCGGATGCAGGCCAGCCTCACCGGCCGCGCGCTTGCGATCGGCGTGGACCGACTCGACTACTCCAAGGGCCTGCCCGAGCGCTTTCGCGCCTTCGAGCGCGTGCTCGACAAGCACACCGACCTGCGCGGCCAGCTGACCTACCTGCAGATCGCCCCGGTCTCGCGCGGTGGCGTCGCCAGCTACCGCGCCCTGCGCCGTGAACTCGAGCAGTACGCCGGCCATATCAACGGTGCCCACGCCGACCCCGACTGGACGCCGGTGCGCTACGTCAACCGCACCTACCCGCACGCGACGCTGGCCGGCTTCTACCGGCTGGCGCGCATCGGCCTGGTCACTCCACTGCGCGACGGCATGAACCTGGTCGCCAAGGAATACGTCGCCTCGCAGGACCCCGGCGACCCGGGCGCGCTGGTGCTGTCGATCTTCGCCGGCGCGGCGCGCGAACTCGACGGTGCGCTGCTGATCAACCCCTTCGACAGCGACGGCGTCGCCGATGCGATCGCCGCCGCGCTGAAGATGCCGTTGGACGAACGCCGCGAACGCTGGCAGTCGATGATGCAGCGTATCTCCAGCTACGACATCCACGCCTGGCGCCGCGACTTCCTCGAGCGCCTCCAACAGACCCGCTGAAACCGGGGTCAGAGTCGCTTTTCCAAACTGGGGTCAGAGTCGCTTTTTTCGTGCGAACCGGTCTACCGGCGCCAGGCGTTCCGGAGCAAAAAGCGACTCTGACCCCGGTTCTAGTGGCCGGTTTTACAGGGGCGCGGGCTGGATGATCTCGACCCAGTAGCCGTCGGGGTCTTTGATGAAGGCGATCGAGCGCATGCTGCCGTCGCTCAGCCGCTTCTGGAACGGGACCTGCAGCGCTTCGAACCGAGCGCAGGCGGCGCGGATGTCGGGCACGCTGACGCAGATGTGGCCGAAGCCTCGCGGGTCACGGTTGCCGTCATGGTAGACGGGGCCGTCCTGGTGTTCAGTGCCGTGGTTGTGGGTCAATTCGAGCACGCCACGCTGCTCGGCCAGCCACTGACGGCGCGCCTCGTCGTCGTCGGGAAGGATGCCGGCGTCGTCGATCAGTACGAGGAAATACAGCGAGAACTTCGCGTCGGGGAAATCCACCTTGCGCGCGAGGGTGAACCCGAGCACGCGGGTATAGAAGTCCAGCGATGCGACCGGATCCTTGATCCGCAGCATCGTGTGGTTGAAGACGAATTGGCGCGTGGCGGTGTCGCGTTCGGCGGCGACACCGGGGACCTGGGCGAGTGCGGCACGGGTCTGTGCGGTCATGGCACGGCTCCAAAAGGCGGGGGATGCGCCATTATCGGCGATCGGCCGACGGCCTGCGGCGACCTCGCGCAACGCTGCGTCGCAGACGTAAGTGCCTCGCCTCCCGTCAGCCCTCGCCCTTCTCCGGTTGAAGCCAGCCGCGGGCGCGGAACACCGGGCCGACCAACGGCAGCACCGCTTCCACCTCGTACACGCAGCGTCCGTCGACCTCGCGCTCGTTGCCGCGCACGTCCGCCAGCAGCCGTGCCGGCAGCGGCAGCACGCCGAGCACGCGCGCACCGACCACGTTCCAGTACAGCGTCCCGCCATGGTGGTGGAGGACGCAGCGCAGTTGCAGCGCGCCGCGGCGCAGCCGCAACTGGCCGTCGCGGTGCCACAACCGCCAGCGCGCCGGGGCCCGTCGCGGCGTCGTGTCCAGTTCGCGCAGCCAGATCTCTCCGCGCGGCCCGGTCGTGCAGTCCAGGGTCAGCGCCGCGTCCGTGGCCGCGCCCGGCACGCCGGCCAGGCGCGCGCACAGCCGCGCCAGCAACCCACGACTGCGCTCGATCGTCATCGCGCCGGCATGGCGCGCATGCCCGCGCACGCCATGCAGCGTGCGCAGCGCATCGGGCATCCGGAAGAACGCGGCGCCGAGCAGGGTCTGGAACAGCGTCGGCGCCATCGCGCGGCCTGAAGCGGATCGGGCGCGCAGGATAGCGCTTGCGCGCCTTGCGTTCAGCCCGGATCGATCGCCGCGGGCGGGTGCCGCTGCAGGCCGAGCAGCCCGATCGCCAGCGCCAGCACCGCGTACGCGGCCGCGAACTGGAACGCGATCGCCTGGCGCAGCCCCTCCAATTGCCACGGCAGCACCAGCGCGCCGGCCGGGTGCACCGAATGGATCACCCCGAACAGGGTCGCGACCGCGGCCACCAGCAGCGTCGCCACGGCCGTGCCCGGGCGCCGATCGACCAGCGCGACCAGCGCCGTCGCCCACAGCATCGCAGTGATGATGAAGCCGTTACCGAGCACGACGATCGTCGCCATTTCGGGCAGGCCATGGCCGGCATCGACCTGCGCGTACAGCGCGGCCATGCGCGCAGGATCGATCCAGGCCGGATTGCCGAACTTGATGTTGAGCAGGTAAGCGATGGCCGGCAGGAATGCGAGCGACACCGCGATCGCGTGTTCGCGCCGGGTGCTGTGGAAGGCCTGCACGGTGATGCCGATGCCCACGAACACGATGATCGGCGCCAGCACCGCCACCGGCAGCCACTGCACCAGCCCCGAGACCAGGCCCAGCATGCCGCCCAGGCCGACGAACAGCCCGGTCAGCAGCGTATAGCCGCTGCGCGCGCCCATTTGTTTGTAGGCCGGCTGGCCGATATAGGGCGTGGTCTGGGCGACGCCGCCGCAAACGCCGGCCACCAGCGTGGACACCGCCTCGACCAGCAACACATCGCGCGTGCGGTAGTCGTCGCCAGCCGCACGCGCGCTTTCACTGACGTTGATCCCGCCGACCACCATCAGCAGGCCGAACGGCAGCAGCAGCGACAGGTACGGCAGCGTGGCCGGCAGTCCGTCGACGAAGCCCAGGGTCGGCCACGGCCAGGCGGGTGCGGGCCAGGCGACGTCGGGCACGGCGAAGCCCGGCGACAAGCCGGCCAGTCCGAGCCCGTAGTACAGCACCAGTCCGACCAGCAGCGCGAACGGCACGCCGGGCAACCGCAGCGGCACCGGTCCGCGTGCGACCAGCACGTACAGCAGCAAGCCCAACGTCGCGAAGCCGGCGACCGGCGCGCGCAGGGTCTCGATCAGCGGCAGGAAGCCCAGCAGCATCAACGCCGCGCCGCCGATCGAACCCAGCAGCGCCGCGCGCGGCACGACTCGGGCGATCCAGTCGCCGGCGAACGACAGCACGAGTTTGAGCGCCCCCATCACCAGCAGCGAGGCCATGCCGAGTTGCCAGGTCGCGATGCCCGCCGCCTCGGAGTCCAGGCCCTGCCGGCCGAACGCGAGAAACGCCGGGCCCAGCACCAGCAAGGCCATGCCGATGCTGGTCGGCGCATCCAGACCCAGCGGCATCGCGGTGACGTCATCGCGGCCGCTGCGCCGTGCCAGGCGCCGCGCCATCGCCGTGTACAGCAGGTTGCCGACCAGCACGCCGAGCGCGGTGCCCGGGAACATCCGTCCGAACACGATATCGGCCGGCACGCCGAAGAGCCCGATCAGGGCTGCGGCGATGAAGCCCAGGATCGAGAGGTTGTCGACGACCAGGCCGAAGAAGCCGTTGATGTCGCCGGCGACGAACCAGCGAAGACGAGAGCGGGAGGCAGCAGCGGTGGACATCGGCGTTCCGTGACAACGGGAGGGATCGAGCGCAGATCATCCCGGCAACTGCCGGCGCGCCGCCACCAGGACGATGCCATGCTGACAGATGCCGCGTGCGCCGACATCGCGAGCTTGCGGCGCGCGCAGGGGCCGGCAACGGGCGGGCGCCCCCTATGCGGTGCGCGCGACGCCGGTACCCGCCGCGCCCTCGGCGGCGGGCCGGGTCAGCCTTTAGAACTTCGCCATGAACTCCACGCCCCAGGTCCGCGGCTCGTTGATGAATCCGGTCAGATTGTTGAAGTCGATACCGCCAACGATGCGCGTGCTGTCGGTGATATTGCGGCCGAACACGGCGAGATCGTAGCGGCCCTGGTTCCAGTTCGTGCCCACGCGCAGGCCGCCTTCCAGGGTCGAGCGGCCGCGAAACTCGGGCGACTCGTAGAGGAAGAAGTTGACCTGTCCGCGATACGCCCAGTCGGTGTAGACGTAGAACTCCGCGTCGTCGCCGACCGGCACGCCCCAGCGCGCGGTGAGGTTGTGGATCCACTTCGGTGCCTGCGGCAGCGCATTGCCGTCCACGCGCGCGAAGGTCTGGCCGTCGATGACCACCGTGGGATCGGTGACCGTGCAACCACCGCCGCAGATCGCCACCGCCAGGTTCGGGTCGCGGATCTCGGTGTCGTTGTAGCTGGTGCCCCAGGTCACCAACAGGGTGTCGGTAAGCCAGGCCTGCAGGTCGAGCTCGGCACCCTGGCCGATCGACTTGTCGGCATTGAGCAGGATCGCCTGGTTGGTCGCGCCGCCCACGGCGATCAGTTGCTGGCCGTCGACGTTGAAGCGGAACAGATTGAAGCCGATCCGGCCGCGGCGGTCCCACAGGTCCGCCTTGATGCCGACCTCGTAGGAAATCACTTCTTCCGAATCGGCGACCGAGATGCCGCCAAATGCCAGCCGCCCCTGGATCGACGGCGCACGGAATCCCTTGGCGACCCGGCCGTAGACGTTGACGTCCTCGTTGAGCTCGTAGACCGCGCTCGCATCCCAGCTGATGTCGTCGACATCGGTGTCGGCGAAATAGGGACCGCCGACCGGCGTGCCGAACGGCACCGCCTGCAGCACGCTGGCGCTGAAGTCCTTCTTGTCCTGGGTGTAGCGCAGGCCGCCGCGCAGTTTCAGACGATCGGTCGCGGCGTATTCGCCGGACGCAAACAGCGCCCACGCGGTATTGCGCTGCTCCTGCACGGCATGGCCGGTCTGCGGATTGCCGGGGCTGAGCGAATCGTAGTTGAGGCTGTCGACGGTCAGTTCCTCGCGGAACCAGAACGCGCCGGCCTGCCAGTCAAACGGGCCGTCGAGATTCGACTCCAGGCGCACTTCCTGGCTGATCTGCTTGTGGTCGGGAATGCCGTCGGCCGATTCGGAGGAGAAGGGAATCAGCCCCGGCCCCGAGTCGGGCAGGAAGGCCGCGCCGTAGCCGCCGTCGATGTCGCCGCGGTTCAACGACTCCAGGGTCTCGTAGCCGGTGATCGAGTACAGGCTGTACTGCCCGAAGTCCCAGCGCAGCCGGGCGCTGGCGCCCCAGGTCTGGAGATCGGAGAAATTGACGCCGTCGAGCGCGACGCGTTCGCGGTCGAAACCGGGACGGAACCGGTTGCTGCCCGGCGAGACGAGGTTGGCGCGGAACAAGCGCGCCGTGCCATTGAGATCGCGCCGATGCAGGTTGAACAGCCCTTCGAAGCCGTCGCCCTCATACAGGAACTGCACGCGCGCGGCCGATTCGTCGTAGCCCTCGAAGCCGTCGTTGGGTGCACCGGCCAGGGTGTTGCGCACCGAATCGTCGCGGCGCTGGTACAGCGCCGACACACGTGCCGACCAGCGCTCGGTCAGCGCGCCGCCGACCGCGCCCTCGAAGTTCCACATGTTGTCGCTGCCGTAGGCGAGCTTGCCGTAGCCCTCGAAGTCCTGGCTCGGGCGCACCGAATCGAACTTCACCACGCCGGCCGGCGTGTTGCGGCCGAACAGCGTGCCCTGGGGGCCGCGCAGCACCTCCACGCCGGCGATGTCGAACACAGGGAAGCCCTTCAACAGCGGGTTCTCCAGCACCACATCGTCGTAGATCAGCGACACCGGCTGCGAGGCGTTGAGATCGAAATCGGTATTGCCCAGGCCGCGGATGTAGAAGCGCGGAAATGCGCGCCCGTAGCTCGATTCGATATTGAGGCTGGGCACGCGGCCCGACAGGAACCGGATGTCGGTGCCGCCGCTGCCCAACACGCCGAGCTTCTCGGCATCGAGCGTGGTGATCGAGACCGGCACGTCCTGGATGTTCTCCACGCGCCGCTGCGCGGTCACTTCGACCGCATCGAGCGTGGCGGCCGTCGTCGATGGTGCGTCGGTGACCTGGGCGAAGGCGACCAGCGGCAGTGCACTGGCGAGCGCTGCGGCGAGCTGCGAACGGGACGGACGGCGCGCTTGGCGGAAAGGCTTGAGCGACATGGCGGGGATCTCGAACAGGGAGGAGGAAGATCGGCTGGAGAACGATAAGTCGACGCGCGGCCACGCGCGACGCACGCGCAGCCGACGCCGGGCGGCTCGGACAGCAGACGCACAACGGACACGGCAGGACGATCGTCGGCGAGGCGGGGCGCATCCCGGAACCGGGGCGCGCCGCCCACTGTATTGCGATCTCCGGCTGGACGCCTAAACCGGTTGTGCGGACCTAGTCGCCGATCCAGGCGAGCGTCGCCAGCCGGCCGCTGCGGCCGTCGCGCCGGTGCGAGAAGAACGCCGACGGCTCGGAGATCGTGCAGCGTCCGCCGCCGTGCAGGGCGCCGGGGCGCAGGCCTGCAGCGACCAGCCGGCGGCGCGCCAGCGCGAACAGGTCGACCCGCCAATGGCCGGGCCGGGTGGCGACGAAGGCCGCTGCCGCGCCCGCATCCGGCCCGACGAAGGCATCGTGCACCTCGGCGCCGACTTCATAGGCCCGCGGGCCCGCCGCCGGGCCCAGCCAGGCGCGCACGTCGCCGGGCGGGGTGCGCATCGCGCCGAGCGTGCGTTCGAGCACGCCGGTGGCCAGGCCGCGCCAACCCGCATGCGCCGCGGCGACCTCGCGGCCGTCGTTGGCGGCGAACACCACCGGCAGGCAGTCGGCGGTCAGGATCGCCAGCACCGTCCCGGGCACCGACGTCACCGCCGCATCGGCTTCGGGCTCGGCATCGATCGACTGGGCGCCGATGGCCGGCGCCTCGAAGCGCAACACCGTGGTGCCATGCACTTGGCGCAGCCAGTGCGGCGGCGACGGCAGCGCGAGCAGTCGCGTCAGCGCGGCTCGGTTGCCGTCGACGACCTCCGGGTCGTCGCCCTCGGGCGAATAACGATTGCCGAGATTGAACTGGTCGAACGGCGGCGCCGACGCGCC
The DNA here is from genome assembly GCF_022637415.1 of Luteimonas sp. S4-F44. Classification (NCBI taxonomy): domain Bacteria; kingdom Pseudomonadati; phylum Pseudomonadota; class Gammaproteobacteria; order Lysobacterales; family Lysobacteraceae; genus Luteimonas; species Luteimonas sp. S4-F44. Next base: position 2,822,390 of record NZ_CP093340.1, read on the forward strand.
CGCGCCATGACGCAGCGTGGTGCCGGCGCGCACGCCCGGCGGCGCGGGCCAGTCGGCGGGCAGCCAGGCGCTCATCGGCGCGCCAGGTCGCCGTGCTCGGCGGCGTCGGCGCGCAGCGCTTTGAGCAGGGCCTGCATGTCGGCCGGCAGCGGCGCGTTGCAGCGCACCGCCTCGCCGGTCGTGGGATGGCGGAACTCCAGCGTTTCGGCATGCAGCGCCTGGCGGCGGAAGCCGCGCAGCATCGCCGCGGTCTCCTCCGACGCGCCCTTGGGCAGCTTCAGCGCGCCGCCGTACAGCGGGTCGCCGAGGATCGGATGGCGCAGATGCGCCATGTGCACGCGGATCTGGTGGGTGCGGCCGGTCTCGAGCCGGCATTCGAGCGCGGTGTGCGCGCGGAACCGCTCGCGCAGGCGGTAGTGGGTGACCGCCTCGCGGCCATCCTCGCGCACGGCCATGCGCAGGCGATCGCGCGGGTGGCGGTCGATCGGCGCGTCCGCGGTGCCGCCCGAGACCAGCGCCCCGACGACGATCGCCAGGTACTGGCGATGCACGTCGCGCGCCGAGAGCTGCTCGACCAGCGCGTTGTGCGCCTCGAGCGTGCGCGCGACGACCATCACGCCCGAGGTGTCCTTGTCGAGCCGGTGGACGATACCCGCGCGCGGCAGCGCGGTCAGCGACGGATCGCGGAACAGCAGCGCATTGACCAGGGTGCCGTCCGGGTTGCCGGCGCCCGGGTGCACGACCAGGCCGGCCGGCTTGTCGATCACGAACACCTGCGCGTCCTCGTACAGCACCGACAGCGGGATGTCCTGTGGCATCGCCTCGGTCTGGACGTCGAGGACGACGTTCAGGCGGACGGTCTCGCCGCCGACCACCGGGTCGCGGGGGCGCGGCACGGCGCCGTCGAGCAGGACATCGCCGGCCTTGATCCAGGCGGTGAGGCGAGAGCGCGAGAACTGCGGAAACAGCTCGGCCAGGACCGCGTCGAATCGGCGTCCCGCGGCGGCGTCGGGCACTTTGGCGGTGCGCTGGTCGGGAAGGTCGCTGGGGGCTGGCTGCATTGGACGGCTCGGATTCAGGCGTGGGCGACGGGCACGGGGCCCGGACTGGTATTATCCGCGGTTCGTGCCCCGACCGCCCACCGCCTCCATGACCCCACGCCTTGCAACGACGACCCGCGCCCTGGTGTGCCTGCTGCTGGCCGTGCTGGTCGCCACTGGCTGCTCCCGCGGCAAGACCAAGGACGACGAGAACGAGGGCGTGCCGGTCACCGAGCTCTACGACAAGGGCCACGCGTCGATGCGCATGGGCAACTGGAGCAACGCGGCGACGACGTTCCGCCGCCTGGTCGCCCAGTACCCCTACGGGCCGCACACCGAGCAGGCGCTGATCGAGATCGCCTACGCGCAGTACAAGATGGGCAACAACGAGGAAGCGATCTCCAGCATCGACCGCTTCATCCGGACCTATCCCACGCACCGCAACATCGCCTACATGTACTACCTGCGCGGGCTGGTGAACTCCAGCCGCGACACGGTGTTCCTGCAGCGGGTGTGGAGCCTGGACAGCAGCCGCCGCGACCTGGCCTCTCCCAACCAGGCCTACGCCGACTTCAACACCGTCACCGAGCGCTTCCCCAACAGCCGCTACGCCGCCGACGCGCGTCAGCGCATGGTCGCGCTGCGCAATATGTTCGCGCGCCACGAGATCGAGACCGCGCTGTACTACCTGCGCCGCGGTGCGTACGTCGCCGCGACCGAACGGGCGACCTACCTGCTGGAGACCTATCCGCAGAGCGAGTACCAGAACGATGCGGTCGCCGTGCTCGCGCTCGCCTACGACCGGCTCGGCAACGACACGCTGTCGGCCGATGCGCGCCGGGTGCTGGAGCGCAACGAACCCGATCACCCGTATCTGACCGGGTCCTGGCCGAACGAGCCCTGGCGCATCCGCCGCCTCAACCCGTTCGCGACCGAGCGTACCGCGATCGACAGCGACCGCGACTGACGACACGCAACGCCGCCCTCTAAGGCGGCGTTCTTCGTTCGGGGCCCGGGCGCTTAAACTCCCCGCATGCCCGCCTTCCTCGCCCGCCTGCTGTATCTGCTCGCCACGCTGGTCGGCCTGTTGCCGCCCGTCGCACAGCGCGCGATCGCCACCGCCGTCGCCACGCTCGGGCGCATCGCCGGCAGCCGCGAAAGCCGTGTCGCGCTGCGCAACCTCGAACTCGCCTATCCCGAGCTCACGCCCGACGAGCGCGAGGCGTTGCGACGCGCGGTACTGCGCACCACCGCGCTGCAGATGCTCGAAACGCTGCGGCTGTGGACCCGCCGACCGGCGCATAACCTGCGCGCGATCCGCGAGCAGCACGGCGTCGGGCTGTTCGATGCGGCGCTCGCGTCGGGCCGCGGCCTGATCGTCGTCGCGCCGCACTACGGCAACTGGGAACTGCTCAACCAGTGGCTGGCCGCGCGCACACCGATCTCGATTCTTTACCGCGCCCCGGAATCGGCGGTCGGCGAAGCCTTCCTGCGGTTGGTGCGTGCGCGCGCCGGCGACGACAGCCGTGTAACCCAGGTGCGCGCCGAGGGCCCGGCGGTGCGCCAGTTGTGGAAGACCCTGCGCGACGGTGGCGTGGCCGGCATCCTCCCCGACCAGCAGCCCAAGGCCGGCGACGGCGAATTCGTGCCGTTCTTCGGTCTGCCGGCACTGACGATGACCCTGGTGCCGCGGCTGGCCGAACGCACCGGCGCGACCGTGCTCTACGCCTACTGCGAGCGCATCGGCGATGGCTCCGGCTTCGCACTGCGCATCGAACCGGCGCCCGAGGGCATCGCCGATGCCGACGTGCCGCGCGCGACCGCCGCGCTCAACGCCGGCGTCGAGCACATCGCCCGCCGCGATCCGGCGCAGTACCAGTGGACCTACAAGCGCTACAAGGCGCGGCCGTCGGGTTCGCACGACGACAACCCCTATCTCGACCTGGAGCGCCGCCGATGACCCTGCCGACCGAGGGTCGCGACGACACGGCGGCCGATCCGTTGCCGCAAACGCCTGTCACCGATCCCGCGGCCCCGGTCGAGACCGGCGCCTGGCAGCCGCTGCCGGTCGCCGCACGCACGCTGGCGACGATCACCGCGTTGATCGGCACGCTGCTGCCGCTGGCGGTCTTGCTGGTGCCGGGGCTGCTCACGTTCGGCCGCTCGCCGCTCTCGCTGGCTGCACACGCGGGCGCGCTGGTGTTGCTGCCGGCATGGACGGTGTGGATCGCACGGCGGCGTTGGCTGCGCACACGCTGGCGGCTCGACGACGACGGCCTGGGCATCCGCCGCGGACACCTGTGGCGCAGCGACGTGCGCGTGCCGGGCAACCGCGTGCAGCACCTGGACATCCGGCGCGGGCCGCTGGAACGCGCGTTCGGCCTGTCGACGCTGACCGTGCACACCGCCGGCACCCGCAACAGCGCGGTGGCGTTGTCGGGCCTGGACCACGCCCAGGCCGAGCGGCTGCGCGATGCGCTGGCCGCGCGCGCGGCGCGCGACGACGACCATGACGACACCTGAGCCGCCACCGCTGCCGCCCCTCGCCGCTGCGCCGGGCGATGCCGAGCGCCGGCTGCATCCGGCCTCGTGGCTGTTCGTGCTGCTGCAGAACCTGCGCCAGTTCATCGTGCCGCTGATCGTGCTGCTGGTCGCCGGCCGGCGCGCCGACGACGGGCCTGCGTGGTTGCCGCTGATCGGCATCGGCGCACTGGTCGCCGTGTCGGTGTGGCAGTACCTGACCTTCCGCTATCGCATCGCCGACGACCGTCTGGTGGTGCGCAGCGGCCTGCTCGAGCGCAGCGTGCGCCAGATCCCCTACTCGCGCATCCACAACGTCGCGATCCACCAGTCGCTGCTGCATCGCCTGGTCGGCGTGGCCGAGGTCCGGCTCGAGTCGGCCGGCGGCACCCGCCCTGAGGCGCAGATGCGAGTGTTGCGCCTGCCCGACGCGTTGGCGCTGGAGCAACTGATCCGCGACCGCGGCCGGACCGATGCGAGCGCGCCGCAGCCGGCGTCGACGGCCACGCCCGGTGTCACGTTGCTGGCGCTGTCGACGGCCGAGGTCGTCAAACTCGGGTTGATCTCCAATCGCGGCATGATCGTCATCGCCGGTGCGCTGGCGCTCGCCTTCCAGTCGCTGCCCGACCGCACCGCGGGACGTTGGCTCGTTGAGGGCGGGCGCGAGGCATTCGGCTACGCCAACACCTTCGCCGCGACCTGGATGGCGAAGGCGCTGGTGCTGGCCGGCGCGGTGGCGCTGGCGCTGCTGGCGATCCGCGCGTTCTCGGTGCTGTTGGCGCTGGTGCGCTATCACGGCTTCCGGCTGCAGCGGCAGGGACGGCGGCTGACCGTCGAGCGCGGCCTGCTGAGCCGGTCGCGCAGTTCGGTACCGCGCCGGCGCATCCAGGCCTGGACGCTGCGCGAAGGCGTGCTGCATCGGCTGTTCGCGCGGCGCACGCTGGAGATCGACACCGCCAGCGCGCGTGGCAGCGACGGCCAGGGGCAGCAGAACGGCCGCGGGCTCGATGCACTGGCGCCGATCGCGACCGCGGCGACCTGCGACGCGATCGTGCGCGATGTGGCCGCGCTCGCCAGCTGGCCGCCGACGCAGTGGCGGCCGCTGCACCACCGGGCCTGGCTGCGGCTGGCGCTCGGCGCGTGGCTGCCGACGACCGTGCTGTGCCTGGTGCTGGGCTGGTTCTTCGGCCGCTGGGGCCTGCTCGGGCTGCTGTGGCTGCCGTGGTCGGCGTTCGTCGCGCATCGGCATGCGGCTCGCGCCGGCTATGCGATCGATACGACGATGGTCGCGGTGCGCGAGGGTTGGTGGCGCCGGCACTGGCGCTTTGCCGAGATCGGCAAGCTGCAGGCGGTGGAACTGCGCCAGTCACCGCTCGACCGCTGGACCGGCATGGCCGCGCTGTGGCTCGACACCGCCGGTGCGCAGCCGCTGGGCCCGCCGCTGCGGCTGCGCTTTGTCCCGCTCGCCGAGGCCGAACGCCTGCATGCGGCGCTGTCGCGCGAGATCGCCCGGCGCCCGCTGCGCTGGTAGGCGGACGAAGCGCCCCCGACAAAATGAGAATGAATGTCATTTATACTGGGCGACTGTATCCCAACGCCCAGGCCCCGCGTGCCTTCGATCTTTCGCTTCCGCCCGCTTGCCAAGTGGCTGGTTGCCGCCCTCGCCGCCCCCTCCCTCGCCGCTGCGGCCGAGCCGCCGCAGGCTACCGACCTTGACGCAGTGCGCGTCGTCGGCCGCGCGCAAGCGCTCTATCGCAGCGACGACGCCGCGGTCGCGACCCGCACCGGCACGCCGCTGTCGCAGGTCCCGCTCTCGGTCCAGGTGCTGCCGCGCGAGCTGATCGACGACCAGGCGGCCTACGAGGTCACCGATCTGTATCGCAGCATCAGCGGCGTGAGCTTCTTCAGCTACGCCGGCGTCACCCTGCGCGGTTTCCGCCAGGAAAACGTGCTCTACGACGGCCTGCGCGGCGACCCCTATGCCGGCTTCTCGGTGCCGCAGTTGTTCAACATCGAGCGGCTGGAGGTGCTCAAGGGGCCGGCCGGCGCGCTTTACGGCGGCGGCGAGCCCGGCGGCATCATCAACTATGTGACCCGCAAACCGCAGCGCCGCGCCCTGCGCCGGGTCCAGTTGGCCGCCGGCAATGCGGCGTTCGCGGCCGGCTCGTTCGAGGCGACCGGGCCGCTGTCGGAGCGCGTACGCTACCGGCTCGGCGTGCACGCCGACGGCGACGAAGGCCTGCGCTGGAACGCCGACAGCGAAAGTCAGATCGGCGATGCGTCGCTGGCCTTCGACATCGGCGACACCGGCGAGCTGACGCTGCAGGTGACCGACATCGCGCAGAACCTGGGCGGCAACCGGCTGCGCGGCGTGCCGGTCAACGACGACGGCGTGTTCCTGACCGATCGCCGATGGAACCACAATGAGGCGACCGACTTCCTCGACATGGACGCACGCGTGGCGCTGGTGCAGTACCGCGCCTCGCCGTCGGCGGACTGGGACGTGGACCTGGCGGCGCGCTGGTTCGAGAACGGCGAGCACCAGATCTACCACGAGCCGATGGGCCTGATCGACCGTGACGGCGACGGCCGTGCCGAATGGATGACCCGGCAGTTGCGCAACCAATGGCGCGACAACACCGGCCTGACGGTGGCCGGCAACGCGGTCTGGCGTTTTTCGACCGGCGGGCTTGGCCACACGCTGCTGTTCGGGGCCGACGGCTACCGGCTGGATGCCGACTTCAGCGCGCAGACTGCCAACAGCGCCGACCTGCCGCGTGGCGCCGGCCCGGTGCCGGGCCTTGACCTGCGCGCGCCGGAGTACGGACGCAGTTCGTACCTCGACTACGGGCTCGACGCCCTGCCCTGGCGCAGCACCCGCACACGCGGGCTGCGTTATGGCGGATACGTTCAGGACGAGATCGCGATCACGCCGCGCTGGCAGGTGCTCGCCGGGCTGCGCTGGGACGGCTTCGAGGATGAGGACCGCATCGGCGGCAGCCGGATCGAGGGGCGCGATCTGAGCTGGCGCCTGGGCAGCACGGTGACGTTGCGCGAAGGCATCAACGCCTATGCCAACGTCGCCAGCGGCTTCCTGCCACAGGCCACGTCCAACCAGGACCCGGCGGCCGGTGGCCCGTTCGACGCCGAGCGCAGCCGGCAGTGGGAGGCCGGGCTCAAGACCGCGCTCGCCGACGGCCGCGTGACGCTCGGCACCGCGCTCTACCGCATCGAGCGCAGCAACATCGTGCAAGCCACCGGCGCGATCGTCGATGGCGTCAACCAGCTCGCCCCGCTGGGCCTGGTGCGCAGCGAAGGCCTGGAGGTCGACCTGCTCGCCGATCTGACCGCGCATTGGGTGCTCAACGTGGCCTACGCCTACAACGATGCGCGGGTGATCGATGCCGGCAGCAACGGCATCGTCAACGCCGCCGGTGACCGCTTCGCCAACGCGCCGCGCAACAAGCTGGGCGTGTGGACCCGCTACGACCTGCCGGCGCTGGCCTCGGCAGTCGGTTTCGGCCTGGACCACACCGGCGAACGCGTGAGTTTGGACGGCCAGCGGGTCAAGCCGTACACCGTCTTCGACCTGAGTTGGCAGACGCACTGGCAGCGCTGGAAGTTCCAGGCCAACGTCAAGAATCTCTTCGACAAGGTCTACGCGGCCAGCGGCTTCACCGAGCGCACAGGCCATTTCCCCGGCGAGCCGCGGCGGCTGTACCTGCAGGCTGCGTACACGTTCTGATCCCATGCCCGCCGACGCGTCCGCCTGCCTCCAGCGTCCGCCCGCCGCCGCGAAAAAGACCGGCGGACGCCGGCTGTGGTTCGACCTGCACAGCTGGATCGGGCTCAAACTGTCGCTGCTGATGGGCTTCGTGTGTCTGACTGGCACCCTGGCGACGGTGTCGCAGGAAATCGACTGGCTGGTCTTCCCCGAGGCGCGGGTGGCGCCCTCCACCCAGCATGCGAGTTGGGGCACGCTGGTGGCCGCGGTGCAACGCGCCTATCCGGCGTGGACACTCGAATCGCTGGCCGCGCCGCACGCGTCGCGCTTCGCCGCGCGCGCGGTGATGCGCCTGCCCAACGGCGAACGCCGCTTCGTCTGGGTCGACCCGGGCAGCGGCAGGGTGACCGGCGACACCCCCTGGTTCAACGCCCAGCGGATCCTGCGCAACACCCATCGCCATCTGATGCTGCCGCTGAAGATCGGCGTGCCGCTGGTGACGGCGCTGTCACTGCCGCTGCTGCTGTCGCTGGCCACGAGCCTGGTCATCTACAAGCGCTGGTGGCGCGGATTCGGCGCCTGGCCGCGCGGCGACCGGCCCCGCCGACTGTGGGGTGATGTGCATCGGCTGGCCGGTGTCTGGAGTCTGTGGTTCATCGCGCTGATCGGGTTGACCGGAGGCTGGTACCTGATCGAGTCGCTCGGCGGCGGCGCCGGGCCAGCGACGAAGATCGCATTGCCCGGGCACGACGCGACCGCCACGCCGGCAGACTCGGCGGCGATCGACCGCGCGATCGCCGAGGCGGCGCGACGCTGGCCGCAGTTGCGGATCGGCGGCGTGCACGAGATCTCGCCCGTATCGCTGCTGGTCGACGGCCAGGCGCAGGCCTGGCTGGTGCGCGACCGCGCCAACGCGATCGGGTTCGATCTGCGCGACGGCACCGTCGCCGGCCTGCGCGACGGCCGCGACATGGACCTGCACCAGCGCATCGCCGAACTGGCCGACCCTTTGCACTTCGGCACCTTCGGCGGCTGGCCGGTGCGCTGGCTGTGGTGCGCGTTCGGCGCCCTGCTGACCGCCCTGTGCGCGACAGGCGTCTACCTCTACGGCCTGCGCATCACCGATGCCCTGCGCTCGGCGCGGCGCCGGAGGCCGACGTGACCCCGCCTGGCCCCTGGCGGACTGCCTGGCGCGGCATGGGGCGCTGGCGCTGGGCGTGGCTGCCATTGCTGGCGCTGTGGGCCGCGCTGCTGGTGGACGCCTTGCGGACGGCGTAAGCCGAGGAGACACCGACGCCGACCTCCGCACATCGGGCTGGCGCTTCCATCATCACGTGATACTGCGCCCAGGTCGGACCGGGCGGATTCCGGCCAGCCATTCTTCAGCTGGGCGTGGCTACGGTGTGATCGTCCTCACTCCACCTACCAAGGACCCATCATGGCAGCAGGTTTGCGCATCGCGCTCGTTTTTGCAGCGCTGTCCCTTGTCGGTACGGGCACCGCTCAGGCGTTTCAGGATGGCGATCGGCGCGGATACGACCATCGCCACGAGCGTGACGATCGAAACGAACGGCGGTGGCGCGGAGACCGTGACGGGCGTTCCAACCGCTACGGCCCGTCGATCACGGTGTACGAACACGCCGATTTCCAGGGCCGCACGCAAACGTTCAGTCGCGGCATCCGCGATATGCGAAGTGCCGGAATGAACGACATGATCAGCTCGGTCGAGGTGCGTGGCGCATGGGAAGTGTGCGAGCACGCAGATTTCCGTGGCCGCTGCGAAATCATCAATCGGGATGTGCGCAATTTCGAACGCATGCGCATGAACGATCAGATCTCGTCGCTGCGGCCCGTCGAGTCTCGCCGAGGCGGCTGGTAGCCCATCGCTGCCGCCGCCGGTCTCAACTCAACGAGGCGCGGCGGCAGCGATCGCCAGGCATTGCGGTACCAGCGTGTTGCGGAAATGGGCATCGCGGTCCAGGAAGCGTCGACGCGCGCCGGCGCGCCGACGGGCCAACTCGGCGTCATCGAATGCCAGCGCCCTGGTAACCCCTGCTTCGATCGCAGCGACGTCGACGACGAACCGTTCGGCCAGCCCTTCCGGGATGCGCGCGCTCGGCGTGAGCAGTACACCGTCATCGGCTGACACCAGCTCGTTCATCGGCGCGCCATCTGTCGTCAACACGACTGCACCGACGGACATCGCCTCGTTGAGGTAATGCCCAAAGCCCTCCATCTCGGACGGACACAGATGGAAGAGGCTCGCGTTCTGCAACTGGCGCAGTTCGTCCGCCCCCAGGTACTCGAGTCGGTGCGAGACATTCGCAAGCGCCGTCCGTCTGACTGCGGTCTTGGGGTTCTGCACGACCACCAGGTTCGGCCATTCGGGGTGCCGCTCCCAGGCGTCGAGCACGACGTGGGTCCCCTTCGCGCTGCTTCTGCCGGCCAGGTGAAAGAACTGGCGCACACGGGCGACTTCGGGATCGAACACGTCGTCACTCGTGAACCCGATCTCGCGCACCTCGCAGCCCAAGGCCGCGAAGGCTTGGGCACCATGATGAGTTTTGCACAGCACCGCATCGAATCGGGGCAAAAACCGCTGCCAGGCCGGCTGGAACCACTCCGGGTTCGGGATCAGCAGATTGCAATCTGCCAACGATAGGAACCGGTGGTACACACGTTCGAGAAAGATCTGCACGTCCACGCGCCGGCCCAATGCATGTCGCACACGGTGTCCGATCTCCATGCAGCGATCCAAGGTCCGGTTGCCGCCGTAGGCGACGACCTCCACCGCATGCCCGGCGTCCCGGAACAAGGCGGCGACCAGCGCCATATCCCGGCTCAGTCCGACCCCGTTGTCGCGGGAAATGATGCGGATGTTCGCCATGCCCTGCCGGTTCGCTGAAAATCGAATCAACACAGAATGCATGATGTGTCCCGGCAATGCGATTGTAGACAATCGCGCTTTCCCCGGCATGCTTGTCCTATGTCCGCCCCACTTCCCCTCTCCGGCGTCGTCATCACCCGCAACGAGGCCGACCGCATCGGCCGCTGCCTCGATTCGATGCGCGGGCTGTGCGCAGAACTGCTGGTCGTCGATTCGGGCTCAACCGACGACACGGTCGCGGTCGCCACCGCACACGGCGCTCGGGTCGTGCACCAGGACTGGCTGGGCTACGCCGCGCAGAAGACCTTCGCCAATACGCTGGCCGCGCACGACTGGCTGCTGCTGCTCGATGCCGACGAGTGGCTTTCGCCCGGCACCGCCGACACGATCCGCACGCTGTTTTCGAGCGGGCGCGTCGAGCAGGCCGATGCCTGGCTGCTGACTCGCCGCAACTGGTTCCTTGGCCACCGCCTGCGCGGCGGCGAACCGATGGAGCGGCTGGTGCGCGCAGGCTGGCGCTACCTGCCCTCGCAGGTGCACGAACGGCCGGACCTCGCCGGCAAAACCGTGCGCGCGCTCGATGCCGACTTCGAACACGACACCTCGCGCAGCCATGCCGAGCACGTCGCCAAGCTCTCGCGCTACGCCCAGCTCTGGGCCCAGCAGCGCTTCGACGCCGGCAAGCGCGCCGGCCCACTCGACGGCCCCCTGCACGCCGCCGCCTACCTGCTCAAGCAATACCTGCTGCGTGGCGCCTTCCTCGACGGCGCCGCCGGCTGGCGCTTTCACCGCGCTCAAGCGGGCTACGTGCTGGAGAAGTATCGACGCCTGCGCGCGCTCGCCGCCTGAAGGCAGGGTCGGGGTCGTATTTCCAGTCAGACATTGTGATTGCCGCGCAGTTCTGCCCTGGAAATACGCCTCTGGTCCCGGTTTTGCCGAAAAAAAGCGACTCTGCCCCCCGGCTCAGGGCGGTGGGCCGGGGACGAGGCCGTAGTCGGTCCAGGTGCGGCGGCCGGCTTTGACGGCATCGCGGATGGCTTGGTTGGCGGCCTTCATTTCGGGCTTGACGTAGCCGCGGGCGTGGTCGAGGTGCACGCACACCGCCGAGAAGCGGATCTGCTTGCCGGTCACGCCGGCGTTCGCCAGGCGTTCGCCCAGCTCCAGGTCCTCGCCGCCGTAGGTCATGCGCTCGTCGAAGCCGTTGACGCGGACCAGGTCGGCCTTCCAGCCCGAGGCGTTGTTGCCGGCCCAGCGCGGCGGCGTCGGAGTGACGGCGTTGAGCAACCGCTCGCGCCAGCCAGGCCGTGCCCACAGCTTGAGCGAGCGCTTGTTGCGCGGCAGACCGTTGATCTTGAGCCAGTCAAGATCGGTATGCAGACCGCGCGCGATGACCTCACGGTCGATCTTCAGGCTCACGTCCATCGGCAGCTTGCAGTAGCCGCCGCCCAGGTAACGGCCCGACTCGCGCAGGCGTAGGTGCTGGGAGACGAAATCGGCCCGCGGCACACAATCGCCGTCGGAAAAGATCAGGTAGTCGGACCGCGCGTCCTCGATCCCGCGATTGAGGATGGTGCACTTCCGGAAGCCCGCGTCCTCGTGCCAGACATGCCGCAACGGATACGGCAGCGTCGGCGCCATCGCCTCGAGCATCTCGCGCGTCGCCGGGCCGGAGCCGTCGTCGGCGACGACCAACTCGAAATCCAGGCGGTCCTGCTGCGCATAGCCCCACAGACAGCGCTGCAGCCAGTCGGTGTTGTTGTAGGTGCTGATGATCAGGCTGGCGGCAGGCGTCGTCATGCCGGTGATTCTAAGCGAGCGCCTGCGCGGCAGCGGTGCTCAGCGCCCGCGGCGCAGCCGCGCGTAGAAGAAGCCGTCCATGCCGTCCTCGCCCGGCAGGCGCTGGTGGCCGGCACCGGTATCGCGGCCGAAGCCCGCGTCCAGCGGCTGCACCGCGAAGTCCGGATGCCGGGCCAGGAACGCCTCGACCTGCGCGGCATTCTCGCGCCGCAGGATCGAGCAGGTCGCGTACAGCAGCACGCCGCCGGGCGCGACCGTCGGTGCCAGTGCGTCGAGCAGGCGCGCCTGCAGCGCGACCAGCGCCTGGAGATCGGACGCGCGCCGGTGCAGCAGCACGTCGGGCTGGCGACGCACGACGCCGGTCGCCGAGCACGGCGCATCGAGTAGCACCGCATCGAACGGCGTGCCGTCCCACCAACGCCCCACCTCGAGCGCGTCGACCGTGCGCAGCGCGGCCTGCTCGCCCACGCCGAGCCGGGCAAAGGTCGCGGCGATCCGCGCCACGCGTGGTGCGGCGACATCGAGCGCGGTCAGCCGCAGCGCCGGATCGCGCTCCAGCAAGTGGGCACTCTTGCCGCCGGGCGCGGCGCAGGCGTCGAGCACGCGCGCCCCCGGGGCCGGCGCCAGCGCGGCGGCGACCTGCTGGGCCGAGCCGTCCTGCACTGAAAACAGCCCGTCGGTGAAGCCGGGCAATGCAGCCACGGCGAACGGCGCATCGACCCGCAGCGCATCCGGCAACCCCGGATACGCGACCGCCTCGACACCCGCCTCGGCGAGCACGGCAATGCAGGCCGCGGGCGTGCTGCGTCGGCGGTTGACCCGCAGCCAGGTCGGCGCCTGTGACGCACTGGCCGCAAGGATCGCCTCCCAGGCATCGGGCCAATCCTCGCGGACCTGCGTCAGCAGCCAGGCCGGCCAGCCATCGCCTGGCGCTGGCGGCGGAAGGCCATCGCGCTGGGCCCGGCGCAGTAGTGCATTGACGAGCCCGGCCTGGTGGCTGCGGCCCATCGCGCGCGCGGCCTCGACCGTCGCCGACAGCGCGGCGTGCGCCGGCAGGCCGAGCGGGTCGAGCTGAGCGAAGCCGACATGCAGCAGCGCGCGCAGCGACGCATCGCGACGCGGCAGCGGACGCGGGATCCACGCCGCCAGCGCACGGTCGTAGCGGGCGGCGCCGCGTAGCGCGCCGAAGCAGATCGCCTCGAGCAATGCGCGGTCACGCGGATCGGCGAGCGTCGGTAGCGCAGTGGCCAGCGCGGCCTTGAGCGAGGTGCCGTGGTGCGCGACCGCATCGAGCACCTGTGCGGCCTGCACGCGGACCGCGGCGCCGGGCACGCCCATTTCAGCCCTGCCCCGCCGGGGCGGCGACCAGCGCCTTGAGGTCCTGGCGGGCGTTGAGATAGTCGGCCGCGGCGACGACCTTGCCGCCAGCGCGCTGCAGCCGCAGCACGCGCAGCGCGCCGTCGCCGCAGGCGATGTCGAGCCCGTCGCGACCGGCCGCGAGCAAGGTGCCCGGCGCGCGGTCGTGGGCGAGCGGCAACGCCTGCGCCGCATGCACGCGCACGCGCTCACCGGCGAGTTCGGCCTCGGCGATCGGCCAGGGCTCGAACGCACGCACGGTGTCGGCCAGTGCGCGCGCCGGGCGCGTCCAGTCGAGTCGGGCCTCGGCCTTGTCGAGCTTGTGGGCGTAGGTCACCCCGGCCTCGGCCTGCACCTCGGGCACCGGACGGATGCCGGCCCGCAGCAGGCCAAGGCCGTCGGCGAGCACCTGCGCGCCGAGCTCGGCCAGACGGTCGTGCAAGCGGCCGCCGGTGTCGTCGGGCGCGATCGGCGTCGATTGCCGCAGCAGCACCGGTCCGGTGTCCAGCCCCTTGTCCATCTGCATCAGGCAGACGCCGGTCTGGGCGTCGCCGGCCTGGATCGCGCGCTGGATCGGCGCCGCGCCACGCCAGCGCGGCAGCAGCGAGGCGTGGACGTTCCAGCAGCCCAGGCGCGGGATGTCGAGCACCCCCTGCGGCAACAACAGTCCGTAGGCGACGACCACCATCAGGTCGGGTTCGAGCGCGCGCAGCGCATCGAGCACCTCGGCGCCGCGCAAGCGCTCGGGCTGGCGCACGATCAGCCCGCGGTCGAGGGCGGCCTGCTTGACCGGCGAGGCCGTCAGCGTGCGGCCGCGTCCGGCCGGCCGGTCGGGCTGGGTGTAGACGGCCACGACCTCGCGCCGCGCATCGGCAGCGAGCAGCGAGGGCACGGCGAAGTCCGGGGTGCCGGCGAAAACGATTCTCATGGGACGGATGGAGATCCGGAAAACGTGGAGTCGGGAGTCGGGAATCGCGGGGCCAAACCGGCGGGTTCGGAGGCACGGGCGACGGGTTCGGCGCTGCGCCTCCCCGTCCCGGCCACCTAGTCCCGGCCCTTGCGCAGCTTCTCGAGCTTCTTGAGCGCGCGGTCGCGCTTGAGCGGCGACAGGTAGTCGATAAACAGCTTGCCGTCGAGGTGGTCGATCTCGTGCTGCACACAGGTCGCCAGCAGGCCGTCCACGGTCAGCTCGAACGCCTTGCCGTGACGGTCGAAGGCCTCGACGACGATGCCGTCGGCGCGGGTCACATCGGCGAACACGCCCGGAATCGACAGACAACCCTCGGTATGCACGCGCAGGTCGGCCGACCGGTCGCGGATCGTCGGATTGACGAACACCAGCGGCTGGTCGTGCGTTTCGGTGACGTCGATGACCATGAAACGCTCGTAGGTGTCGACCTGGGTCGAGGCCAGCCCGATGCCCGGTGCCTCGTACATGGTCTGGAACATGTCATCGAGCAGGCGCTGGAACGCCGGGTCGGCGAAGCGCTCGGCGGGCACCGGCGCGGCGACCTTGCGCAGGCCGGTGTCGGGGTATTCGAGGATCGGGAGCAGGGCCATGGAGTGGACGGCGTAAGCGGCAGCGCGCAGGCGGAAGCCGGGCATTGTAACGCGGCGCGCAGTTGCTTCCGTTTCGTGATTTCAGGCTATATTGCGTCGCTGCAAGGGGAGAAACCCAAAGGGGAGCTGTAGATGGCCGGCACGCTCGAACGCCTTTCCCGAACGCTCCGCACGGTGTGTGCCGTCGCGCTGCTGACCGTGACCACGTATGCTGCGGCCCAGCAACTGCGCGGCGACCATCCCGACACCTACGTCGTGGTGCGTGGCGACACGCTGTGGGATATCGCGGGCCGCTTCCTCGACCGTCCTTGGCTGTGGCCGGAGATCTGGCAGGCCAATCCGCAGATCGCCAACCCGCATCTGATCTACCCGGGCGACGTCATCAGCCTGGCGTACCTCGACCGGGTCACCGCGACCGTGCGCCCGGGTCCGCGCACGACCGCGCAGGCGCCGATCGATGCGGTCTCGCTGTCGGACATCGAGCCGTTCCTGAAGAACCGCAGCATCGTCTTCAAGTTCGACCACCTGCCCTACGTGCTCGGCAGCGAAGGCACCCGGCTGCGCGGCAGCATCGACCGCGACATCTACGTCAAGGGCCTGGCGAACGCGCTGCCGGGCCAGCGCTACGCGGTGCAGCGACCGGCGACCGAGTTCTACGGCGCGCGGCGCGCGCGCGACCTCAACTACCGCGGCAAGCGCGTCGCCGGCGAAAGCCACCTGTGGCGGCAGACGCTGCCGCGCCTGCGCGGCCAGGATGCCTTCCTGGGCGTGGAGATGGTCCAACTGGGCGTGGGCACCGTGGTCTCCGGCCCCACCGAGGACACCGACACCACCACGATCGCGCTCGACGGCGGCGGCTTCGAGGCCCGCCCGGGCGACCGCGTGGTGCCGGTCGACCCGCAGCCCTACGACCTGCAGTTCTTCCCGCACGCGCCGGCCGCCGATGCGATCGCCGCCGACGTGCAGGTGCTCGCGGTCGCCGACACGCTGATCACCGGCGGCCCACGCGACGTGATCGCGATTTCGGCCGGCCGCGCATCGGGCATCGACAACGGCACGGTGTTCTCGATCTGGAACAGCGGCGACTACGTCGTCGACCGCGTGCGCCACCCCAACACCTCGCGCATCGACGCCGCCCCCGACCGGGGCTCGCGCCGCGACCGGCTGCCCGACGAGTACGCCGCACACGCGATGGTGTTCCGGACGTTCGACCATGTCAGCTACGCGCTGGTCATGGAAGGCACCAAGCCGGTCCAGATCGGCGACCGTCTCAAGCACCCCGACGCGACCCACTGACCCGCACTGCGGGGCCACGCGCCCCGCACCGTCGCGTGCGGGCATTTCCGACCCGCACGCGCGGGTTGCGCCGACGGCCGGCGCGCCCGGGCGGGCCTAGCCTGGGCGCATGCCCGACACTGCCCACACCGATGCCGACGCGCTGCTGCAGCTGATCCACGCGAGCGGCCCGCTGTCGCCCCGCCGCGCCCTGCTCGACCGCCACGGCGGGCCTGCCGCCGCACTCGCCGCCGGCGCCGACGCCTGGTGCGAAGCCGGCCTCACCCCGGCGCAATGCCGTGCGCTGCGCACGCCCGAGCCGGCATGGCGCCGCTCGCGCGCCTGGCTGCAAGCCGCCCCCAGGCGCCAGCTCGTGGGCTGGCACGACCCCGACTACCCGGCCCTGCTGCGGCGCGCGCCCGGTCCGCCACTGGCGCTGTTCGTCGACGGCGATCCCGCGCTGCTCTGGCATCCGGGTGTCGCCGTGGTCGGCAGCCGCGCGCCGACTGCGGCCGGCTTGGACACCGTCGCCGCGTTCGCCCGGCGGTTTGCCGCGCAGGGGCTGGCGGTGGTCAGCGGCCTGGCCGGCGGCATCGACGCCGCAGCCCACCTGGCCACGCTTGAGGCCGGTGGCGTCACGGTGGCGGTGCTCGGCAGCGGCATCGACGTGCCCTACCCGCGTTGTAACGCCGGCCTGCATGCGCGGATCGCCGCCGAAGGCGCGGTGGTCAGCGAGTACCCGCCCGGCACTCCGGCGCGCCGCGCCCAGTTCCCCAGCCGCAACCGCATTGTCGCCGGCCTCGCGCTTGGCACCCTGGTCGTCGAGGCGGCGTATCGCTCCGGCGCCCTGATCACCGCGCGCCTCGCTGGCGAGGCAGGCCGCGAGGTGTTCGCGATCCCCGGTTCGATCCGCAACCCCAAGGCCCGCGGCTGTCACCGCCTGCTGCGCGACGGGGCCATGCTGGTCGAATCGCCAGACGAGGTGGGCGCCGCGCTCGGCCCGGTCGCCGCAGATCTCGCCGCTGCCTTGCGCGGGCGCCTGGCCGCCCCCACCCAAGAGGCGACGGCGACACCTGCGCCCGCCGTCCCGAGCACCGACCCCGACTACAACCGCTTGTGGCAGGCCCTGGGGCACGACCCAAGCGGTATGGATGAACTGATCGCCCGCACCGGATTGACGGTCGCCCGTGCGTCGGCCATGCTCCTGGCCATGGAGCTGGATGGACGCCTCGACGTCGCGCACGGTCGCTATTGCCGAAAGTCCTGAATGACGCGCCCTTGGGCGCAGGCCGGGGAATATGAAAGAAAGCATCCTGGATGTCCTGCTCTATCTGTTCGAGCACTACTTCACCGAGGACGCGGACCTGGTCCGTGACCGCGACTCGCTGCAGAGCGGTCTGCTGCAGGCCGGATTCAGCCCGGCGGAGACCAGCAAGGCCTTCGACTGGCTCGACGCCCTGGCCGAGCAGCGCCCGGCCGTGTCGGAGGTCCGCGCGAACGGGCCCACCCGCGTGTACTCGGCGCCCGAGATCGACCGGCTGGACGTCGAAGGCCGCGGCTTTCTGATGTTTCTCGAGCAGCACGGCGTGCTCGACGCCGACCAGCGCGAGCTGGTGCTCGACCGCGTGATGGCGCTCGATCAGGACGAGCTCGACCTCGACGACCTGAAGTGGGTCGTGCTGATGGTGCTGTTCAATCAGCCCGGCAGCGAGGCGGCCTACGCCTGGATGGAAACCCAGATGTTCATCGACGAGCCCGAGCCGGTGCACTGACCCGGCTGGATGCCTGACGCCCCGCGATGACCCGATCCCGTTCCGCCGCCGCGCAACGGGGACGAATCGCGCTGCACGGGTTAGCATGCCGCCCACGACGCCCGCACGGCCGGCCGGCCAGGCCAACGGCCATCGCATTGCAGGGGGCTGGCTGTCCGCCGGGCCGAGCCACACCGGGTCCATGGGTGCCGGACATCCGGTGCACACCGCGCGTGTGCCGATGCCTCGCCTCCCGCAACGCGGTGTCGCCAATGGCCTGACGGCGACATGCTGCCGCCAGGCCGCCCGCGTGCGGGGCGGCAACGTCGTGCCCCTTCGTCCTGCCGCAGCTGCGGCATTGCTCCCAGCACAGGATCCGCCCCGATGACCGACTGGTTCTACGCCGACGCCACGCACGCCCGACGGGGGCCGGTCCCGGCCACCGAGCTGCTGCGCCTGTACCAGGCTCGCCAGATCCACGACAGGACCCTGGTCTGGCGCGACGGCCTGGCCGAATGGGTGCCCTTGGACGCGGTGCGCGGCGAGTTCGCCAGCGCGGCCTCCCCGTCTCCGGCGGCGTCGGAATGGACCCTCGAGGCGCTGGCGCCGACGCAAGCCGACGTCGACGGCGCGCCGGCGCCCGGCGATGCCTGGCGGCCGGTCACCGAAAGCGCCCATGCAGCCGCGATGCCACCGGCCGGCGCCTCTCCATACGCGCCGCCGACCGCCCCGGTGGCCCACACCGCTGCGGTCGTGCGCGGTGGCGCCGTGGTCTACATCGGCTTCTGGAAGCGGGTCGCGGCCTATCTGATCGACGGCCTGATCGTGGGCGTCATCGGCATGGTGATCAGTGTGATCGCCCTCGCCGTGCTCGGCGGCATCCTCGCGGTCGGCGGCTCGGACCCGGCCGGGAACATGGGCATCGTGCTGCTCCAGCTCCTGTCCAACCTGCTGCAGATCGCCCTCAGCGCGCTCTACTACGCCTGGTTCCACGCGTCGAGCATGATGGCCACACCCGGCAAGATGGCCGTGGGCATCAAGGTGGTCCGCCCCAACGGCGAGCGCATCTCGTTGCTGCGCGGCATCGGCCGCTATTTTTCGACCATCCTCAGCGCACTGATTCTGATGATCGGCTTTCTGATGATCGTCTTCACCGAGCGCAGGCAGGCGTTGCACGACCTCATCTGCGACACGGTGGTGGTCGACAAATGGGCCTTCACCGACCAGCCCGAGCTGCAGACCGATGGACTGGGAACGGTGGCGATCGTCGTGCTGGCGATCTTCGGCGCCCTGTTCGGACTGGGCGTGGTCGCGATCGTGGCCGCCCTCTTGTTCGCTTCGATGTGAACCCCGGCAGGGCTCATGCTTGACAGCCCTGCCCGCCCGTGATTCCACTATAAAAGCAACCGACCGCCCGGGGCCCTTCCCCGGGCGGCGGCGTCTTCACACCTTTCGGGGCGCCGGGCCAACGGCGCACCCACGGATGTCGCCCCCATGGCCAAACACCTCCTCATCGTCGAGTCGCCTGCCAAGGCCAAGACGATCAACAAGTACCTCGGCAACGACTTCCAGGTCCTGGCGTCCTATGGCCATGTGCGTGATCTGATTCCCAAAGAGGGCGCGGTCGACCCCGACCACGGCTTTGCGATGCGCTACGACCTGATCGAGAAGAACGAAAAGCACGTCGAGGCGATCGCCAAGGCCGCGCGCGGCGCACAGGACATCTTTCTGGCGACCGACCCGGACCGCGAGGGCGAGGCGATCAGTTGGCACATCGCCGAGATCCTCAAAGAGCGCGGGCTGCTCGAGGACCGGTCGCTGCAGCGCGTGGTGTTCACCGAGATCACGCCGCGGGCGATCAAGGAGGCCATGCAGAATCCGCGCTCGATCGCCGGTGACCTCGTCGATGCGCAGCAGGCGCGTCGCGCGCTCGACTATCTGGTCGGCTTCAACCTCTCACCGGTGCTGTGGCGCAAGGTGCAGCGCGGGCTGTCGGCCGGCCGCGTGCAGTCGCCGGCGCTGCGGCTGATCGTCGAGCGCGAGGAGGAGATCGAAGCCTTCATCGCACGCGAGTACTGGTCGATCGAGGCCGCATGCGCGCATCCCTCGCAGAGCTTCACCGCGCGGCTGGCCAAGCTCGACGGGCAGAAGTTCGAACAGTTCACGATCACCGACGGCGACACCGCCGAGGCTGCGCGCGCGCGCATCCAGGCCGCCGCGCAGGGCGCACTGCACGTCACCGACGTCGGCGCCAAGGAACGCAAACGCCGCCCGGCGCCGCCATTCACGACCTCGACGCTGCAACAGGAAGCCTCGCGCAAGCTCGGCTTCACCACGCGCAAGACCATGCAGATCGCGCAGAAGCTCTACGAGGGCGTGACGCTCGGCGACGAAGGCACGATCGGCCTGATCACCTACATGCGTACCGACTCGGTGAACCTGTCGCAGGACGCACTGGTCGACATCCGCGATGTGATCGCACGCGACTACGGCACCGCCTCCCTACCCGACCAGCCCAATACCTACCAGACCAAGTCCAAGAACGCACAGGAGGCCCACGAGGCGGTGCGCCCGACCTCGGCGCTGCGCACGCCCTCCCAGGTCGCGCGCTACCTGACCGACGACGAGCGCCGGCTCTACGAGCTGATCTGGAAGCGCGCCGTGGCCTCGCAGATGATTCCGGCCACGCTTAACACCGTGTCGGTCGACCTGGCCGCCGGCAGCGAGCACAGCTTCCGCGCCTCGGGTACGACGGTCGTGGTGCCAGGCTTTCTGGCGGTCTACGAAGAAGGCAAGGACACCAAGGGCAAGGACGATGACGACGAGGGCCGCAAGCTGCCGCAGATGAAGCCGGGCGACCGCGTGCCGCTCGACCGCATCCTCGCCGAGCAACACTTCACCCAGCCGCCGCCGCGCTTCACCGAAGCGGCGCTGGTCAAGGCGCTCGAGGAGTACGGCATCGGCCGGCCGTCGACCTACACCTCGATCATCCAGACCCTGCTGTTCCGCAAGTACGTCGAGATGGAAGGCCGCAGCTTCCGTCCCAGCGATGTCGGCCGCGCGGTGTCGAAATTCCTGTCCAGCCACTTCACCCGCTACGTGGACTACGACTTCACCGCCAAGCTCGAGGACGAACTCGATGCGGTCAGCCGCGGCGAGGAGGACTGGATTCCGCTGATGGAGAAGTTCTGGGGCCCGTTCAAGGAGCTGGTGGTCGAGAAGACCGAGTCGGTCGACCGCACCGAGGCCACCGGCGCGCGCGAACTGGGCACCGACCCCAAGACCGGCAAGCCGGTCAGCGTGCGGCTGGGGCGATTCGGGCCGTACGCCGCGATCGGCAGCACCGCCGAGGACGCCGAGGAGAAGCCCAAGTTCGCCTCGCTGCGCCCCGGCCAGAGCATGCACACGATCACGCTCGAGCAGGCACTCGAACTGTTCCTGATGCCGCGCATCCTCGGCGAGGACAAGGGCGAGCAGGTCAGCGTGGGCATCGGCCGCTTCGGCCCCTTCGCCAAGCGCGGCAGCACCTATGCCTCGCTGAAGAAGGAGGACGACCCGTACAAGATCGACCTGGCGCGTGCGGTGTTCCTGATCGAGGAGAAGGAGGAGATCGCGCGCAACCGGATCATCAAGTCCTTCGACGGCAGCGACATCCAGGTGCTCAACGGCCGCTTCGGGCCGTACATCAGCGACGGCAAGCTCAACGGCAAGATTCCCAAGGACCGCGAACCCGCGTCGCTGACATTCGAGGAAGTCACCCGCCTGCTCGAAGAAACCGGCAAGCCGGTGCGCAAGGGCTTCGGCGCGAAGAAGGCCGCCGCCAAGAAGGTCGCGACGAAGAAGGCCGCGCCCGACAAGGGCCCGGCCGCCAAGAAGGCCGCGACCAAGAAAGCGCCTGCGAAGAAAGCCGCCAAGAAGACTGCAAAAAAGGCGACCAAGAAGGTCGCCAAGCAGGCGGTCGCAGCGCCCGAGCCAGCAAAGTCGTTGCTGACGCCGGCCAAGGTCGCGCCGGGCAAGAAGCGCGTGGTCAAGGCCGCGTCCGACGACGCCGCGCCGTTCTGACCCGCGGTCGGCCTCGCGCATGTCCGCCATCGCGCGCCTGGACATCGCCGCCGCGGCCGCCGTGCTCGCGCGCGGCGGCGTGATCGCCTACCCCACCGAAGGCGTGTGGGGGCTGGGCTGCGACCCGTTCGACGCGGCCGCCGTCCAGCGCGTGCTCGAGATCAAGCGCCGGCCGGTCGACAAGGGCGTCATCCTGATCGCCGGCGCCACGACGCAGCTGGCAGGCATCGTCGACTGGTCTGCGCTCGAGACAAGTCGCCAGGATGCGGTGCACGCCGTCTGGCCGGGCCCGCACACCTGGATCGTGCCGGCGCTGCCCAGTGTTCCGGCCTGGCTGACCGGCGCCCATGCCGGCATCGCGGTGCGCGTCAGCGCCCATCCCGGCGTCGTCGCGCTGTGCGCCGCCTTCGGCGGGCCGCTGGTGTCGACCAGCGCCAACCTCTCGGGCGAACCGGCCGTACATGCAGCCACCGCGCTCGACCCGCGGTTGCTGGCGCAGATCGACGGCGTCGCCGCCGGGGAGACCGGCGGACGACGCGAACCGTCGACGATCCGCGACGCCGCCACCGGCCGCGTGCTCCGCGGCTGACGGCCGCCGCCAGGACCAGCGCAGGCCGGTGCTGGCGCTGCGTTGCGATGGTTGCATCGGAAACGTCTGAAGCGCCGCGAATGGCGTATTGCCGCACTGCACAAACTATGCTCTAGTCGGTGGCCCGACGTGGACGCGTTGCGAGACCCCCACACGCTCCGATCCCCACGCCGGCTCTGCTCCCCTGACCGGACGGCAATGACGACGATGCGGGAATCCCCGGTGCGCGGTCTGTACGACCCCGCTGACGAACGCGACGCCTGTGGCTTCGGCCTGATCTCCACGATCGGCGGCGAGGCCTCGCGCGAGATCGTGGACGGTGCGCTGCAGGCGCTGTCACGCATGGCGCATCGCGGCGGCATCGCCGCCGATGGCCTCTCGGGCGACGGCTGCGGCGTGTTGCTGGTCGGCGTCGAGGCCTTCGTGCGCACGCTCGCGGCCGAGAGTGGCTTCGTCGTCACCGGCCCTCGACTCGCGGCCGGCATGGTGTTCCTGCCGCACGACGCGACGGCGGCGGCGCAGTGCCGCGACACCCTGTCCGCGCAGCTGGCGGCGCTGAACGTGCGCACGCTCGGCTGGCGCGACGTCCCGCTCGACACCGCCGCGCTCGGCGCGCTGGCGCTGTCGTCGCTGCCGCACGTGGCGCAGGTGTTCGTCGAGGCCGATGGCGACGATGCGCCGGCATTCGAGCGCGCGCTGTACCTGGCGCGGCGTCGCGCCGAACAGGCGCTGCATGACGTCGCCGACTTCTACGTCGTCGGCCTGACCCCAGGGCTGCTCGGCTACAAGGGCATGGTGCTGCCGCGCCATCTCACCCAATTGTTCCCGGACCTGGCCCGGCCGGATCTGGCCGCGGTGACGGTGGTGTTCCACCAGCGCTTTTCGACCAACACACTGCCGCGCTGGCCGCTGGCGCATCCGTTCCGCCGGCTGGCGCATAACGGCGAGATCAACAGCATCGAAGGCAATCGGCGCTGGGCGCAGGCGCGCCGCGGGGTCTGGGCATCGCCATTGCTCGACATCGGCGAGTTCGACGCGCCGGTCACAATGCACGGCTCCGATTCCCAAACCCTCGACAACATGCTCGAGTGGCTGCTGCTCGGCGGCATGGACCTGCTGCAGGCGATGCGCATCCTGATGCCGCCGGCGACCCAGTCGCTGGAGTACAAGGACGCGGATCTGGCCGCGTTCTACGAGTACTACGCGATCAATTCCGAGCCGTGGGACGGCCCGGCCGGCGTGGTGATGTGCGACGGCCGGTACGCGGCCTGCACCCTCGACCGCAACGGCCTGCGCCCGGCGCGCTGGACGCTGTCGCACGACGGCATCTTCGTGATCGCCTCCGAGACCGGCGTGTGGGACGTCGCGCCCGAACGGGTCAAGGCCAAGGGCAAGCTCGGGCCCGGCGAGATGATCGCGATCGATCTGGCCGCCGGGATGTTGCTCGACAACGACGCGATCGACGCGGTCAACCGCGCGCGCGCGCCGTACAAGCAATGGCTCAAACGCGGCATGAGCTACCTGCACACCGAACTGATCGACCCGGCGCTGGCCGCAGAACCCTTCCCGGCCGACACCCTGCTGGCATTCCAGAAGCTGTTCCAGCTCACCCGCGAGGAACAGGAATCGGTGCTGCGGCCGCTGGCGCAGACCGAGCAGGAAGGCATCGGCTCGATGGGCGACGACGTGCCGATGGCCGCGATCAGCCAGCGCGTGCGCCCGCTCTACGACGGCTTCCGCCAGGCATTCGCACAGGTCACCAACCCGCCGATCGATCCGCTGCGCGAGGGCGGGGTCATGACTCTGTCGACGCAGATCGGACGCGAGGGCAACCTGTTTCTCGACCGCGCCGAGAATGTGCACCACGTGCTGCTGAACTCGCCGGTGCTCTCGCAGCGCAAGCTGCGGCAATTGCTCGCGCTGCCGCGCTTCGAACACGCCAACCGGCTGCTGCACCTGTACTTCGGGCAGGACGAAACACTCGAGGCCGCCCTGCACCGGCTATGCGCGGAGGCCGAGGCGGCGGTGCGCGAGGGCGTGGAGATTCTGCTGCTGAGCGATCGTTATCCCAAGCGCGGCACCGCGCCGGTGCACGCGCTGCTGGCGACCGGTGCAATCCACCTGCACCTGGTGCGCGTGGGCCTGCGCTGCGACGCCAATCTGCTGGTGGAAACCGGCACCGCGCGCGATCCCCATCATTTCGCCTGCCTGATCGGCTTCGGCGCGACCGCGGTCTATCCCTATCTCGCCTACCAGACCCTGCACGGGCTGGCGCGGCGCGGCGTGATTCCGACCCAGAGCGGCGACGAGATGCTGCAGTTGGGTCGCAGCTACCGCCGCGGCGTGCGCAAGGGCCTGCTGAAGATCCTGTCGAAGATGGGCATCGGCAGCATCGCCAGCTATCGCGGCGCGCAGCTGTTCGAGATCGTCGGGCTCGACGCCGATGTCGTCGCACTGTGCTTCGAAGGCACGCCGTCGCGCATCGGCGGCGCCGGCTTCGCGCGCCTGGAAGCCGATGCCTGGGCGCTCGCCGCGCAAGGCTGGGACGACACCGCGCTGCCCGAACCCGGCGGCCTGCTGCACTACGTGCACGGCGGCGAGTACCACCAGTTCAATCCCGACGTGGTACAGGCGCTGCAGCGCGCGGTCGCCACCGGCGCGCGCGAGGACTGGCGCCGCTACTCGGGCTTTGTCGACACCCGGCCGCCGGCCGCGCTGCGCGACCTGCTGCGCCCGCGCGCAGCGGACGCGCCGGTGCCACTCGACGAAGTCGAGCCGGTCTCGGCGATCGTGCGCCGGTTCGACTCGGCGGCGATGAGCCTGGGCGCACTGTCGCCCGAGGCGCACGAAGCGCTGGCGATCGCGATGAACCGGCTGGGCGGGCGCAGCAATTCCGGCGAGGGCGGCGAAGACCCGGCGCGCTACGGCAGCGAGCGGCGCAGCAAGATCAAGCAGATCGCCTCGGGCCGTTTCGGCGTGACGCCCGAATACCTGATCAACGCTGAGGTGCTGCAGATCAAGGTCGCGCAGGGCGCCAAGCCCGGCGAGGGCGGTCAGCTGCCGGGCAGCAAGGTCGACGCGCTGATCGCGCGCCTGCGTTACGCCAAGCCAGGCATCGGCCTGATCTCGCCGCCGCCGCATCACGACATCTACTCGATCGAGGACCTGGCGCAGCTGATCTTCGACCTGCGCCAGGTCAACCCGCAGGCGCTGATCTCGGTCAAGCTGGTCAGCCACGCAGGCGTGGGCACGATCGCTGCCGGCGTGGTCAAGGCCGGCGCCGACCTGATCACGATCTCCGGCCACGACGGCGGCACCGGCGCCAGCCCGCTGGGCTCGATCCGCTACGCCGGCGCGCCGTGGGAGCTGGGCCTGTCGGAGGCGCGCCAGGCGCTGCAGTTCAACGACATGCGCGACCGCGTGTTGCTGCAGACCGACGGTGGGCTCAAAACCGGGCTGGACGTGATCAAGGCCGCACTGCTGGGCGCCGACACGTTCGGCTTCGGCACCGCGCCGATGATCGCGCTGGGCTGCAAGTACCTGCGCATCTGCCACCTCAACAACTGCGCCACCGGCGTGGCGACGCAGGACCCGCGCCTGCGCGAGCAGCACTACAAGGGTCTGCCCGAGCGCGTGGAGGCGTTCTTCCGCAATGTCGCCGAGGACGTGCGCGAGCACCTGGCGGCGCTAGGCGCGCGCTCACTCGACGAGATCGTTGGCCGCACCGACCTGCTCGAGCAGCATCTACGCCGCACCCGCGACCACGTCGACATCGACCTGTCGATGCTGCTGCGCCGCGATCCCGACAAGCCGCTGGGCTATTGCGGCGCGCCGGCGCTGCAGGCGCCGCCCGACGGTCTGGCGGCCGCGCTGGAGGCGCGCGTGTCCAAGGCGATCGCACGCGGCGACGGTGGCAGCTACGACTTCGAGATCCGCAACACCGACCGCAGCATCGGCACGCGCCTGTCGGGCGCGATCGCGCGCGTGCACGGCAACACCGGCATGGCCGACCGGCCGATCACGCTGCGTCTGCGCGGCACCGCAGGCCAGAGCCTGGGCGCGTTCAATGCCGGCGGTCTGCATCTCGAGCTCGAGGGCGAAGCCAACGACTACGTCGGCAAGGGCATGGCCGGCGGCCGGATCGTATTGCGTCCGCCGGCCGGCAGCGCATTCGAGTCGCGGCTCACGCCGATCCTGGGCAATACCTGCCTGTACGGCGCGACCGGGGGCGAGCTGTATGCCGCGGGCCGCGCGGGCGAACGCTTCGGCGTGCGCAACTCCGGCGCGGTGGCGGTGATCGAAGGCGCCGGCGACCACTGTTGCGAGTACATGACCGGTGGCGCGGTCGCCGTCCTGGGGCGCATCGGCCTGAACTTCGGCGCCGGCTTCACCGGTGGCATCGCCTACGTGCTCGATCTCGACCGCGACTTCGTCGATCGCTACAACCACGAGCTGATCGACATCCTGCGCGTCACGCCCGAGGCCTTCGACAACTACCGCTCGCACCTGCGCGACATGATCGAGACCCACGCCCGGCTGACCGGCAGCGCCTGGAGCGCGCGGATCCTCGATGAGTTCCGCGACTTCGTCGGCAAGTTCTGGCTGGTCAAGCCCAAGGCCGCGAGCCTGGCGGCGCTGGCCGAGGACCTGAGGCGGGCGGCATGAGACCTATGCTGCGCATCCCCGTCTCCAAGCTCTGCTTCGCGCCTCGCGCAACGGAGTCCACGTCATGACCAAGCGCGATGTGTTCCGGTTCCTCAAGGAGCCGCGCGAGATGCCGGGCAAAGTGCCGCTGGCGCTGCGCACGGCCGGCGACTGGAACGAGCTCTACGGCGATTTCGGGCCGAGCGAGGCCGCGCACCAGGCCGATCGCTGCCTGGACTGCGGCAACCCGTACTGCGAAGCCAAGTGCCCGGTGCACAACTACATCCCCAACTGGCTGAAGCTGGTGCAGGAAGGCCGCGTGCACGAGGCCGCGGCGCTGTGCCACGAGACCAACCCGCTGCCGGAGATGTGCGGCCGCGTGTGTCCGCAGGACCGGCTGTGCGAGGGCGCGTGCACGCTCAACGACGGCTTCGGCGCGGTAACCATTGGCGCGGTCGAGAAGTACATCGTCGATACCGCATTCGCCCAAGGCTGGCGGCCGGACCTGTCGAAGGTCGTGGCCACCGGCCGGCGAGTCGCGGTGATCGGGGCCGGCCCCGCGGGGCTGGCCTGCGCGGACAGACTGGTGCGCGCGGGCATCGAGGCGGTGGTGTTCGACCGCTACGAGCAGATCGGTGGGCTGCTGCAGTTCGGCATCCCCAGCTTCAAACTCGACAAGTCGGTCATCGCCACCCGGCGCGCGGTGCTCGAAGGCATGGGCGTGACGTTCCGGCTCGGCGTCGAGATCGGACGGGACGTCGCACTCGACACGCTACTGGAAGACTTCGATGCGGTGTTCCTGGGCACCGGCGCCTATCGCTACACCGATGGCGGTCTGGCCGGCCAGGACCTGCCGGGCGTGCTGCCGGCGCTGCCGTTCCTGGTGCACAACGGCCGCCTGGTCACCGGCGGCGACACCTGGGGCCGGCCGATCGCCGGCTGGGAGGACACACTCACGCTGCCGAAACTGACCGGCAAGCGCGTAGTCGTGCTCGGCGGCGGCGACACCGGCATGGACTGCGTGCGGTCGGCGGTCCGTCTGGGCGCGGCCAGTGTCACCTGCGCCTACCGCCGCGACGAGGCCAACATGCCCGGTTCGGCGCGCGAGGTCGCCAACGCCCGCGAGGAAGGCGTGCGCTTTTTGTTCAACCGCCAGCCGCTGGCGATCGAAGCCGATGCGGACGGCAACGCAGCCGGGGTCCGCATGGTCGAGACCCGACTCGGCGATCCGGACGCGAACGGCCGCCGCGCCGCAGTCCCGATCGCAGGTAGCGAATCGACGCTGGCCGCGGACATCGTGATCATCGCCTTCGGCTTTTCGCCGGCCGTGCCGGCCTGGCTCGACCCGCATGGCGTCGCCGCGCAGGCACCGGGCAGCGGGCGCATCCGCGTCGGCGGCGAGCGCCGGTTGCCGTACCAGACCGCGCACGACCGGGTGTTCGCCGGCGGCGATGCGGTACGCGGCGCCGACCTGGTGGTCACCGCGGTCCAGGAAGGCCGCGACGCAGCGGCGAGCATCGCCCGCATGCTGCGCCGGCAGGCCGGCGACACGACGCGGGCCGCGCTCGACGCGATCTGAACAAACCCGACGCGCGGCGTGCGCGGGCGGTGGGCCGCAACGCAGAACGGGGCCCGAAGGCCCCGTTTCATTTTGCGTCGATGTGGCGTCGGCTCAGAACTTCAGCCCGACTTCCACCGTCAGCGTGCGCGGGAAGTAGAAGATCCCGCCATTGCGATTCACCGACACGTAGCCGGTGTCGAGCTGGCCGTCCTGGCCGAAATAGTCGCGGCCGCCATCGGGGCCACCGTAGACGTAGCTGTCATAGTTCTTGAAGTTGAACGCATTGAGCAGGTTCACGCGCGCGGTCAGCCGCGTGTCGCCGCCCAGCACGAACTCCTTGGTCGCCTGCAGATCCACGGTGCGATAGCTCCAGATGTCGCCGCCGACGAGGAACTTGCCGTTGCCCGGCGGCACGAAGCCGACGAGTTGGCAGGTCGAACCGTCCCAACCTTCGACGCCGTAGCAGGCCACTGTGTTGATCGGGTTGGCGGTCTCGAGCACCAGCTTGGCCCCGTAGGTCACGCCCCACGGCCCGTCGACCGAGGCCGAGGCGGTGAAGCGATGCTTGGGCTGATTGCTGGACTTCACGAACGGGAAGTACTGCAGCCGCGCCTTGTCGAAGTAGTCGAACTGGCTGTCGTTGTTGCGGCTGTTCTGGCGCGCCTGGGTGTGGGTGTAGGCGATGTTGGCGCCCCAGCCCGATTCCTTCGTGTACGGCTTATCGGCTGCGAGCAGGATCTGCGTGCTGCGCTGCTCGACGCCGTTGTCGCCCAGGATCACACCGCCGAAGCCCGGGGGCACGCGGTCCGACGCGCCCCACGGCGGGCTGCCGTCGGGGCTGAAGAACGCGCCGTCGGGATAGCGGTTGCCGAGCGTGTAGCCGAAGCCGTCGCGGGCGAGGATCCGCTGCACGGTGACGTCGGTCAGCCATTCGCCGACCTGGTTGCTCATGCCCAGGCTGAACTGGTCGCTATACGGCGTTTTGAGCCGGTTGTTGAGCATGAATGCCTCGGCGGCATCGCGCGAGCCGGTGATACCGGCGAGCACGTCCGCGCCACCGAGGTAGGCCGGGTCCCAGGCAACGCAGCGCGAACCGGTGATCGCTACGCACTCGCCGGTCGTCGGATCGGCGAACTCCAGGCGCACCGAGGAGATCGAGCCCTTGTGGCGCTCGAACGCGAGGTCGCGGAACAGGTTGCGGTCGTAGGACCGGCCGGCACCGCCGTGGATCACGTGACGCTCGTCGGCGCCCAGATCGTAGGAGAAGCCGAAGCGCGGTGCCCAGGCGTCCTTGAAGTTCTTGCGGTTGCTGCCGGTGCTGATGTAATCGAGCGGGTTGATCGCGTCGATGCCGCCGTTGATCCAGCGATCGACCCAGCGCTGGCCCGGGTTCTGCGGATCGGCGGCGTAGAGCGCGTCGACGAAGGCCTTCGGGGTGACGTGGTCAGTGTAGGCCGGCACGTCCTCGTAATCCCAGCGCACACCGAAGTTCAGCATCAGGTGCGGGTTCACCTGCCAGTCGTCCTGGATGTAGAAGCCGTACTGCTTGGCGGACGTTTCCACGCGCGGCGTCAGGCCCGGCGTCGCAAACGGCGCGATGAACTCCACGCGGTAGGGCTGCGCGGCGATCTGGCCGGTGGCCGGATCGAACTCCCACGAGAACTGCGGATTCAGCGGCTCGCCGTCGCTCGACTCCAGCTCGATGTCGCGATAGTTCACGCCCACCTTGACGGTGTGGTCGCCCTTTAACTCGAAGCTGTTGAAGGTCAGGTCGTTCTGCAATGACCAGCCCTTCTGGCGCTGCGACTGCAGACTGAAGCCGCTGGCCGGGCCGAGTTGCAGCAGCGTGGCCTCGGTCAGCGGCTCGCGGCGGTCGATCACCTTGTAGATGGCGCCGTTGCCGAACGAGACCGGGGTCTTGGAGTTCTGCGAATCCTGGGTGCTGACGATCAGCTCGTTGTAGAAGCGCTGGCCATAGTGCATCCACTTGAGGTTGACCCGCTTGTCCTCATTGATGCGCGCATCGCCATGCTCTGGCGTGCTGACGCCGCCAACGTTGCCGATCACGTCCTCGTCGCGGTACTGACCACTCAGTTCCAGGCGATCGTTGTCGCCGATGTCCCAGCTGAGCTTGGCGAAGTACAGGTCTTCCTCGAACGGCAGCGTGGTCGCACCGTAGTAGCTGCGCAGGTTCTCGGGCAGGCGCAGGTAGGCGTCCCCGGATGCGGCCTCGGGCTGCACCGAACGCGCGTAGACGTTCTCCTTGCCTTCGTAGGCGACGAAGAAGTGCATGCGGTCCTCGATGATCGGACCGCCGAACGCGAAGCCGTACTCCTTGACCTGCGAGTCGTCCTTGTCGGTCTCATCGGGTCGCTTGGCGCGCATACGCTCGTTGGTGTAGCGATAGAACATCTCGCCTTCGAACGTATTGGTGCCCGAGCGCGTGGCGGCAGTGATCGCCGCGCCGCTGACCTGGCCGTACTCGGCCTTGTAGTTGGAGGTGATGACCTTGTACTCGCCGATCGCGAGCTGCGGGAACGGGTTGCCCGGACTCTCGTTCTGACCGGCCACACCGCCCTGCTGGACGTAACTCTTCTGGCTGACGCCGTCGATGTAGAGATTCGACGAGCTGGTGTTGGTCGCGCCGGCGCGCAGCGTGGCGCGGCCCTGGGCGTCGATCTTGAACTGCATGCCCGGCACGGTGTCGGCGAACTCAAGGAAGTTGCGCGTGGCCTGCGGCAGCTGCTGGATCTGGCGCAGCGAGATCGTGTTGCCGACCTCGGACGTGCGCACGTCGCGCAGCAACGGCGCGGTCACGGTGACGCCGCCGATGTCGGTGACCGGACCGTCTGCGGGCACACCGTCGGCGGCCGCCTGGATGTCGAGCGTCGCGGTCGAGGCCACCGACAACGTCACCGTCTGCGGCGGACCGCCGGCGTCGACGCGATAGGTGCCCGGCGGCAGGCCGACCAGCGTGTAGGCGCCACTGGCATTGGTCTGCACGCGGCGCACCGCGCCGGTGGCGACGTTGGTCGCGGTCACCGTGGTGCCAGCTTCGGCCGAACGCACCTGGCCGCGGAGCGTGGCGCTGGTGGATTGGGCGAAGGCGGGCGCAGCAATCGCCAGACAGGCGGCCAGCGCACAGGCCAGCAGGGCGGGTTGGGGCACGCGGGGCGAACGGGTTGCGTTCATGACATCCCCTCCAGGGGGCTTTCTTTGGTGAGTGGAAGACGATCGGGACAATGTGGAACGCACAGCACAACGGCGCGTCCATGCGCGGGCACGCGCCGGTCCAGGGCCGGCGCCTGTCGGAACAGGACACAATCCGCGCCACGGCAGGCCGGCCGCCGGCGCGCGACGTGCGCTGCGCGCAGCAGCGGGTGTCGCGGACCTGCACCTGCCGGCGTGCCAGACGCCAAGGACATCGCGGGACAGAGCGATGCATCTTCGCAGTCGCTCCAGGCCGGACCGGTCTCCACCGATCGCACAGGCCGTGGCGCGCTGGGGCGCGTCGCGACGAACGCCGGGGACCGTAGCCTCGTCCGCGCAAAGCAGATGGAGGTCACGATCCGGCGCGCATCGTAATCCTGCGCTCGAACTGCGTCCATGGGTCGGCAACGCCGTGAATCGCAGCCGGTGCCTGGACATGGGCGAAGCGCGATCCGCGGATTGCGGCGACGTGCCCCTGCCCTGCGACCCGCTGTCGCGGCTGCCGTAGCGTCGGCGTGATCGTCTGCGCGATGTCGCAGGCCGCCAGGGCAGCAGCGAGCGGATCATCGATGCCGTCCGAGTGCCCGCCCCACCGGGTTTCGCCCGGCCGCCAGTCGTCGCATCATGGCGGCATGCGCCGCGTCCCGAGCTTCCTCGTTCTGACCGCATGCCTGATCGCCGCAGGGCCCCCGGCGGCGGCCCACGATGACGTCGTCGTGTACCGGTGCACCGATGCGCGCGGACAGGTTGCGCTGCGCGATTCGCCGTGTACCGACGGCCATCGCCAGGAGGTCCGCACCATGACCCGTCCGGTCGATGCCGCGCCCGCGCCGCGACCGCCGCGGCCGGCGCCTTCGACCGAACCGGCAGCCGCCGCGGCGCCGCCGCAGGTCGTGGTTGTCCGACCACCGCAACCGATGTACCGCTGCGTGCGTCCGGACGGCAGCACGTACACCAGCGATTCGTCGGCAGGCAATCCGCGCTGGGTGCCGCTGTGGACACTGGGGTACGCGCCCCCGCGGCGTGGCCCCTCGACCCGGATCGGCGTCGAGGCCGGTCACGGCGGCGGCCGGTTGGACGTGGACATCGATGCGGGCACGCGGCGAGGGTGGCGCGGTGGTGACGGCGGGGCCGGCACCTGGATCCGCGACGAGTGCAGCCCGTTGCCGCAGGCCGAAGTCTGCAGCCTGCTGGCCGAGCGCCGCGAAGAGATCCGGCGCCGGTTCTTCAACGCCCAGCCCAGCGAACGCGCGCGCCTGCGCGGTGAGGAGACCACGATCAACGCCCGCCTCGGCCAGGACTGCGACCGATGACGCGCGGCCTGCTCACGGCCGTGGCGCTACTGCTGTCGGCCGTGGCCGCCGACACGGCCGCCGCCGACACCGTCATCTACCGCTGCACCGATGCCGACGGCGCGGTGACGTTCCAGAATGGCCGTCCCTGCGCGCCCGGACAACAACAACAACGGCGCGTGGTCGAGATCGCGGCGCCCCTGCCCGCCTACATCCCGCCCGCACGCCCGGCACCGGCAGCGACGCCCCCACAGGCGCCGCGCACGCCCCCGGACGTCGCCGCCGAGCCGCCGGCCGTGCGCGCTCCGTTGCCACCGCTGTACGCCTGTCGCAGCTACGACGGCACCATCGACTGGCGCGAGGACGCCACCCCGCCCACGCGCTGCCGGCCGCTGCAGACCGTCGGTATCGGCGGCCTGCCGGGCCTCGGCGCCGGCCAGGCCTGCGAGCGGGTCGAGGACAGCTGCGAGGCGGTCGCCGCCGATGCGCTGTGTGACGCCTGGCAGGCCCGGCTGCACGAAGCGGAGTTCCGCTGGCGCTACGCCGACAGCGCGAGCAGCCCGGCGCTGCGGCAGGCCTTTGAGCGGATGCGTGCGACCTGGGACGGAAGCGCGTGCGCGGCGGACGCGCCCTGACGCCAGCGGCTCGCCTCCACCCTCAGAACCCGTAGCGCAGGAACCCGCCGTCGACGGCGATGCATTCACCGGTGATGTAGCCCGCCGCCGGCAGACACAGGAAGGCGACCGCCGCCGCCACTTCCTCCGGCTCGCCGATGCGCCCCATCGGCGTGCGCAGCAGCACTTCGTCGAGATAGTCGGGATCGGCCAGCGGCCCGGAGGTGCGTCGGGTGCGGATGTACCAGGGTGCCACCGCGTTGACGCGCACCCCATCCTCGGCCCATTCGGCCGCGAGATTGCGCGTCATCTGGTGCAGCGCCGCCTTGCTCATGCCGTAGACCACGCCGGTGCGCACGTGGGTGATGCCCGACACACTGCCGACATTGACCACGCTGGAGCTGGCGTGGCGGGTGAGCAGCGGATGCGCCAGACGGGTGAGTTCGAACGCACTGAACACGTTGATCTCGAAGATCTCGCGCCACTCGTCCTCGCCGTACTCGGTCGCCGCGCGCGGCACGTTGCCACCAGCATTGTTGACCAGGATGTTCAAGCCTTCGCCCTGGTCCTCGACCCAGTCGAGGATCTCGCCGCGCTGCTCCTCGTCGACGACATCGGCGATCAGCGCGCGGATGTCGGCCTGCGGGAGTTCCTCCAGCAACTCCTCGCGCGTGGCCTCGAGCGCGTCGCCGTTGCGGCCCACGATCAGCACCGTGGCACCGAATCCGGCCAGTTCGCGGGTGATCGCCCGTCCGATGCCGGCACTGCCGCCAGTCACCAGGGCAAGTTGGCCGTCCAGGCGCCAGCGCTGCGGATCCATCGACATGTCCTCGATTCGACTGCGCGTAGGATACCGTCGAGCCTGCCATCGGGGAGACCGCCACGATGCTGTCGTTCCATCGCACTATCGCGTTTGCGCGCCACGGCGTACGCCACCTCCGTTGGACGACCTGGGCGGCGGCACTGCTGCTCGCCCTCGCCGCCTGCACCCCGCCGCCGGACGCGCCCACCGAGAAACCCACCGAGCCACGCGCGGCCCCGACGCGTTGATGCGAGGGGCGCCCCCATCCCAGCCTTCCCCCGTTCTACGGGGGAAGGAGCGGTGCAGCACGGCGACTTGGTACGCCGCGATCTCACCGCCCCCGCACCTGAGGAGGTCGACGCCGGCCCCGCCGGCTTGGGGCGTGGCGGGGCGCGGCGATTGGGTGCGCCGCGATCTCACCGCCTCCGCCTGCGGGAGAGGTCGACGCGTCACGCGCGTCGGGTGGGGGCGCGCGCTTTCCCTCGCAATCCCTCAGCGTCGCACCGGCCGGTAGACGATGAAGATCACCAGGTCCTCGTCGCCGATCTGGTCGAGCGCGTGGCGGTCGCCGTCGCGGGTCAGGATCGCATCGCCCGGGCCGACCTCACGCACCGTGTCGCCGAGCACCAGCCGACCGCGCCCCGACAGCACGTAGTAGATCTCGTCCTTGTCGTTGACGTGATCGCCGATGGTCGCGCCCGGGTGCAGCGCGCGCTTGCGGAACACCAGGTCCAGGCCGGTGGCATCACTGAAGAACGGATAGGCCGTGGTGGTGCCGGCGCCTTCGTGCGGACCGGGCTGTTCGATCGCGATGTCGCGCTCTTGCACGACGACCGACGGCGACACCGATGCCGACGGCGGCGCAGGCAACGCGTTGCAGTCGGCCGCAGTGACAGGCTTGACCGGCGCGTCGGCATCGAGCTCGCGCCAGCCGGCAGCGACGAGGCAGGCGACCGCGTCGGCACCGGCCTCGCTGAAATGGGTGCCGTCGGCCTTGCCCTGCGCCGGCACGTGCATGAAGTAGGGCTTGGCGCCGTCTTCGCCGTGGGCACGGATCCAGTCGCTGGACGCGGCATCGAGATCGATCAGCGCCACGCCCTCGCGGGCCGCCAGCGCCTGCATCGCCAGCGTGTAGCGGCCATGCGTGTCGATCAGCGAACGGAAGTCGTAGAGCAGGCGCGCGACCGGGGTGATCAGGATCGGCGTGGCGCCCTGATCGCGTGCCGCGTCGATGTAGCGCTGGAGCAAGCGCGGGTAGTCGGTCGCCGGATCGGTGTAGCGCGTCGGGTCTTCGCGCTTGGCATCGTTGTGGCCGAACTGGATCAGCAGCACGTCGCCGGCGCCGAGCTCGCTGGCGATCGCATCCAGCCGGCCTTCGTCGATGAAGCTGCGGGTGCTGCGGCCCCCCATCGCGTGATTGCGCACCTCCCAGCCGTCGGCGATCCAGCGCGGCAGCGCCTGACCCCAACCGGCCTGCGGCGCCCGCTCGGGGCCGTAGGCCGCCGCGGTCGAATCGCCGGCGATGAAGATGCGATGCGGTGCGGGCGAGGCGGCGAACGCCGTGCCCACGGCCCCCAGGCACAGCAGCGACAACAGACGTTTCATCGTGGCGACGCTCCGCGTGGCATTCCGGATCGACCCGCAGGCCGCCGCATTCGGGCGGCGGCCTGCGTCGTACAGCGACCGGGGCTTACTGGCCCAGCACGCCCTTGACGTAGGCGACGATGGCCGCGTCCTGCGCGTTGTCGAAGAACGCCTTCTGGAAGCGCGCGCCGCCCACGGCCTGCTTGACCAGGTCCTGGTCGATCGCCTTCAGGCCCTCGACGAAGTCCTTCGACGCGCCCTGCTTGACCTGGGCCAGGATGCCGGCGTTGGTCATCTGCGACGCCTTGCGCTCGGCCGGGTAGCCCTGACCGCGCTCGCCGGCGAAGGCCTTCTCGAAGATGTAGCGGATGTTGATCTCCGCGCCCCAGCCGTAGCCCTTGGCGAACGGCAGCGCCAGCGCGTTGCCATTGTTGACCTGCGCGAACAGGAACGCGTCGGTCGGCTCGATGCAGTAGCCGCAGTAGACGCCGGGCCAGGCATTGAGCGACATCATCGCGCCCTGACCGGTGCCGCAGCCGGCGACGACGAAGTCGACCGCCTTGGCGTTGAGCAGCAGCGCGGCGCAGATCCCCAAATGGATGTAGGTCAGACGGTGGTCGTTGTCGCCGTCCATGCCGACGTTGAAGACGGTGTGGCCCTGCTCGCCGGCCACCGTCGTCAGTTGTTCCAGCACGACCGGGTTCTTCGCGGCCTGGCTGAATTCCTGCATCAAAGCGATCTTCATTGCGTGTCTCTCTTGCGTGTTCGAAGGGGAACGCGGGCCCACCGTAGTGACGACCCGCGGAAAAAAAGCGAAGCGGATCAGCGCGCCAGCCAGCCGCCGTCGACCGGGATCACCGCGCCGTTGACGTAGTCCGAGGCGCGGCTGGCCAAGAACACCGCGGCCCCGCCCAGGTCCGAGGGCTCGCCCCAGCGGCCGGCGGGAATGCGCTCGAGGATCGCCTGGTTGCGGGCCTGGTCGGCGCGCAGCTGCGCAGTGTTGTCGGTCGCCATGTAGCCGGGCGCGATGGCGTTGATGTTGATGTGCTTGCCGGCCCACTCGTTGGCCAGCAACCGGGTGATGCCGGCGATGCCGGACTTGCTGGCGGTGTAGGACGGCACGCGGATGCCACCCTGGAACGACAGCATCGAGGCGATGTTGATGATCTTGCCGCCGCCGTTGGCGATGAAGTGGCGGCCGGCGGCCTGTGACAGGAAGAACGCAGACTTGATATTGACGTTCATCACGTCGTCCCAGTCCTGCTCGCTGAAGTCGACCGCGTCGGCGCGGCGGATCAGTCCGGCATTGTTGACCAGCACGTCGAGGCGGCCCAGGCCGTCGAGCGTTTCGCGCACGATGCGGTCGACCGGCTCGATGCTGATCAGGTTCGCCTCGATGGCGACGAAGCGCCGGCCCAGGGCTTCGACCTTGGCCTGCGTTTCGCTCGGCGGCTGGATGCCGGCGGCGGCGATGTCGGCGCCGGCCTGCGCGAGCGCCAGTGCGATGCCCTGCCCCAGACCGGTGTTGGCGCCGGTGACCAGCGCGACCTTGCCTTCGAGGCTGAACGGATTCGTCATGGTGGAACTCTCCTGTGGAGCGATGGCGAAGATGCCGCGCGCAGCGCGGCGGGAACGTCACTTAAGCTGGCAGATGTCGAGCACGTGCATATCGGTGTAGTCGAGGTTCTCGCCGCCCATGGCCCAGATGAAGCAGTAGTTCGAGGTGCCGGCGCCCATGTGGATCGACCATGGCGGCGACACCACGGCCTCGCCGTCGGCCACCACGATGTGGCGCTGCGCGTGCGGTTCGCCCATGAAGTGGTAGACGCGGTCGTCGGCGCCCAGATCGAAGTAGAAATAGACCTCGCTGCGCCGGTCGTGCAGGTGCGGCGGCATCGTGTTCCAGACGCTGCCCGGCTTGAGGATCGTCAGGCCCAGCAGCAACTGCGAGGACGCGCACGTGGCCGGCACGATGTACTGGTAGATCGTGCGCTCGTTGCTGGTCGCAAGCGATCCGCGCTCGAGCGGCACCGCCTCGGCGATCGAGATCTTCTTGGTTTCGAAGCGCGCGTGCGCCGGCGTGGACGCCAGATAGAACTTCGCCGGCGTGGCCGCATCGTCGGACGCGAACACCACCTCGACGCTGCCCATCGGCACGTACAGGCCATCCTTGGGCGAGAGCGCGTACGCGCTGCCGTCGACGGTCACGGTGCCCGGCCCGGCGCCGACGTTGACCACGCCCAACTCGCGCCGTTCCAGGAACGGCCGACCCGCCGCGGATGCGGGTTCGGTCTGCACGGGCAGCGACAGCGGGTCGGAGACCGGCGACGCACCGCCGATCACGAAGCGCTCGTAATGCGTGTAGCTCAGGCGGATCGCATCGTCGGCGAACAGGCCATCGATCAGGTACAGATCGCGCAGCGCGTCGTTATCGATGCCCTG
The DNA here is from genome assembly GCF_022637415.1 of Luteimonas sp. S4-F44. NCBI lineage: Bacteria > Pseudomonadati > Pseudomonadota > Gammaproteobacteria > Lysobacterales > Lysobacteraceae > Luteimonas > Luteimonas sp. S4-F44. The sequence goes on from NZ_CP093340.1 coordinate 2,861,100, forward strand.
CATCACGCCCGGATGGGTCGCGTGGTAGGTCTTCTGGTACATGGCGGCTCCGAGCGGCGGAACGTCGGGAACGGGCATTCTAGGCCTTTCGGTAACCGGTGTCATACCGCGCCGCGGCAAAGCGCTTGGTCGCGTCTTTGCGGAGGGTGCACGCGCGGCGGTCGGTCCCGCCGGGCGTACGTGGCAAGGCGCATCGCGCCCGAGTGGTCGGCGGGTGCCACGACAACGCGGCACCCTCGGCCTGCAGCGAAACCGGCCGGCGCCTTCAGTCCGGCGGCTGGCAGGAGTCGCGGACCACCAGGTGCGGTCGGACGCTCGCCAACGGGCGTGGTGCGCCCTCGGATTGGAGCAGCATGGCCGCCGAGATCCGGCCGGTGTCGCGGGTGTCGCGGCGCACCGAGGTCAACGGCGGCCACAGCCGGGAAGCCAGCGGGCTGTCATCGTAGCCGACCACCGACAGCTGCCGGGGAATGCTGATGCCCGCGCGCATCGCCACGCGGTAGACGCCGGCAGCCATCTCGTCGTTGCCGCAGAAGATCGCTGTCGGCCGCTTCTTCGCGCCGAGCAGCTTCTCGGCCGCGGCCACGCCCGATTCGAACGTGTAGCCGGCCTCGACGATCCGGGACTTGGGCATCGCCACGCCGCGACGCTCGAGTGCGGAGACGAACCCGGTCGAACGCTCGATCGAGGAGCGGTAGTCGCGGGGACCTGTGATCATCGCGATGTCGCGATGTCCCAGCGACTGCAGATAGTCGGCGACTTCGGCCGCGCCGTCGTGGTCGTGGGTGACAACCATGCGCTCGGGCGCGTCCATCGACACCGCAGCGATGCGCACGTAGCGGCAGCCGGTCTCGGCCAGCATGTCGGCCAGCGCCTGGTCCTCGGACACGCGCGGCACCAGCATCACCCCGTGCAGCTTCTGCTGCTGCACGAACCGGCGCACGCCGTCGATGTAGTTCGGGCTGCGGCTGTCGCAGGGATGGACGACCAGTTCGTAGCCCGAGTCGCGCAGGGTGTCGAGCGCGCCGTACTGCATGTTGACGATGAACTGCGCGGTCGGATTGTCGTAGACCATGCCGATCAGGAACGAGCGGCGGAACGCCAGGCCGCGCGCCAGCGGATCGGGCACGTAGCCGACCTCGCGCATCAGCGCCTCGACTTTCTCGCGCGTGTCCTGCCGCACCAGCGGCGAGTGGTTAATGATGCGCGAGACGGTCTTCTTCGAGACCCCTGCCAGGCGGGCGATGTCGTTGATCGTGGCCGCGCGCGGCATCGTGCCGCCGCCCCGGATCGTCTTGTTCTCTGTGGGCATCCGTGGTCCCCCAGGGGCCGGTTGTCGTGCGGTTTCCATTCTAGCGGCAGTTGTGCGAGGCCGCCGTCCGCGCCCCGGCCGTATTCAGTCCAGGGCCCGGAAGCGGAAGTCGCGGAAATGGACCTGGCCCTGACCGGCAGCATAGAGCGCGGGCTTGAGCGCCAGGAAGCCGCCGGCGACGTTGTGGTGATAGCCCGAGACCTCCATCTGCACCGGATACTGCTCCCAGCTGCGGCCATCGGCGCTGGTGTGGATGGTGACGATGTGGCGGTCGTTGGTCACCCGCAGCCACAGCCGGCCGCCCTGGCCCGCCGGCAGCCCGCCGCTGGGACGCTCCAGTCCGTAGCGGTGCATCACCATCCGTTCGCCGTTACTGCCCACGCCCACATACAGCCGGTCGCTGTAGAACAGCAGCGCCCCGCCGATCGCGCCGGGCTCGATCTCCATTTCGACCTCGAACTGGTAGGCCTTGTCGCCGGCGATCAGCGTCAGCGGCGACGCATCGCGCGGCGTGCGGCCCTTGCCCTGCACGGTCAGCGTGCCGTCGCCGAAGCGCAACCGCGCGTACTCGTCGGGCGCCGGATCGAAGAACGCCCACTGGTGACCCAGGCGGCCGCTGCGGAAATCGTCCGACAGCGCCAGGCCATGCTCGCCGACCGAACTGCCGGCCGGCTTGGCCAAAGGCTGGCCCAGGTCGCCGCCGCGGGCCACGAACCAGCCGTCGTCGGTCCATTCGATCGGCTCAAGCAGTGCCTGTCGGCCGAGGGTCCAGTATCCGTTCTCGTAGCCGTGGTAGATCATCCACCAGCGATCATCGGTGCCCTCGACCACGGTCGCATGGCCGCGCGACCACCACGGCTCGCTGCGATCGACCGTGCGCACGATCGGGTTGTACGGCGAGTTCTCCCACGGTCCGTGGATCGAGCGAGAGCGCGCAGTGATCACCATATGCCCGGTCGGCGGACCGGCGGTGCCGCCGACCGCGGTGGTCATGTAGAACCAGTCGCCGCGCTTGTGGATCTTCGGGCCCTCCTGCGCGTAGGCCTCGACATCCCAGTCCGGCGGGTACTGCCAGCCGTCGTAGACGTGCCGCGGCTCGCCGACCACCGACAGGCCGTCGTCGGCCAGCTGCACGTAATCGCCGCCGCTCAGGAACAGGTAGCGCTTGCCGTCCTCGCCGACCGCATGTCCCGGATCGATATAGCGGCCCAGGCCGATCTCGACCGGCTCGCTCCACGGCCCACGGATGTCGTCGGCCCAGACCACGTAATTGCTGCGTTCCGCGCCCTCGGTGCCGCCGGTGCGGGCCGGGAAATAGATGTAGTAGCGGCCGTCGTGTTTGACGATGTCCGGCGCCCAGATCGAACCGACATTCTGCGTGATCGCATGGCCCAGCGGCTGCCAGTTGACCAGATCGCGCGAATGCCAGAGCGGCAGGCCGGGATAGGCGTCGAACGAGGACAGCGTGAGGTAATAGTCCTCGCCATCCTTGAGTACCGACGGGTCGGGCCGGTCGCCGGCGAACACCGGATTGAGGAACGTGCCGTCGCCCAGGTCCGCCTTGCGCTGGTGCTCGATGCCGCGCGCCCAGGCCTGGCTGGCGGGCGCGGTGGAGGGGATGGGCGGCGCGGCGGTGACGCTGGCGGCCAGCAACAGCCCGGCCACACAGACGGCGGCTAGCCGCGGGGAACGGCGCGAAGGCATGCGCATCTCCTTGAGAAAAGGGGCGAGGCGCCAACACGCCCGCGAAAAAAGATGACACCGATGGTCAACCGACCGTAGCAGAGCCATCGCGCGCACGCATTCCGCAATGCGGCAGAGCGCGCAGCGCGTGCTAGCGTGCACACCTCCCGCCGCTGCCCACACCTGCCATGCGACTCGGACTCGCCGCCAATCGACGCCACCATGCCGACCGCGACGCCGCCCTGTTCCGCTGGCTCAAGGCCAGTGGCGCGGGCATTCGCGAACTGGACATTGCGCTGCACATCGTCGGCCGCACCTTCGATGCGATCGCCGGTCACGGCGCGCTCGACGGTCACGCGCGCATGCAGCGGTATCCCTATGGTCGCGAAGGTGGCCTGATGAAGCTGGTCGCCGAAGTCGTCGGGCTGGGCGACGGCCGCACGCTCGACGGCGTGGTCTATCTGATCGACCCGGTGGACCCCTCGTCGATCTTCCCCGAGGCGGTCGCGCTCAAGCGTCAGTGCGTGATCCAGGGCAAGCCGTTCCTGTCGACCGTGGCCTCGGCGCGCGACTGGATCGAGAGCGAACGCCTCCATGCCGGCCTGCCGCCCGATCCCGGCGCCGACGACCTGCACGCATTCGAGACTCAGACTGTCGCGCTGATCGCCCACGACGCGATGAAGCCGCAGATGCTCGACTTCGCCGACCGCCATTTCGAACTGCTGTCGCGCTTTCGCACCCGTGTGGCCACCGGCACCACCGGCCAGCGCCTCAACGAACTGGCCTGGCGCCGCGGCTGGCCGGTCGGCGAGGCCTGGGCGCAGCGGTTCAACAGCGGCCCGCTCGGCGGCGACGCGCAGATCGCCGACCTGGTGCTCGACCGCCAGTGCCGGCGCGCGATCTTCTTCGAGGACCCGCACGTCGCACGCCAGCACGAGGCCGACATCCAGTTGCTCGAACGTGCGGTGACCACGGTCACCGACGACGTCGCCTGCCTGACCTCGCCGCAGGTCGCCGAGCGTTGGGCCCAGGCCGCCGAAAAACGCACACCCCCTTAACCGGGGTCAGAGACGAATTTTGACCGTCCGCCAACGCCAATGCGCGATGGCGGGCCCCATTGCGCGCCTTAACCGGCGCGCAGCACCGCCGGCAGCCACAGCGACAGGCTGGGGAACAGGGTCACGATCAACAGCACACCCAAGCCGGCGAACCAGAACGGCCAGATCGTGCGCATGCTCTGCCCGACGGTGATCTTGCCGATCGCCGTCCCGATGAACAGCACCGAGCCGACCGGCGGCGTGACCAGGCCCAGGCCGCCGGTGAGCACCAGCACCAGGCCGAAATGGATCGGGTCGATGCCGTAGGCGCGCGCTACCGGCAGGAAGATCGGCGTGCAGATCAGGATCAGCGGGGCCAGGTCCATGAACGTACCGAGCAACAGCAGCATCAGCACGATCATCAGCAGCACCGCCAGCTTGCTGTGCGCGAACGACTGCAGGAACTCCACCGCGGCACTGGGCACCTGGAGATAGGCCAGCAGCCAGCCGAACACCGACGCGGTCGCGATCACGAACAGGATCACGCCAGTGCTGCGCGCGGCATGGGTGATCGTTTCCACGAACTCGCGCACACGCAACTGGCGATACAGCACGATCGTCACCAGCAATGCGTAGACCACGGCAATCGCCGCACTCTCGACCGCGGTGAAGATGCCGGCGCGGATGCCGACGAAGATCAATGCGACCAGGCCCAGGCCCGGCAGCGCCGACACCGTGCGCAGCAGCACCGCACGCCAGCCGGGGAAGATCTCCACGCCGTAGCCGCGGCGCCGCGCGACCAGATAGCCGGTGATCATCAGCGCCAGCGTCATCAGCAGCGCCGGCACGATACCCGCCGCGAACAGGTCGGCGATCGACAGCCCGCCGCCCGCGGCGGCCGAGAACAGGATCAGGTTGTGCGAAGGCGGCACCAGCAACGCGACCAGCGCGGCGGTGATGCTGACGTTGACCGCGAAGTCCCGGTCGTAACCGCGCTTGACCATCTGCGGAATCATCGTGCCGCCGACCGCCGAGACGTCGGCGATCGCCGAGCCCGAGACGCCGCCGAAGAACAGCGACGAGAGGATCGACACCTGGCCCAGGCCGCCGCGCATGCGCCCGACCAGCGACGAAGCCAGTGCGATCAATCGCTCGGAGATGCCGCCGCGCATCATGATCTCGCCGGCGAAGATGAACAACGGAATGGCGATCAGCGAGGCCGAGCCGGTGCCGGCCGAGATCTGCTGCACGAGCACGATCGACGGCAGGTCCAGGTACACCAGCGTCGCCAGCGCGGCGGCGGCCAGCGCGAACGCGACCGGAACGCCGAGCACCAGCAATACGGCGAAGACGATGAACAGGATCGCGATCGCCATGTCAGTGGACCTCCTCTTCGACGCGCGGATGCAGCGCCAATGCGAAACGGTTGAGCGCGAAGATCACCATCAGCGCGCCGCCGATCGACAGCGGCAGGTAGTTGATGCTCTGCGGCATCGCCGCGCCGGCGGCCTTGATGTGCAGCCCATCGAGCAGCAGCAGCGCCCCCCACCAGGCGATGACCGCGCCGATCGCGACGATCACCAGCGGCACCAGCAGGTCGATGCCGCGCTTGACCGCCGGGCGCACGTGGTCGTGCAGCAGGTAGAAGCCGAAGTGCCGGTTGGTGTGCACGCCGGCGGCCGCGCCCAGACTCATCGCGGTGCTCAGCAGCAGCAACGTGACCGGCTCGGTCCAACTGGGCGAATCGTTGATCACATAGCGGGCAAACACCTGCCAGCCCTGCACGACGACCAGCCCGAACAGGGCGGTGGCGGCGATGGCGATGGCGAGTTGGGCGATCCGCTCGAGCAGGCGCCCGGCGGCGCCCAGCGGTGGGAGAGTCGAGGCTTCGGACATCGCGGGGTCCCCGTGTGTCAGGCGAAGTCGCGGATGCGACGGTAGAGGGTCTGGAGTTCGGGCTGGCGCAGGTAGCGCTCGCGCAGCGGCGCGGCCGCGGTGCGGAACGCGTCCATGTCGACCTCGTTGAACGCGATGCCGTAATCGCGGACGGCCTGGCGCGCGGTCTCCTCCGAGGCATCCCACAAGCGGCGCATCACCGGCACCGAGGCCCGCGCGGTGTCGATCAGCAGGTCGCGATCGCCCGGCGCCAGCGCGTCGAGCGAGCGACGCGAGATCAGCAGGATATCCGGCGCATAGGAGTGTTCGCTCTGCGACCAGAACCGCGCCGCCTCGAAGTGACGGCTAGAATGGAAGCTGCGCATGTTGTTCTCGGCGCCGTCGATCATGTGCGTCTCCATGCCCGAGAACGTGTCGCCGAGCGACATCGGCGTGGGATTGGCGCCAAGCAGCCGCATCAGGTCGATGAACATGTCCGACGAGGCCACGCGCAGCTTCAGGCCGTGAAGATCGGCGGGTGTGCGGATCGCGTGCCGCGTGTTGTAGAAGCAGCGTGCGCCGCTGTCATAGACCGCAAGCCCGACCAGGTCGCGGCTGCCGAAGCCGTCGAGCACGGTCTGCGCCACACCCGCATCGAGCGCATGGCGCAGGTGCGCGACCGAATCGAACGCGTACGGCAGGCACAGCGCGGTGGTCAGCGGAAAGGCATTGTTCAGCGCGCCGGCGTAGACGCGGGTCATGTCGATCGCGCCGAAACGCGCCATGTCGATCGCCTCGGCCTCGCGGCCCAGCTGACCGGAGTGGTACTGGCGCAGACGCACCCGGCCACCGGTCTCGCGCTCGAGTGTCTCGCCGATCCACTTCACCGCCTCGACGGTCGGATAGCCGGCGACGTGCACGTCGGTGGCGGTCAGCACGGTTGCGCCGTCGTCGGCACGCAAGCCCGCGGGCAGCAACGGCGCGGCGCACACCACGCCCATCCCGGCCAGAAAGCGCCGACGCGAGGTCATGCGACCGTCCCCGGCGCCTGGGGCGCGGCGGCCTCGACCTCGACGGTGATCGTGCCGTGGCCGTCGAAGATCACCTCGGCGCGCTGGCCGGGCGCGATCTCGTGGATACCGGTGGCATTGCCGGTCGCAATCAACTCGCCCTGGCGCAGCGGACGGCCGCGCCGCGCCGAGCGCGCCAGCGCGAACGCGAAGGCCGCGCGCAGACCGCCGGGCAGCGTGGTCGCACCGCCGCTGCCCACGACCTCGCCATCGATCCGGCTCTCGACGCGCAGGCGCGCCTCGTTCAGGCCACTCCAGTCGGCGATCTCGCCGCCGACGACCAGGCCGTTGTTGTTGCCGAAATCGGAGATCACCACGCGCGGGCCGAGCGCGTTGATGGTCGCCAGCGGGCTGCTGGCCACCTCCAGCCCGATGAACAACGTGGCCGGGTGCGCGGCGGCTTCGTCGGGCGTCCAGTCCAGCTTGTCGGCCGGCGCATCGGCATCGAGACGCAGCACGTATTCGGCCTCGATCGCACCGAAGCCACCGGCGAACACCGCGATGCGCGTGGCCTGCCCCGCCTGCTGCAGGTTGCGCCGGAAGATCGGGCCGAGCAGGCGGTCGTCGCCGGAGACGTCGCGCCGCTCGGCGGCGATGTAGCCGACCTTCCAGCCGACCACCGCATCGGGCCAGGCCGCGATCGCGGCGTCCTGCACGGCATAGGCGTCGACCAGCGTCTCGGGAATGGCCCCCGGGAAGTCGGGAAGCGCGGCGCCGTTGCGACGCGCGTGCCCAAAGGCGTCGACGATGCCCTGGGTCGGGTCCGCAGGATCGTCCTGCGCGGTCGGATGCGCGGTGCCGTTGTTCAAACTCGATCTCCTGACCTGGTCATTGCTGCGCCGCAGATCGCGGCCGCTGGGGATGTCTTGTATGGTAAACCGGTGTCATCTTCAATGTGCAGTGCGGCAAAACGCGTCGCACGCCATGCCCACCATCGGAATGTTCTCCATGCTGCGCAGGTCCATTCGCCCGCTGTGCTGTGTGCTGCTGATGCTCGCTGCCTCCGGCCTCGGTGCCGTCCAGGCCGCGCCCGTTGCCAGAGAGGAACGCATCGACCTGTGGCCGGCAGCCGCGGCGGCGGACGGCGGCGACCGGGTCATCGAGCGCAGTCGGGATCCGACGCGGCCGGACCGGATCGTCGAGGACGTGCGTACGCCCTATCTCGCGATGTACGCGCCGGCACGTCCCAATGGCCAGGCGCTGCTGGTCGTGCCCGGCGGCGGCTATGCGCGCGTGGTGCTCGACAAGGAGGGCACCGCCTTGATTCCCACCTTCGTCGACGCGGCGGGGATCACGCTGTTCGTGCTGCGCTACCGCCTGCCCGACCGGCGCCATGCTGAAGGGCCCGACGCCCCGCTTGCCGATGCCCAGCGCGCGTTGCGGATCATCCGAGCCCGCGCGCGCGACGACGGCATCGACCCGGCACGCATCGGGGTGATGGGGTTCTCGGCGGGCGGCCATGTCGCCGCCCGCCTGGCCACCCATCCAGCGCCGGCATACACGCCGGTCGACGCGATCGACCGGATCGACGGCCGCCCGGACTTCGCGTTGCTGATCTACCCAGTGATCTCGATGCGCGATGGACTCGCGCATGCCGGGTCGCGCGCCCGCCTGCTGGCCGCGAGCGACGCGCCGGCCGACCTCGCATTGACGCGCCTGTCGCCCGAGCGCCATGTCGACGCACACACGCCGCCGCTGTTCCTGCTGCACGCACAGGACGACCCTGCGGTGCCAGTCGGCAACGCCCTGGCGATGCACGCCGCGGCCCTCGCGGCCGGCGTGCCGGCGTCGCTGCACGTCTTTCCCACCGGCGGCCATGGCTTTGGCGTGCGCGACGCGCACGGGCCATTGGCGCGTTGGCCGCACCTCGCCCTCGACTGGATCGACAGCCTGCCCCCACGCCCATGACCGACACGCCGACCAATCCCCACCGCCGTCGCCTGCTCCAGGCCGGCGCCTTCGCCGGCGCCCTCGCCGCCCTGCCCGCTGCCTTCGCCGCCGCGCCCCGCACCAGCGTCGCGCGCGTGGCGGGCGGCCGCATCGGCGGCGCGATCGAGGACGGCGTACACGTCTTCCGCGGCGTGCGCTACGGCGCCGACACTGCACCGCGACGGTTCATGCCCGCCGCCGCCGCGCCGACCTGGCGCGGCGTGCACGACGCCCTGGCCTATGGCGCGTCCGCCCCGCAGCGCGGCGGCGAAGGCCCGGGCAGTGAGGACTGCCTGTTCCTCAACGTCTGGACACCCGGCCTGCGCGACGGTGCGCGCCGACCGATCCTGGTCTACATCCACGGCGGCGCGTTCTCGACCGGATCGGGCAGCGATCCGCTCTACGACGGCGGCGCGCTGTGCCGTCGCGGCGATGTCGTAGTCGTGACCTTGAACCATCGCTTGAACGCGTTCGGCTACCTGGCGCTGCGCGACCTCGGCGGCCCGGCGCTGGCGCAGTCGGGCAATGTCGGTCAGCTCGACCTGGTGCAGGCGCTGCAGTGGGTCGCGGCGCATGCCGACGCGTTCGGCGGCGACGCGGGCAATGTGACGCTGTTCGGCCAGTCGGGCGGCGGCGCGAAGATCGCCACACTGATGGCGATGCCATCCGCGCGCGGGCTGTTCCACCGCGCCTGGACGATGAGCGGGCAGCAGGTCACCGCGGCCGGGCCGCGCGCCGCCGACCAGCGCGCGCGCCTGTATCTGGACGCGCTGGGCGTGGCGCCCGCGGACGTCGAGCGCCTGCGTACGCTGCCGATGCAGGCGTTGCTCGACGCGCAGCGCGTACGCGACCCCTCGCGCGTGGAGGACAGCAGCCTGTACTTCGGCCCGGTCGTGGACACGGTGACGTTGCCGCGCCACCCGTTCTGGCCGGATGCGCCCCCGCAGTCGGCGCAGATCCCGATGGTGATCGGCAACACGCGTGACGAGACCCGCGCCTTCCTCGGCCACGATGCGGACAACTTCAGCCTGGACTGGGAGGCGTTGCCGGCCAAGCTGCGCACGCAGCAGTTCGTCGATCTCGACCCCGCGGTCGTGATCGCCGAGTACCGGCGGCTGTACCCGGAGTACACGCCGTCGGAGGTGTTCTTCGCCGCCACCACTGCTGGCCGCTCGTGGCGCGGCGCGGTCGAGGAACTGGAGGTGCGCGCCGCCCAGGGCCACAACACCTGGGCCTATCAACTCGACTGGTATCCGCACGGCGGCGAGCGGATGCGCGCGTTCCACACGCTCGACATCCCGCTGGTGTTCGGCACCACCGATCGTGCCGACAGCCGCACCGGCGACGATGCGCGCGCGCGCGACATGGCGGCGGCGATGCAGGGCGCCCTGCTCGCGTTCGCGCGTTCGGGAGACCCGAACCATGCCGGCCTGACGCACTGGGCGCCGTACAGCCTGGCGCGCCGCGAGACGATGGTCTTCGACACCCCCTCTCGGCTCGAGGACGACCCGCGCGGCGGCGAGCGCCGGCTCTATCGCCAGGCGCCGTTCGTGCAGCGCGGCACGCAATAGCCGGGTCGGGCGCCCGGCGCATGCCGGACGCGCCCAAGCGCCGCGCGTACCTCAGCGCACCGGCGCGACGTTGTTCAGGCGTGTGACTTCTTCGGCATCGCCGGGCAGCGTGATCCGCACCTGCGCGCCATCTGGCAAGCGGCCCGCCGGCTGCAGGCGCACGGTCGCGGTGCGCGGACGCAGGTCCCGCGGCGCCGCGAGCGGCGGCAGGTCCGCACGCGCGAGTTCGCGCCCGTCCGCAGTCTCGAGGATCGCCACGCCACCGGGCGCATCGGCATGGCCGAGACTGTGCACCGTCGCCTCGACCGCCCCGTCGACCACGCGCACATCGCCGCGGCCGATGCCGATGTCCGGGCGCGCGTTCACCGGCGTGCCGGCCTCGATGCGCTCGAACTCGAACACCTGGGTCTGGCCGGGCGCGAATGCCAGATCGACCGATGCACTCGATTCGAGCCGGACCTCGCGCGTCTGCGCGCGACCGTCGATGGTCTCGTTGCCGCTGCGGTCCACGCCGCTGACCATGCGCCAGCGCCCGGGGGCGACGTTCCAGCCGGTCATCGTCGCGTGCGCGGTGCGCGTGCCGGTGTTGTGCGCGATGACCTTGAAGCGTTCGCGCGAAGGCGCCGAGACCAGTAGCGCGACCGTTTCCGCCTGGGCGTCGTCGGCGAAGCGCCAGCTCACCGTGTGCCCGGGGTAGGTCGTATTGCGCTTGAGCGCCAGCCCGCCCAGCCGCGCGCGCTGCAGGAATTCGCTCGGCGCTTCGACCCGGTCCGACCACCAGTGGCCTTCGGTGTTCATGTATTCGCGCTGCGCCTTGGCTTGGATGCCGTCGGCATGCAGCGACTCGAGATAGCGCTTGTCGCCGGTCTGCTGCCAGGCGAACACGCTCTGCACGCCGGTCTCGCCGCTGTCGGCCGATTGCTGCAGACGCTGGCCCCAGTCCGCGCGCCGGTCGAGCGCATCGACATAGTTCTCCGCCAGGTTCGACAGACCGGTCGGGCCGCTGCGGTCCACCCGGTACTGCAGCGGGCGAAGGTACTTCGCATCGCCGGTCCAACGCCACGCCGCCCAGTACAGGTGCATGGTGTCGGCGCCGCCGGAGCCGTCGAACAGATCGCCGCCGCGCCGCTCGCCGGTCGCCCAGTGGATCTCGTTGGGGAGCTGCCAGACGCCTTGCTCGTCGGTGTAGGCATGGGCCAGATAGCCGTCGGCCAGTCCGGTGATCATCGCCCGGCTGGTCGGATCGGCATTGAACACGCCGAGCACGAAGGCCGGGTGCAGCACCGGGAACGAGTACGGCTTCTGCCACTGCCAGCGCGGTTCGCGGTAGACCTTGCGCCCGCCGAACCAGTTGCTCGAGAACAGCCGATGCCCCTGCGGGTTGCGCAGCACGATCTTCTCGTCGAGGTCGCGCACGGTCTCCATCAGCCGGGTCATCGTCAGCGGATCGCCCCAGTTGAGCAGGACCATCGCACTGTTGGTGTTGATACCCTCCTCGTAGGCATGCAGTTCGTCGGTCTCGATCGTCGACAGGCCGCCGGTGAACATGCCGTTGGTATAGGCCGCGTCGGCCAGCGCGGTCAGCGAGGCATTGAGCTTGTCGGGCAGCACGCCCATCAGCGCCAGGCCCGGCCACTGCTGCAGCAGATCGCTGTCGTCGGAGATGCCACCGCCGAAGTCGCCGAACGGCACCTGGCGCTCGTCGATCCACCATTCGACGAAGCGCCGGACCGCCTTGAGATCCTCGAGCTGGCGGAACGCCCACAGCGGCACACCGGCCGGTGGCTCGGGCTGCGCGAACGGCGGCCGGCCCTGGCTGTTGTAGCTCATGTAGTTCCAGTACAACCGGCCCAGCGCGTGGTCGGGATCGACCCGCAACAGATCGCTGATGTCGGCGTAGGCGCGTGCGTAGAGTCGCTGACGCTTGGAGGTGGTGTGCTCCTCGACCAGGAAGCCCCAGTTGTCGCGCACCTGGTTGAAGCGGTCGGCGACGTGCTCGACCAGCGCCTCGGCGCGCGGCTTGTAGACCATGCGGATCTGCGCCCCGTCGAGCGCGGCCGCGTCGAAGCCCGGCGCTGCCGAGGCGATGCTGATCCACAGGCTGTCGTCGCTGAGAATGCGATCGCGCAGGTCCAGCCACAGCGTGCGTGCCTGGCCCGGGCGCACCGAGACCGAGACATCGATCATGTCGCGCGCCGGCCAGATCGGGTCCTTGACGCGGATGTTGAGCGGGATCGCGCCGGCGCCGTCGACGGTATGCGTGGCCGGCAGGTCGAGCGCGGGCAGGTCGATCGCGATGCCGTCGAGCCCGTCGTACATGTTCTCCCAACTGTGCGCCCAGCTGCGGATCAGCGGCTGCGCGGCCGGCGCATCGCCGATGCCCGAGGGAATCAGCACATGCACCACCGGCTGCCGCGGCGCATCGGCCGACGCCGGCGCACGCTTGCGATACGCCGCCCGCCCGGGCAGCGCGATCACGGTGCTGCGTTCCTCCGGTGCGAACCGTCCCTCGATATAACCGCGAAGTTCGGCGAGATTGGTGTAGTCGACCTCGGCTCCGCTGCGCACGGTGTAGACCTGCCGGACCGAGGCCGCCGGCTCGTCGGCGGCCTCGACGCGATAGGCCCAGATCTCCTGGATCGGGGTTTCCTGCGCGACGTTCTCGAAGCGCAGATGGCCGCCGCGGCGCAGCGGAAAGTCGTCGACGCTGCGCACGATGCCCTGCGGCCGGTCGAACAGCGGCTGCAGCGTATCCGCATCGTCACCGGCCAAGACGCGGCCGTAGGCAGCGCCGCGAATCTCGACCCGGTTGACCGGCTCGTCGGGCAGGGTCAGATCCAGCGCGCGCCCCCCCTCGACGTAGGTATTCCAGTCCGGCAGCTGGAAGTAGTCGTTGCGCCCACGCAACCGCGAGCGGTTGTAGACGCCGGGCCAGGTGGTCTCGGCGATGCCGTCGGTGGCCTTCCACATCCACTGTTTGAGATCGCGTGTGTCGGCGAACTCGACCTTGCGGATCGACGTGGTCGGCGCGTCGAGCAGCGGCGGCGCCGCGCCATTCTGCCAGCCGTGGCGGAACAGCCAGGCGGCCTGGCGCTGTGCGGGCGCCACCGACGTCGTCGGCGCGGCAAACGCACGCACCGCCTGGACGCCGGCCGCATCGAGCATACGGTCGTGGATGCGGATGTCGTCGAAGTCGCTGCCGCGCAGGAAGTTGTAACGGCTCTGCACCTGATGCGGCGCGAGCACGCGCGCGGCCAGGCCGAACTGGTCGAGGCCGGCGTCATAGTCGAAACTCGCCTGGGCGTTCGCCGGCCGCTCCTCGCGCGCGACCTCGCGTCCGTCCACGTACAAGCGTACGCCGAGCGTCTCGTCCCAGCCGAAGGCGATGTGGGTCCAGGCGTCGGCCGCGGGCGGCGTGTCCATGCGGAACGACACCCGCGAACGTGCCAGGTTGGCATCGGTCACGAACGCATCGAAGCCGTGCCCGTTCCAGTCGATCCGGAGCCACGCCATGTCCCAGCTCGAATGGTCGGCATAGCCGACGCGGAAGATCACGAACGGCGCCTCGCCCAGCGGATCGCGCGCACGCCAGAAGAAGCTCAGGGTGCCGCGCTGCGCGTCGATGTTGCCCGGCGCATCCCACGACAGCACCCCATCGTCGTCCCAGGTGATCGCGCTGCCGCGCACGCCGTCTTCGACCAGACGCACCTTGTCCTGGAAGTTCGGCACCGGATCACCGGCAGCAACATCGGCCACCAGCCCGTGGTCGGCCGAGACATGGAACAGCAGCCGGGGCGCCTGCGCATGAGCGGCGGCAGACAGGCCCAACGCGCACGCGGCGGCCAGGATTCGGATCGACATCGGGTTCAAGCGGTTGCCTCCCTCGACAGATGCGCCGGCCGTAGCCGGCACGTATACGGATTGTCGGACGATGCCACGCCGGCCGCACGCGTTCGATACGCCAACGACGATGCGCCAGGCGTGTCGCCGCAGCCGACGCAGGGTGGGCTCAGAAGCGATACCGGGCACCGACGTAGTACTGCCGCCCGGTCACCGTGTAGCGGTCGGGCAGCATCAGATCCGAATCGACATAGCGCCGGTCGGCGGTGTCGAGCAGGTTGATCGCCTCGAACGTCAGACTGAGCTTGTCGTTGACGCGATAGGACATGTTGAAGTCGACGTTGCGCACGCTGTGCTTGCCGGTCACATCGGCCGTGGCGAGCTGGTTGCCGTCCAGGTCCCAGACGTTCTCGCGGCTGAGCACCTCGCCGATGTAACCGTCGCGGTAGCTGGTGGACGCGCGCGCACTGAAGCGGCCGTCGTCGTAGTACAGCGTGGCGTTGTACGAGTTGGGCGAGAGGTTGACCAGCTGGTTCTCGGTCACCTGGGTCACCACCGAGGCATTGCTGTTAGCCGCGGTGCTGAACACGTACTCGATGTCCGAATCGACGTGGGTGTAGTTCATCTGCACGCCGAAGTTGCGCCAGAACCCGGGCAGGAACGAAAACGGCTGCTGGTAGGTCAGCTCCCAGCCCTTCAGCGGGCCGCCCGGCGTGTTGTAGTAGCTCTGCACGTTGAAGATCGTCTCGGGCGTGAAGCCCGGCGGCAGCAGATCGAGGGCGTAGCCCAGGTCGGCCCACGTGCTCAACAGGCGGGTGCGCTGCACATAGCTGTCGATGTCCTTGTAGAACACCGCCGCCGACAGCAGTCCGCCCTCGGCGAAGTACCACTCGGCGCTGAGGTCGTAATTGGTCGAGCGGAACGGATCGAGCTTGGGATTGCCCAGGTTGATCGAGAACACCCGTCCATCGTCGAAGAAGTTCGTCGGCCCACCGCTGACACTGGGCGACATGTAGGTCAGGGTCGGCCGGGCCATGGTCTTGGCGGCGCCGAAGCGCAGCACGACGTTCTCGGCCACATCCCACGACAGGTTCAGCGACGGCAGCACGTCGGTGTAGCTGTGGCCGACGGTGGTGCCCACCAGTAGGCGCTCACCGGCATCGGCGGTCGCGCTGGCCACGCCGAAGAAGCGCTCGCAGTTCGCCTCGCCGCCGGTGGGGCACGGTGCCCAGCCCGACGCGTCGATCTGGGTCCGGACCACGCGCACACCGACATTGCCGCGCAGCGCACGCTCGAGCAGGTCGGTGTTGAAGTCGAGCTGGCCGTAGACCGCCATGCTGCGCTCGGTCACCTCGAAGTTGTTGTTCGAAGCACCGAAATGGCCGATGCCGGCCAGCCGATAGTCGCCGCCGGGTATGCCGTTGTCGGCATTGCTGTAGATGTCGAGCAGATCGGCGATGCGATCGAAATCCGGGATCAGCCACGAAGCCGGCATGCTGCCCGACAGGTTCTTGCCGAAGCCGTCAAGCGTGGTGCTCAGGTCGCCCAGCGTCACCCCGGCCGGCAGCGCCTGCGGCAAGCGACCGTAGCTGATATGGCGGTACTCCTGGCTGCGCATCTCGTAATCCTTCCACGCCAGTCCGGTGCGGAAGGTCAGGCTCGGCGTGAAGTCGACGGCCAGATCCACCTTGGCGCTGTCGAAAGCGTTCTTCACATAGCTTGGATTGAGCCGCACCTCGCTGATGTTGGCGCCGCGCGCGGTGCCGTTGCTGTTGACCGGTACCGAACCGTAACCCAGCCAGGACCAGGCATCGGCGCTGCTGGCGTCGAACGGGAACGTCATGCTCGGCATCCGCGGATCGCCGCGCATGTCCAGCACGAAGCCGTCGAGATTGGTGTTGTCGAAGCTGACCATCGAGAACACCGGCCGCGCGTAGTCGGACACCGAATGCCCGAGCGTGGCGTCCAGGCGGACGGCGTCGTTGAACCGGTGTTCGAGCTGCAGGCTGAACTGCTTGAACTCGGTCGATTCCTCGATCTGGCTCGACTCGGTGCGGAAATCGACATTATCGAACACGCCGTAGACCAGGCGATTGCGGTCGTCGACCTGGGCTTCGCGCACGATGATCTGGGTCTTGCCACCGAGATTGGCCGCGCGATGCAGGTTGGCGCCGAGCGAATCCTCGCGCTGGTCCTTATCGAGCTTGGAATACATCGCGTCGAAACTCAGCAGGGTGTCCTCGCTGATCCGGAACTGCAACGCGCCGGTCACGCCGAGGCGTTCGATCTCGTGCTTGGTGCGGATGTAACGCGGGTAGCGCGGGATCCAGGCGTTGGTCGCGGTCTCGTAGGCGTCGATGTTCGCCTGCGACCCTTCCGGCCGCGGCAAGCCGGTGCCGCAGTTGGCCGCGTCGATGCCCCAGGTGCCGTAGCCGTTGTTGCTACTCGGGTTGCCCAGTTCGCCCGACGTGGGGTTGCGCGGCGTCTGCGGATCGTAGCCCGCGGGCGAGCAGAAGCCGTAGGTGCCGTTGTTGTTGGCGTTGGACTGGTTGGAGTTGCGGTGGTTGCCATGCTCCCAGCGCACCGGGTTGTAGCCTTCCTCGTAGATCGAACGCTCGCTGTAGGACGCCGACAGCAACGCGCCGACCCGGCCATCGGCCCAGGTGTTGCTGATCAGGCCCGACACGCGTGGATCGCTTTCCTCCGATAGCTGGTTGTAGCCCAACTGGCCGCTGGCCGAGGCGCGGAAGCCGTCGAAATCGAAGGGGCGCGAACCGCGCAGGTCGACCGTCGAGCCCAGCGAGCCTTCATCCATCTGTGCCGACTGGGTTTTGTTGACCTTGACCTGGCTGAAGAGCTCGGAGGCGAAGGTGTTGAAGTCGAAGCCGCGCGAGCGGTTGACGCCAGCGCTGCCGCTGCCGGCAGTCGCCAGCGCTTCCAGACCATTGAGACGCACGCGCGTGAAGTCCGAGCCCAGGCCGCGCACGGAGATCCGCTGGCCCTCGCCGCCCTCGCGATCGATCGAGATGCCCGCCACGCGCTGCAGCGACTCGGCGAGGTTCTGGTCGGGGAACTTGCCGATGTCCTCGGCGAAGATCGCATCGACTTGCTCGATGCTGTAGCGCTTCTCGTCGAGCGACTTCTGCAGGCTTTCGCGATAGCCGGTGACCGTGACCGCGGCCATATCGGACACGTGTGCGGGACCTTCGGCGGCCTGCTGGGCAAAGGCCGGCGATGCCAGCGCGACGGCGACGCCGGCCGCGAGCATGGAAACCGGTAACTTCCGGCGATCGGTCGCGTGTTGCATGGTCGGCTCCTCCCCCTGTGTCGCGCATCGAGCGGTGACATCAGCACCGCGCCCCAGGAATGACACCGCTGGTCATTCGGGCCGAAACGGTAACAGCGGCGACATGCGCGGCGCATCTTGCAGCGCAACACGCGCGACATCGACGCGTGCATCGAACACGCGCAGGCACCGAGAGATTCCCGTCACGCGCCTGCATTGCGCTGGCCCGCGCACACAAAAACGGAGCGGCCCGAAGGCCGCCCCGTTTTGCCACACGCAGATCGATCAGAACTTGTAGCGCAGACCCAGCAAATACTGGCGACCAGTTTCGCTGTAGTCGAGCGGCAAGCGAGAGGCCGCACCGATCCAGGT
Organism: Luteimonas sp. S4-F44; assembly: GCF_022637415.1. Classification (NCBI taxonomy): domain Bacteria; kingdom Pseudomonadati; phylum Pseudomonadota; class Gammaproteobacteria; order Lysobacterales; family Lysobacteraceae; genus Luteimonas; species Luteimonas sp. S4-F44. Next base: position 2,879,075 of record NZ_CP093340.1, read on the forward strand.
TTCCGAAGGCTCGTTGGTGAGGTTGATCCCTTCCAGGCTCAGTTCGATTTGATCGCTGATCCGGTAGCGCAGCGACGCATCGATCGTCGTGGTCCCATTCTGTCCATGCACGTCATCGGTGAAGCCCGCCTCCTGGCCTGGTACCAGGATCAGGTAATCGTCGCGGTTCGTGGCCGACACGCGCCCCGAGAAGCTCTCGCCCTCGTAGAACAGCGTCGCGTTCCAAGACGTCTTCGACGAGCCGAGCAGGCGCTCGCGTAGCGAGGTCGCGCCGCTCGCCGTCACGTACTGGATGTCGGTGTCAACGTAGGTGTAGTTGAGCTGCACGCCGAAGTTGCGCCACGCACCGGGCAGGAAAGTAAAAGGCTGAACGTAGTTCGCCTCGAAGCCCTTGAGCGGGCCGCCAGGGGTGTTGAGCGGCACGCTGAAGACGAAGTCGTCGTTGACAGTCGCCCCCGTCCCTTCGAGCAGGCTGGCCGGCAGCCCGCTTGACGCGTAGCTGCGCACTTCCCGGAAGGGCTGGATGGTCGTCTTGAGATCCTTGTAGAACAAGCCCAGGCCGAGCATCGCGCCTTCGTTGAAGTACCATTCGAAGCCCAGATCGGCAGTATCGGCGCGAACTGGATCGAGCGTGGGATTGCCGCCGCTGACGGTACGCGCACCGCCGCTGACGTTGACCGTGACACCCGGCGTCAACGAACCCAGGCCCGGCCGCGACATCACGCGCGCAGCGCCGAAACGGATCAGGAAGTCCGGCGCGATTTCCGCGACAAGATTCATCGACGGCAGCGTATCGCTGTACTCGCGCGACACCGTCGAGGTGACCGGAGTGCCGCTGGCGGTCGCGATACCCGTCGAAGACTGCTTGGTGCGCACGTAGCGAACGCCGAAATTACCCGAGAACGGAATACTGCCCAGATCGGTCGAAAACTCGGCCTGCAGGTAGATGCCGCGATCCTGTTCCTCGACGCTGCGGCTGTTCACCGGACGATCGAGTAAGGCGAATGTGCCCTCGCCACTATAGATGTCGAAGTAGTCGGCGACGCGCTCATAGCTCGGGATCACCCAACTGCCGGGGCTGCCGGCGATTCCGCTCAAATTGCCCTGACTGGTCAACTCGGGCGGGACGATGAGGCTGCCATCAGCGAATGCGGGTACCGCGAGTTCCGAGCTCCGACGCTGCTCACGCGTCGAGAACGTATAGTCCTTGGCCTGTACGCCGCCTTTGAGCCGGAAGCCAGGGCTGATGTTCCAGTTGAAATCGACCTGCGCGGTGTCGAACTCGTTCTCGACGTACTGAGGCCGCAAACGAATTTCTGCCAGCGTCCAGCCGGTCGGATCGAGCGGGTCGATACCGTAGTTCAACACCGGCTTGTAGGGATCGCCCCGGTAGTCATAGCTATAGCCGTCGACGTTGTACTTGTCCATGATGATCGTGGTCTGGATCGGATTCTCGTGCACGGAGCTTGAGGTACCGATCTTTCCGGACAGGGTTAAGTCGTCGGTGACGATGAACTTGCCGTCCAGCGTCAACTGCTTGAAGACTGTGTTCCACTCATCGTGGCGATTCTCCGAGCGGATGTCGACATCGTCGAACAGACCGTAGACCAACGCGCCGTTGCCGTCGATCACACCGTCGCGGACGATGGTGTGCGGCTTGCCGGTCAACGGATTGGTCGCTGGGTTCGGAGTCGCATTGCCGCGACTGAACGAGATCGCCTCGATGTACTTCTCATCGCGAACCGCATCGATCTTGGAGTACAGGCCGTCGAGTGCGAACTCCATACGGTCGTTGGGTTTGAATTGCAGCGACGCCGTCACCCCGGTGCGCTTCTGGTCGTGCTCCATCAACGTGTAACGTGGGAAGCGCGGATGATAGACGTCGCTGCGGCACGCGTCCGGGAACGGCGAGGTGTTGGTCGGACTCGTCGACGTGGGACATCCGTTGAAGCCGCCATTGCTCGGCCCGTTGGCCCAGCGTCCCGTGCCACTGCCCTCTTCCAGCGTCTGTCGCTCGCTGTAGGCGGCCGACAGCAGTGCGCCAAAGCGACCGTCAGCCCAGGTATTGGCGATCAAACCGGCAACCCGCGGATCGGCTTTCGCCGCCATGTCGCTATAGCTCGCTTGGCCACTGGCGACGACGGTAAGCCCATCGTAGTCGAACGGGCGTGCGGTCCGCAGGTCGACCGTCGCGCCGAGTGAGCCCTCTTCCACGTCCGCCGACGCGGTCTTGCGCACGATCAGCTGCGAGAACAGGTCGGAAGCGAAGACGTTGAAGTCGAAGCCACGTCCGCGGTTGGAACCGCCACTCTGATCGGATCCACCGACGGTTGTCAGCGCCTCCATGCCGTTGATGCGCACGCGGGTGAAATCAGGGCCCAACCCGCGGACGGTGATCTGCCGGCCTTCTCCCGCGTCGCGCGCAATCACCACACCAGGAATGCGCTGCAGCGATTCGGCGAGATTGAGATCCGGGAACTTGCCGATGTCCTCGGCAACGATCGCATCGACCACGCCGGCCTCGCCGCGCTTGATGTCGAGTGCCTTTTCCACGCTCGCGCGATAGCCCACCACTCGCACCGTGTCGAGCTCGGCGGCCTGGTCGTCAGCAGCGGCGGGCTGCTGCGCGAGCACCGGGAAGGCGGCCGCCTGAAGCGCCAGCGCGATGCCGGCCGCCAGCAAGGTAACCGGTGTCTTTTTTGAATCGACCCACTGCCTCATACGTCCCCTCCCAGGGTGCCCGGTGCATGGTGTGGCGCGGCTTGACTGCATCGTCGCGCTTGCTAATGTGGTGACGGCGCCCGAAATGACACCGCGGGCCAAACGCTATCAGAACGCCGCCGGCGAAGCATGCTGCGGCGCGACAGACTCACCTTCCGGCCTGCGCGCGTCGCCGGCCCACCCCCACAGGTCATCGCTCATGGGCAAGCGCATCCTCTGTTTCGGCGAACTGCTGCTGCGCCTGGGCGCACCGGGGCGCGAACTCCTGCTGCAGAGCCGACAGTTGCAGGTCCACGTCGGCGGCGCGGAAGCCAATGTCGCGGTCTCACTCGCCCGGTTCGGACACGACAGCGCATTCGCAGGCACCGTCGCCGACAACGCGCTCGGCGAGGCGGCGCTCGGCGAGTTGCGCCGCCACGGCGTCGACGTGTCGCGCGTGCACCGCGTTCCCGGACGTATGGGGCTGTACTTCCTGGCGACCGGCGCCGGCCTGCGCCCCAGCGATGTCGTCTACGACCGGGCCGACTCGGCGTTCGCATGCGCCGCGGCCGAAAGCTACGCCTGGCCGTCGCTGCTGGACGGCATCGACTGTCTGCATGTGTCCGGCGTGACCGCCGCGGTCGGCCCGGCCAGTGCGCAGGCTGCCGCCGACGCGGTTCGCGCCGCGCGCGCGCATGGCGCGCTGGTGTCGTTCGACGGCAACTTCCGGCCGAAGTTGTGGGCGACGTGGAACGACCGGCCCGCGCCGCTGCTGCAGGCCCTGTTGGCCGAAGCGGACGTTGCATTCATCGACTATCGCGACGTCGACCTGATCCTGGGGCCGGAGGCTGGCGAGACGGCGCTGCCGAGCGCCGAGCGCACGATCGCCGCCGCCGCGCGCGCATTCGCGCGTTTCCCGCATCTGCAGCGGATCGCCTGCACCCAGCGCGACGTGCGCAGTGTGGACAGCCACTTGCTCGGCGCCTTGCTCGTGCACCGCGACGGCGCGATCCATCGGCTCGATCCACGACCGGTCGACGGCATCGTCGATCGCATCGGCGGCGGCGACGCCTTCGCCGCTGGCGTGCTGCACGGCGTGCTGTCGGGCATGGAGGACGCGCAGGCACTGGCATTTGGGCTGGGCGCGGCCCGCCTCAAACACAGCGTCCCTGGCGACTTCAACCTCGTCGGCGCGGACGATGTCGCCGCCCTCGTCGACAGCGGCCGCCTGGACGTTCGCCGCTAAAAGAAACAAAGAACCGGGGTCAGAGTGCATTTTTTCCTGCAAGGAAAATGCACTCTGACCCCGGTTTGGTATGACGCGGGAGGGCTAGAGCTCGCAGAAGCAGTAGGCGACGGCCTTGACCGGCTTTCCGGGCACGGGCGTCATCACGCTCTCGAGCAGGCGCAGATCCTGTTCTGCCCGCGGCGCGGCGCGCGACAGCAATCCGCGCGCCAAGTCGCTGTGACCGAACAGCAGGCTGCCGGCGCGGCCGCTGACCAGGCCGGTCAGGAAGCGCCCGAACGGCGTCGCGGTCTTCTCGATGTAACGCACGCGCCAGCGGTCGGTGCCGAGTTCGGCGAGTTCGGCCGCCTTGGCGATCGCGGTGCGCAGGCCGCCGAGTTCGTCGACCAGGCCGCGATCGAGCGCCTGGGTACCGCTCCACACGCGGCCGCGGGCGACGGTGTCGATCTCCTCGCTGCTGCGACCACGCGCATCGCCGACCTTGCCGATGAAGTTGCGATAGCCACGATCGATGATCGCCTGGATCGCCTGCCCGGCCTCGGGCTGCAGTTCGCGCGACAAATCGAAGGCGCCGGCGAAGCGGGTCGTGCCGACGCCGTCTGTGCGCACGCCGATCTTCTCGAGCGTGCGCGGGAACGTGGGCACCAGCGCGAAGATGCCGATCGACCCAGTGATCGTCGACGCATCGGCATAGATGCGGTCGGCGTTCATGCTGATCCAGTAGCCGCCGGATGCCGCGACATCGCCCATCGACACCACCACCGGCTTGCCCTCGGCCTTGAGCGCGTCGACTTCGCGGCGGATCTGCTCGGACGCGAACACTTCGCCGCCGCCCGAATCGACACGCAGCACGACGGCCTTGACGTGCTCGTCCTCGCGCGCCTCGCGCAGCAGCGCCGAGGTCGACTCGCCGCCGATCGTGCCCGGCGGCTGCTCGCCGCCGGTGATGCCGCCTTCGGCGACGACCACCGCGACCTGCGCGCGCCGGTCGGTCGCCCGCGGCTCGACGTGGGTCAGAAAGTCCCGCATCGCGATCTGGCGGAAGCCGCCGTCGGCATCGTCGTCGGCGACACCGCGCTCGACCAGCAGTTGCTCGACTTCCTCGAAGGTCTTCAGCCCGTCCACGTAACCGTGGTCGAGGGCGTAGCGCGCCAGGTCGCCCTGGGCGGCGGCGATGCCGGCCGGCAATGTGTCGATTTCAGCATTGACCACTTCGGGCGTGAGCCCACGCGCCTTGGCGATGTCGGCCACATGCCGCTGCCAGATGTCGTTCATCCAGTACAGGTCGGCTTCCTTCGACTCGGGCGAGGCGCCGTCGAGGATGAACGGCTCGGCCGCGGACTTGTACTCGCCGACCTTGAACAGATGCATGTCCACCGACAGCTTGTCGGCCAGCGCCTCGCGGTAGTACTGGCGATAGCCGCTCAGGCCTTCGAGGATCATGCCGCCCTCGGGATCGAGGTAGACCTCGTCGGCCTGCGCGGCGAGCAGGTACTGCTGCTGGCCGAAATACTCGCCGAACGCGACCACTTGCTTGCCGGCCGCACGCAACTCGGCCAGGGCATCGGCGATCTCACGCATCGACGCATAGCCCGAGAACGTCAGCCGGTCGGTCCGCAACAGCACACGCTCGATCCGATCGTCCTGCTTGGCCGCTTCGAGCGCGCGCAGCACGTCGCGCAGCTGCACCTCGCCGCTGCCGCCGCCACTACTTTCGGCCAGTGCGCGCGTCAGCGGATCGCTCCGATACTGCTCCACGAGCGCGCCTTCGGGCGCGATCACCAGCGTCGTGCGATCGAGCAGCGGCGCCTGCCGCGAGCCGCCGCCGACGATCGCCAGCAGCACCAGCAGCGCGAACAGGAACAACAGACCGAAGAACAGCAGGTTCAAGATCAGCCTGCGGATGAAGTTCATGCCGTCCCAGAGACCGACGATGAAGCGCGTCAACGGCGCGCGCGGGGGCTGAACAACGGTACTCATGCTCGATACGACTCCATTAGAAAAGGGCCCGGATCCGCTGCCTGTATCGGCGCTGCCACCCACGGTCCGGTCCACTGCGGCAGACTACCCGGCCGGCCGGCCGAATGCATGCGCCGGTGGTCACTGTGACAGCTGATCCGCCAACGGCGTCGTCACGCGCCGGCTGGTGCGCAGGAATCGGCCACCCAGCAGCAGGGCCGCCACCGACAGGCCGGCGATCAGTCCGATCCACATGCCCTTCGGCCCCCAGCCCAGGCCAAGGCCCAGGCCCGCGCCCAAGGTCATGCCCACGCCCCAATAGGCTGCTGCGGCCAGGAACATCGGCACCCGGGTGTCCTTGAGCCCGCGCAGCGCGCCGGCCGACAGCGCCTGGATGCCGTCGGGGAACTGGAACGCCGCAGCGTAGAGCAGCAGCGCGCCAGCCAGCGACGCGACTGCGGCATCCTGGGTATAGGCGCGGACCACGTGGTCGTGGCCCAGCAGCAGTGCGATGCCGGACAGGGTCTGGGTCGCCAGCACCAGTGCCAGCCCTGCGAATCCGGCGCGGCGCACGCCGGCGCTGCCGAGGCCGCGACCAATCGCGTTGCCCACGCGCACCGTCGTCGCCTCGGCCAGCCCGAACGGCACCATGAAGCACAGGGCGGCGACATTGATGGCGATCTGGTGCGCGGCGGCCTCGATCTCGCCAAGCCGGCCGATCAACAGCGCGGTCACCACGAACAGGCTGCCTTCCATCGTCACTGTGACCCCGATCGGCAGCCCGGTCCGCAACAACGGACCGATCGTCGACCAGCGCGGCGGATCGAACTGGGAGAACAGCGCATAGCAGGCGAAGCGCTTTGAGACCGCGAGATAGGTCGCAAAGCCCAGCGCCTGCAGCCACATCATGATCGCCGAGGCCAGGCCCAGGCCACCGGCGCCGCGTTCGGGAAACGGCCCCCAGCCGAACGCCAGTGCGTAGCCAGTCGGTACCAGCACCACCAGCCCGCCGAAGCCGAACAGCATCGTCGGCAGCGTCCAGTGGATGCCGTCGCTCAGATAACGCATGCAGAAGTACAGTGTCAGCGCCGGCACGCCCCAGCGGATGCCGTGCAGGAACGCGGTCGCGCCAGGCACGATGTCCGGCGCGATGCCGAGCGGCCCCAGCGCGTTGGCCAACAGCGTCAGCAAGACGAGCAGCAGCGCGCCCAGGCCTGCGGCCAGCCACAGGGCCTGCCGGAACAGCGGCCCGACCTCGGCATGGCGGCCTTCGCCGTCGAGCTGCGACACCGATGGCGGCACTGCCATCAAGGTGCCCATGGGCACCATCAGCGGCAGCCAGAAGATCGCCGTGCCGACCGCGACAGCGGCCAGCGTGTTGGTGCCGTGGTGGCCGGCGATGACCGAATCGACGAAGCCGATCAGGCCGGTGGCGACGTGGCCGGCGACCAGGGGCGCGGCAAGGAAGGCGGTACGGCGCACTTCGTGGCCGAAGCGCGGGAGGACGGGCGGGGAGGACATAGGACCGACTCTGGCGACTGCGGCCGCGCGTACGAAACCGATGCGTGCGCTGGCGCCGGGGCGCGCAAGCCCGCTATTTTACGGGTATCGCGCGGATCCCGGGGGAACGGCCATCGGCCGGCGGGCTGACGCGGAATCGCGGCGCGCGCCTCCCTGTCGTGCATATCGTCCGCCGCTACACAAACCGGTGCTTGCCATGTCCCATGCCGATGATCCGGCGCCCGCCGCCTGCGAGAACTGCGCGACCGCGCTGCAAGGCGCGTTCTGCCACCGCTGCGGCCAGTTCATCCACAGCCCCGTCCGCCACGCCAGCCATGCGATCGAGGAGGTGTTCGAGTCGTTCTGGCATCTCGATGGCCGCATCTTCCGGACCCTGCGCGACCTGCTGGTCCCGGGCCGCATCGCGACGCGCTACCTGGCCGGACAGCGCGTGCGCTATGTCGCGCCGATGCGGCTGTTCGTGATCCTCACGCTGCTGACGTTCTTCGTGGCCAAGTTCCTCGTCGACGGCGCGACGTTCGACATCGCAGCAGACAGTCTCGACCGCGAGACGCACGGACGCATTGCTGCGGCGACGACGGTCGCCGAGGTGGTCCAGGTCCGTGACGACGTGCTGGCCGACCTGGACGAGACCCGTCGCGTGACCGGCGCGATCCCCGGCGTCCGCCCGCAGCTCGACAGCGCCGAAGCGCTGCTCCGGCAACAGGCGCAGGCGCGCATTGATGCATTGAACGGGCGCGCGGGCGCGGGCGCTGCCCCCGCGGACAGCGCGGCCGAGGACGATGTTGGGGACCCCGGCACGACGCCTGTCGCCCGCAGGCCGGTACCGCCGACGATCGGCGGGCCGCTGGGCGAACGCATCGAACGCAACCTCGTGCGCATGCGCGACGACCCCGGTGCCTTCAGCCGTGCGCTGCTGGGGGCCGCGCCGACGACGCTGTTCATCCTGGTCCCGCTGTTCGCGCTGCTGCTCAAGCTGGCCTATCTGTTCCAGCGCCGGCTGTACCTCGAGCACGTCGTCATCGCGCTCTACAGCCACGCGGCGCTGATGCTCGGCCTGCTGCTGGTGTTCTGCTGCGCCCTCGCCAGCAGCTGGCTCGCACATGTCGGCTGGGCGGCACGTGCGCTGGGCTGGGCACAGACGCTGCTGCTGTGCGCGCTGCCGCTGTACCTGCTGGCGATGCAGAAACGCGTCTATGGCCAGTCGTGGCCCTGGACGCTGGTCAAGTTCGCGGCGATCGGCCAACTGTACGTCGTGCTGTTCATGAGCGTCGCGATTCCGATGGCTGGCTATGCGCTGTACGCGGCCTGAGTGCCGGGACGCTCAGGGCGACGCGCGAGCGCGCAACCAGGCGTCGCGTTCGGGCGCCGGCACCGCGAGCCACTGCCGCCGCAGGGCATCGCGATCCTGCGGCGGCGTGCGCTGGGCCAGCAACGCCAGATCGTCCAGCGCCTGGGGCGACGCCGCCCGCAATGCCGCGATCGCAGGCGCACGCTGGGCTTCGGGCATCGCCGCGAACAGGGGATGCAACCGTGGCCACATCGCCCCGAGGGTCGGGCCGAGCAACCACCCCCGGCGCAGGCCAAGGTCCACCTGCTCGAAGCGCACGCGCAGCGCTTGCTGCGCGTCTTCGGGCAAGCTGTCGAAGTAGGCGGCCGCCCGCTGCAGCCGTGCGCGCTCAGCGTCGGGCAGGTCGGCCGCCGCCTCGAATGCCAGGCGCCGGCGGGCGCGCTCGGCAGCGGGAAGCGCGGCCCAGGCTGCTTGCCGTGCCAATAGCGCCTCGCGCTCGGCGGCCGACATCGTGGCCAGCCGCGCGGCCCGCTCGGTCAACCGGGCCCGGTCGACGTCGGGAAGCCGGTCAAGCGGCAACGCCGGCGGCAACGCCGACACGCCGCCGGCCAGCAGCAGCAACGGCGCGCCCAGCAGACGCAACACGCGTTCACAGCTCCGCATCGCTGGTCTCCGGTTCGCCATCGTCGTCGGCCTGGACAGGCTGCAGATGCGTGTCCGCCGTGCTGTCCTGCGGAAGCTCGCGCTGCGCCGCCAACCAGGCGAAGAACGCCGGGTCCGCTTGCCAGGCAGCGCCCTCGTCCTGGGCCAGCAGCAGTTCGAAGTCCCGTTCGGTCAACAGCGCGGCCTGCGCGTCGTAGCGCGCCGCCGGGGCGCTGTCGGCCAGCGCCTCGATCCGGATCTCCTCCTCGGCCAGCCCACCGCGCCACGACCCGCTCCAAGTGGCGGCCAGCGCGAGCACCGTCGCCACGGCCACTGTGCCCATCGCCGACCACAACCAACCGGGGCGACGCCTCGAAGGCTGCGTTTCGAGCGGCGGCGCCTCGACCTCGCCGCGCGCCACCGGATGGCGCCGCAGCGTCGATGCGCGCCCGCGCAGCGCTGCCTCGCGCAGCGCGGCCAGCCGTGCCAGACGGTCGGGCGGCAGCGTCCGGATGCCGGACTGAACGTCCGCGGCCAGCGCGCGCCATGCCGCGACATCGGCATTGCCGTCTTCGCCTCGCGGCAAGGCCCGCTGCAAGCCGAGCCGATAGGTCGCCCGCGATACGCCGAGCACCGCAGCCGCCTCGTGTTCGGGCAGACCGGCCGCCAACCGCAACAGCACGACAACGCGCGGACCACTCGGCAGGCGGTCCAGCGCCGGCAATCCATCGCGCCCGCCCGCACGGGGCGCGCGCAACGCCGGCGCGGCCAGCAGCAAGGACCAGAAGCGACGCGGCCAGTCGGCGAACGGCACCGTGGTGGCGCCGCGCACGAACTCGGCCATCGTCGCGGCGACGGCCGCATCGCCGCTGTCCAGGTCGCCGCATTGCCACTGCGCGAACATCGCCGCGCGTCGCTCTACGCCACGCAGAAATGCGGCAGCGGCCGGTGGGTTGCCAGGAACGGACGACGGAGACGGACGCATCGGGAAGGACGGTTCGGGCCGGGCATCATAGCGGCCGCGCGGATGCAGGCGAATCTTGACAGGCGGGATTGCGCTTTCCACAGGCGCCGGATGCACGCCGATGTTGTGCACAGGACTCACGAACCTGTCATTTGACTGAAGTCAAGCGGCGTCCCGCGCTTGATGACCGAAATGTTTCACGGCCAAGCCATTGATTTGAAATAAGAAGTGAGATTTGGCACTTTTTTGTCCAACCGAACAGCCACCGCACTGAATCCCGGCTACGAGGGGGGTTCAATCCGTTCATGCACAGCCTTATCCACAGGCGGTGTGGATAAGCCGGATTTCTTTTCCAATCCGTCACTTGCAGCGAAAACGTGAATGTGTCCGCAACTTCGGCGCGCAAACGCCGCGACAGCGTTGCACGATCGCACTGACGCCGCGCGCCGCCGCCGCATCCCCGCAAGGTAACGTCGCGCGGCCGCCGGACCTGCCGTGGACATCGCGCAACGCCTAGACTGCGCCGGTGTCCGCCCCTGCCTGCCTCCCCACGGTGTTCCGCGTCGCGCTGCCCGTGCCGCTGCCGCGATTGTTCGACTATCGGCCACCGGTCGGTGGCGATCCCGCCACGCCCGCGCATGTCGGCCGACGCGTGCGGGTGCCGTTCGGCCCGCGCGAGCTCGTGGGTGTGGTGGCCGAGGTGGGGCCACCGGCGGGCGATGCCCCGCAACTGCGCGAGGCCTTCGCCCTGCTCGATGACGCGCCCCTGCTGGCGGGCGAGCTCGACGCATCGCTGCGCTGGCTCTCGCGTTACACCCACGCCCCGCTGGGCGAGGTGCTGGCCACCGCCCTGCCCGCGGCGCTGCGACGCGGCGACCCGCTGCCCGAGACTCATGCCTGGGCCTGGCACCTGACCGAGGCCGGCCAGACGGCGGCAGCGGGCCTGAAGCCGGGCGCCCGCCCGCGCCGATTGGCCGAGCTGCTGCAGGCCGCGCCGCGCGACGAGGACGCGCTGGACCTGCTGCTATCCGAATGGCGCAGCGCGGCCCGCACACTCGCGCAGCGGGGCCTGGTCGAGCGCATCGCCATCGCCGCGTCCAGCCTCGCACCGGCCCCGCAGGCCGGGCCCGCCCCGAACCCCGAGCAATGCGCCGCGATCGACGCGGTAACCGCCACCGATGGGTTCGCCGCGCTGCTGCTCGACGGCGTGACCGGCAGCGGCAAGACCGAGGTCTACCTGCAGGCCATCGCGCACTGCCTGGCACGCGGACGCCAGGCCTTGGTGCTGGTGCCCGAGATCGGCCTGACCCCGCAGACGCTGGCCCGCTTTCGCGCCCGCCTGGGCGTGCCGGTGCATGCGCTGCATTCGGGCCTGGGCGACAGCGAGCGCGCCCGGGTCTGGGCCGCCGCCTGGCGCGGCGAGGCGCGCGTGATCGTGGGCACCCGCTCGGCGGTATTCGTGCCTCTGCCCGAGGCTGGCCTGATCGTCGTGGACGAAGAGCACGACGGCAGTTACAAGCAGCAGGACGGCATCCGCTACCACGCCCGCGATTTCGCCCTGGTGCGCGGCAAGGCGCTCGGTGTGCCGGTGTTGCTGGGCAGCGCCACGCCGTCGCTCGAGTCGCTGCACAACGCCGTGGCCGGACGCTACCGGCACCTGCGACTGGCGCAACGCGCCGGCGGCGCGCGCCCGCCGACGGTCCGCGTGCTGGATGTCCGCAAGCGCCCGCTCGAAGCCGGCCTGTCGCCCGAACTGCTCGTCGCGATCCGCAGCGCGCTCGAGGCCGGCGGCCAGGTCCTGGTGTTCAAGAACCGCCGCGGCTACGCCCCGGTGCTGCTGTGCCACGACTGCGGCTGGAGCGCGCACTGCCCGCGCTGCAGCACCCCCGAACACGGCCATCCGATGACCGTGCACGCCGGCGGCCGCCGGCTGCAGTGTCACCATTGCGGCCACCGGCAGAGCGCACCGCCGGCCTGCCCCGACTGCGCCAGCCTGGGCCTGCAGCCGCAGGGCATCGGCACCGAACGGCTGGAGGAACTGTTGGCCGCGCGCTTTGCGGACGTGCCGGTGCTGCGCATCGACCGCGGCAGCACCCGGCGGCGCGATGCGCTCGAACGCTTGTTCGCCGAATTGGACACGCGCCCGGGCATCCTGATCGGCACGCAGATGCTCGCCAAGGGCCACGACCTGCCGAACCTGACCCTGGTCTGCGTGGTCGGGGTCGACGAAGGTCTGTTCTCGGCCGATTTCCGCGCCGGTGAGAAACTGGCGCAGTTGCTGATCCAGGTCGCCGGCCGTGCCGGCCGCGCAGACAAAGCTGGGCAGGTGCTGCTGCAGACCCACCACCCCGACCATGCGCTGTTACAGACACTGGTCCACGGCGGCTACCACGCCTTCGCCGCCGAAGAGCTCGACCAGCGCCAGGCGGCCGGCTTCCCGCCGTTCGTGCCCTTGGCGCTGCTGCGGGCCGAGTCGCCGCACGCGCAGCCGCCGATGGCCTTCCTGCAAGCGGCCCGCGCGTTGCTCGCCGCCCACATCGGCCGCGACGCGAACGGCGCACCGACGCTGTCGCTCGACGGGCCGGTCGCCGCCCCCATGCCCAGACGCGCAGGCACCTATCGCGCGCAATTGCTGCTGGCCGCCGACCACCGCGCGCGCCTGCACGGCGTACTCGAGGCGACGTTGCCGGCGATCCACGCGCTTGCCGAAGCGCGCCGGACCCGCTGGTCGCTGGATATCGACCCGGTGGATCTGTACTGAGCCTGCGCATTCGGGAGGCGCGGCGCGCCGATGCGCTCACTCAGTCCGTCGAAGTGCCTCGACGGCTGCGGCCTCTCGGCTTCGGCTTCGACTTCGGCGCCTCGCGGATCTCCACGGCCTGGCCGTCGCGTCGGACCTCGAACAGGCCGACGGCGTCGATCAACGCGCTGAGATTGCGGTAGCCATAGTTGCGCGCATCGAACGAGCCCTGGTTGCGCACATGACTGCCGACCGCGCCCAGGTGCGACCAGCCGGCATCGTCAGCGGCGGCAGCGACCGCGTTGCGCAGCAACTGCACGAGTTCGCGATCGGCCTGCAGTTCGGCCGACGTCCGCGGCTTGCCGGTGCCGGCATGGTCGGGCTCGTCGAGGGCACGCAGCTGTTCCAGGTACAGGAACGTCGAACAGGCCTTGACGAACGGCGCCGGTGTTTTCTCCTGGCCGAAGCCGTAGACCCCGTAGCCGTCGTTGCGCAGACGCATCACCAGCGGCGTGAAGTCGGCATCGCTCGACACGATCGCGAAGCCATCGAGATTGCGCGCGTACATCAGGTCCATCGCATCGATGACCATCGCCATGTCCGAGGCATTCTTGCCGGTGCTGTAGGCGAACTGCTGGATCGGACGGATCGCGTACTCGTGCAGCACCTTCTCCCATCCCGACAGATGCTGGCTTTTCCAGTTGCCGTAGGCGCGGCGGACGTTGGCCACACCGTGCCGGGCGATCTCGGCCAGGATCACATCGATCTTGGAGGCGGGGGCGTTGTCGGCATCGATCAACAGCGCGATGCGTTTCTCGTCGTCGATCCTGGGGCCGTGCATGGCCTGGCTCCTGTGGGTGCGGTGCGTGGGCGACCAGTCTGCCCGATCCGGCGCCAACGCCGCGCCATCAGGGCTCGAACAGTTCGCGTGCCATCACGATCGCGTCTTCGCGTCCGTGCTGCGCGGGGTAGTAGCGCGGGCGACGGCCGATCTCGTTGAAGCCCTCGTCGTGATAAAGCGCGATCGCATGCGGATTGGACGGGCGCACTTCCAGGAATACCCGCTGGGCGCCGTGGCGGCGCGCGGTGTCCACCAGCGCGCGGAACAGCCGCCGCCCCAGCCCGCGGCCCTGAACATGGAGATCGACGCAGACATTGAGCACGTGCGCCTCGCCGGCCGCGATGCTGAGCACGCCGTAGCCCAGGATCTCCCCGTCGGCGTGCAGCACCCAGGCCGGATAGCCCGCGCGCAGACAATCTTCGAAAATGCCGCGGGTCCACGGAAACGGGTAGGCGCGCAGTTCGACCGCCATCACCGCATCCAGGTCGTCCTCGCGCATCGGCCGCAGCGTCGCTGCGACGGCGCGCGGCCTGGGCATGTCGATCGGCGCGTCCATGTCAGCCCACGCGCGCGCGCAATCGCCGCAGGGTCGGCCACAGCGCGCGCTTGGCCTGCGCGTCGCGCAGCGCCCGCAGCTCGCCCAGGCTGCGATAGATCGCGAACGCGTCTTCGGCATCGCGACTGCGGCCAGCCGCGCGCAGCAAGGCGTCGAGCAGCGCATCGTCGGGCAGCGTCTGCCCAGGCAACTGTGCGCGGTAGCGCACATGCCCGAGTGCATCGAGCGCGGCGCACTGCAGCGCATCCCAGGTCATGGCGTCGCTCCCACGGCGCCCCGCCGCCGCAGGCACCACAGCACCGGGCCCGACAACGCGTACAACAGCGATGCGGCGAGCAACGTCTTGGGCGGATCCACCCACAGCGCGATCAGGATGCCGACCGCGACCACCAGCGCCACGAACGGCACCCGGTCCGAGCGCGGACCACGGCCGCTGCCCTTGAAGCTGGTGTAACGGATGCGGCTGACCATCAGCAGCGCCGCCACGACGGTCACCCCGAGCGCGACGAAGCGCAGGTCGTCGCCGCTGAACTCCAGCTCGTGGCAGGTCCAGACGAAACTGGCCATCAAACCGGCCGCGGCCGGGCTCGCGAGTCCGACGAAGTAGCGCTTGTCGACCGTCGCGACCTGGCTGTTGAAGCGCGCCAGTCGCAGCGCCGCGCAGGCGGCGTAGAGGAACGCGCCCAGCCAGCCGATCTTGCCCAGCGTCGGCCCGTCGAGCCGCAGCGACAACAGCGCCCAGTGGTACATCACCATTGCCGGCGCCATCCCGAAACTGATCAGATCGGCCAGCGAGTCGTACTGGACGCCGAACTCGCTCTGAGTATTGGTGAGTCGCGCGACGCGCCCATCAATGCCGTCGAGGATCGCGGCCACGAAGATCGCCAGGCACGCGGCCGTGAACCGGCCCTGGGACGCGGCGATGATCGCGAAGAAGCCGGCGAACAGTCCGCCGGTGGTGAATAGATTCGGCAGCAGGTAGATACCGCGGCCGCGGCGCGGTGTGGGGTCGATCTCGCTCATCGCACAAGTGTAGCGCCTGGACGGCCGCGGCCGTTGGCGCAACGGTTGCGTGCCAGGCTCCGGGGTGCTGGAATCGCGCCCGTCCCTGCCCGGCTCCTGGAGCCCCCGCCATGCGCCGTGCCCTCACCTTGCTCTGCCTCGTGCTGCCGATCTGCACTGCCTGGGCCGGGGATGTCTATACCTGGAAGGACGCGGCGGGCGTCACCCATTACTCCCAGACCCCGCCTCCGTCGGGCGTGCGCTACCAGCTGCGGACCGTCCGCCAGGACGCTGCCGAGACCGGGACGCGCAATCCGTCCGGCGAGACTCCCGTGGTCCCGGTGCCGACGACCACGCCAGCCCCCGATGCCGGCAGCCTCCAGGCGCAGTGCGCCCTGGCGAAAGACAGCGTCGCGGCGCTCGAAACCGACGCACCGGTCCGCCAGGCCGGCGACGACGGCCAGTTGCGCGAGCTCTCGCCTGCCGAGCGTATCGACCAGTTGGCGCTCGCCCGCGCCGCGTTGCGCGCCTACTGCCGCTGACCGCCACGAAGCCGCAGGGCCGCGTGGCACAATGCCCGGTCCGATCCCGACCCAGATGCCGCCGATGCGCCTGTCGCAGTTCCACCTCCGTACCGAAAAGGAAACCCCCGCCGACGCCGAGCTCATCAGCCACAAGCTGATGCTCAAGGCCGGCATGTTGCGCAAGCTGGGCGCGGGGATCTATCTCTGGTCGCCGCTGGGCCTGCGCGTGCTGCGCAAGGTGGAAGCGATCGTGCGCGAGGAGATGGACGCCGCCGGCGCGATCGAGTTGCTGATGCCGACCATCCAGCCGCGCGAGCTGTGGGAGGAAAGCGACCGCTGGCAGAAGTTCGGCCCGCAGTTGCTGAAGATGAAGGACCGCAAGGAGCAGGAGTACTGCTATGCGCCGACCGCCGAAGAAGTGATCACCGATTTCGCCCGCGGCGAGTTGGCCAGCTACAAGCAATTGCCGTTGAATTTCTACCAGATCCAGACGAAATTCCGCGACGAGATCCGCCCGCGTTTCGGCGTGATGCGCTCGCGCGAGTTCGTCATGAAGGATGCCTACTCGTTCGACATCGACGAGGCGGGCATGGCGGCCTCCTATCAGAAGATGCACGCCGCCTATACCCGGATATTCACACGGCTGGGCTTGGACTTTCGTGCGGTGCAGGCCGACTCGGGCGCGATCGGCGGCGACGCTTCGCAGGAATTCCATGTGCTGGCCGAATCGGGCGAGGACACGCTGGTGTTTTCCACCGCGTCCGATTATGCCGCCAACGTCGAAGCCGCCCGCGCTGCCGCGCCGGGCGCGCGGCCGGCGCCCAGCGAGACGTTGCGCCGGGTGGAGACGCCCACCCAGAAGACCTGCGAGGACGTGGCCGCACTGCTCGGTATCGCGTTGGCCCGCACCGCAAAATCGATTGCGCTGATGGCTGGCGAGCAGTTCGTGCTCGCGCTTGTACGCGGCGACCACGCCGTCAACGAGATCAAGCTCGCCAAGGTCCAGGGCCTGGCCGATTACCGGCTGGCGAGCGAGGCGGAGATCGCCGATTACCTGGGCAGCGAGCCGGGTTTCCTGGGTCCAGTCGCCCCGCGCCGACCAATCCGGGTCGTGGCCGACCTCGAAGTCGCCGCGATGGCCGACATCGTATTCGGCGCGAACGAGGCCGGCTGGCATCTTGCGGGCGTCAATTGGGGCCGCGACCTGCCCGAGCCGGACGTCGTCGCCGACATTCGCGACGTGGTTGCCGGCGACCGCGCCGAGGATGGCGGCGAGCTGCGCATGGCACGCGGCATCGAGGTAGGCCACGTTTTCCAGTTGGGCCGCAAATACGCCGAAGCGATGGATTTCAAAGTGCTCGATGCCGCCGGCAAGGCGGTGGTGCCATGCATGGGCTGTTACGGCATCGGCGTATCGCGCGTGGTGGCCGCGGCGATCGAACAGAATCACGACGACAACGGCATCATCTGGCCGGCGGCGATGGCACCGTGGCAGGTCGCGGTCTGCGTGATCAACCCCAAGAACGAAACCCACGTCGCCGAGGCGGCCGAGGCGCTGTACCGGGAACTGCTGGCGGCCGGCATCGAGACCGTGCTCGACGACCGGGGGCTGCGGCCCGGCGCGATGTTTGCCGATATCGAATTGATCGGCGTGCCGCATCGCGTGGTGGTGTCGGGCCGCGGGCTGGCCTCGGGCACCTACGAATATCGTGCGCGTACGTCAGCGGATGCAGAGAATCTCGACCGCGAATCGCTGTTCTCCAGGCTTCGCGGCTGAAGTTTCCTCGTGCCCTTCACAGGGCCGTTTAATCCCTCACCCACCCACAGTGCACTCGGCGACTACGCCGGGTGCGGCGGTGATTTGTTTCCTGGGATAATCCCGATTATGATGCCCGCCATGCCAAAGGACTGGTCACCCCCATTAACCAGCCGGAGCCGTACACATGGCGTTTGATCTCAATGCATTTTCCCCGCAGCAACTCGATGCGCTGATTGCCCAGGCCAAGGAGCGCAAGACCACGCTCAAGAAGCGCAAGCCGCTGGCCACCGTCCGCAAGAAGCTCACCGATCTGGCCGCCGCCGAGGGATACAGCGTCGCCGAGTTGTTCGGGACCGGCGGCGCCGCAGCGCCCGCCAGGGCCGGCCGCACCGGGCCTGCCAAGGGCCGCAAGCTGGGCAAGGTGCCGCCGAAGTATCGTAACCCCGCCAACAAGGCCGAGACCTGGACCGGTCGTGGCAAGCAGCCCCTGTGGCTGGCCGCCCAGATCAAGAAGGGCAAGAAGCTCGAAGAGTTCCTGATCAAGTAATCGGGGCTAATGTCGAAACGAGAAAAGGCGCCGTTGGCGCCTTTTTTCTTTTAGTTCACCCGGCCCACGCCTCGCAGCTGCGCCCATTCACATTACACGTCTCCCTCTACCAGGGCTCTCGAAACGCCGAAGCTCGACGACCGACCGCCCCGCCACGACAATCACGGGCGCACACACCGGCGCCTTCGCCACGTCCGCGCCCGACCTCACAAGTTCTTGCGCGCGGGCAGCAGCACGTTGCCGAAGATCAGGCCGGCGATCAGCGCCATCACGATATTCATCACCAACATCGCAGCCTCCTGGCCAGCGGCAACGTCCTGCTGCTGCATCAGGTTCATCAGACCACGCAGGCTGTTGCTGCCCGGCACCAGCATGATGATGCCGGGCACCCGGATCACCGCACCCGGGCGGTCAGCCCAGCGCGCATAGCCGTTGCCGGCCGCCGTGATCACCAGGGCTGCGACAAACAGACCGATCTCCGGCCCCAGCGCCGCCCCGACCCAGCGCGAGATCAGGTACCCCGAAGCCGCTGCGGCCATGACCACCAGCACGTCGCGCTTGCCTGCGCGGAACAGGATGGCGAATGCACATGCGGCAACCACCAGCGCGCCCCATTCCACCCAGTCGGGCTGCGGCCGCAGCGCGCGCACATTCGGCGAGACGCCGAGCAACTGCGCCAGCGCCAACGCGATCACCGTGCCGATGGTCAGCTTGAGCACCGTGGTGATGGCGCCGGCGAACCGCGCGGTGCCCGACACCAGATGCTGACTGGTGAGCTCATTGATCGCGTTGGTCAGTGCCATACCCGGCAGCATCACGATCAGCGAGGCGATGATGACCGTGTTGAGATTGAGCGGGGTCAGGAACGCCGACACGACGATGGCGACGAAGCCGGCGAGCATGCCGGCCAGCGCATCGCCGGCCTCCTTGAGCCGGGTCCCGTTGCGGGTCACCAGATCGAGCAGGCCGATCAGCAGGCCGATCGTGCCGGCGGTGGCAATGTCGGGCCAGGGTAGCCGCCACAGCCCGGCCACACCGGTGGCCACCAGTGCGAACCCGAGCACGTGCAGCGCTTTGCCTGCCCGGCTCGGCTGACGCTGGTCGAGCGCACGCAGCGCGGCATGCCCCTCGGCCAGGTCCATGCCACCGGCCATCACCTGCTCGGCGATCCGGTCGGTCTCGCACAGCTTGTACAGATTCACTTCGCCCGGTGGCATCCGGATCACGCGGGTGGTGTCGCTGTCGCCGGGCGGACGCAAGGGATCGCTGAACGTCAGGATCATGCCGGTAGGATTGACCCAGGGCTCGCATTCGATGCCCAGCCGCTGGGTCACCGCGATCACCGCGCCTTCCAGGCGCTGGGCGGTCGTGCCGTAGGCGTGCAGATGCTCGGCAAGCTCGACCACGAAGGCGATGCGGGCGGCGTAGCTGGCGGAGGTCAGCGAGGCGGTCGTCGTGGACATCGACACAGCATGGCATGGGCGCGCGGGCACCGCGATGCGTGATGCCCGGCGTCACATGGATTTTCGGTATTCTCATCGCTGTTTGCCCTGCCCCCGGCCACACATTCCTTAAATGACCGCCTCCTCAAACGCCACGCCCAGCGCAGACGCCGACGATGCCGGCCGGCTGCGGCTGCGCGGCGATTGGACGCTCGACCATGCGGGCGCGATCGAGCGGGTGCTGCGCGAGGCCGACGACGCCGCGGACATCGATGCGACCGGCGTGGACCGGCTCGACTCGGTCGGGGTGCTACAACTGCGGCATTACGCCAGCAAGCGACAGCTCGATTTCGCCGCATTCCAATTCCGGCAGGACCATCGCGCGCTGGTCGAAGCGATCGACGAAGTGGCCGACGACCGTCCGCCGCGCAAGCGTGAGTACGGCTTCGCCGCAGCGCTCGGCCGGCTCGGCTACACGATGCACGGCAATTGGCGCGGGATCGTGTCGCTGGTGAACTTCCTGGGCGAACTGCTGGTCAAGCTCGTCCGTCTGGCCGCCTCGCCGCGCAGGCTGCGGATCACCTCCACCGTGCATCACATGGAGCAGGTCGGGCTGGACGCGGTGCCGCTGGTGGCCTTGCTGTCGTTCATGGTCGGCGCGGTGATCGCGTTCCTGGGCGCATCGGTGCTGGCCGATTTCGGTATGACGATCTTCGTCGTCGAACTGGTGTCGATCGCGTTCTTGCGCGAGTTCGGCGTGCTGTTGACCGCGATCCTGCTCGCCGGGCGGACCGCGAGCGCGTTCACCGCGCAGATCGGTGCGATGGTCGGTCGCGAGGAGGTCGATGCGATCCGGACCCTGGGGCTGGACCCGGTCGACCTGCTGGTCATTCCGCGGGTGCTCGCTCTGATGGCGATGCTGCCGCTGCTGACCTTCATCGCGATGGTCGCGGGCCTGATCGGCGGCCTGTCGGTCGGCGCCTTCAGTCTCGATATCCCGCCGCAGGCCTACCTGTCGCGCATGCACGAACAGATGGAGCTGCGGCATTTCCTGGTCGGCATGTCCAAGGCCCCGCTGTTTGCCATCGTCATCGGCCTGATTGGCTGCTTGGAGGGCCTGCAGGTCGAAGGCACCGCGCAGTCGGTGGGCGAACGTACGACCTCCAGTGTGGTCCAGTCCATTTCGCTGGTCATCGTGCTTGATGCATTCGCCGCGATCTGGTTCATGCACATGGGGTGGTGACATCGTGATGGGTGATTCGGCAGAGCAGGCGCAGACGAGCCCGCCCGACACGCGGGACGGCAACGTTGTGCCCGATCGCCCGTCGCAGCCCGCCGATCACGACAGCGACGACGGCGACATCGCCATCCGCGTACGTGGGCTGGTCAACCGCTTCGGCGAGCAGGTCGTGCACGAGGACCTGGACCTGGACGTGCGTCGCGGCGAGATCCTGGGCGTGGTCGGCGGTTCGGGCACCGGCAAGTCGGTGCTGATGCGCGCGATCCTCGGCCTGCGCGCGCCGCAGGCGGGCAGCATCGAGGTCCTGGGCGCCGACGCGCTGTCGCGCGACCCCGAAAGCCGCAGCCATATCGAGCGCCACACCGGCGTGCTGTTTCAGGACGGCGCCCTGTTCTCGTCGCTGACCGTCGGCGAGAACGTGGAGGTGCCGTTGAAGGAACACCACGATGGCCTGCCCGACAAGCTGCGCTATGAGCTGGCGCTGCTGAAGGTCAAGCTCGCCGGCCTGCCGGCAGACGCGGTCGGCAAGCTGCCCTCCCAGCTCTCCGGCGGCATGCGCAAGCGGGCCGGCCTGGCGCGCGCACTGGCGCTCGACCCGCCGCTGCTGTTCCTCGACGAGCCCACGGCGGGCCTGGACCCGATCGGCGCGGCCGCATTCGACCGCCTGATCCGCACCCTGCAGGAAGCGCTGGGGTTGACCGTCTTTCTCATCACACACGACCTCGACACGCTCTACGCTATCTGTGACCGGATTGCCGTCCTGGCGGACAAGCGGGTCATCGCGGTCGCTCCGGTCGAGGAGATCGAACGGGTCGACCACCCATGGATTCAGGATTACTTCCACGGCCCTCGCGGCCGTGCCGCACGCGATGCCAGGGCCAACGCGCCGGGAGCCCAATAGACGACCATGGAAACCAGAGCCAACTATGTCCTGATCGGCGCGTTCACGCTCGTGGCGACGATCGCCTTGCTCGGCTTCGCGCTGTGGGCCGCCAAGTACTCGTCCGACCGAAGTTGGAACGAGTTCGACGTCGTCTTCCGCGAGCCGGTGACCGGCCTGACCGAAGGCAGCAGCGTGCAGTACAACGGCATCGCCGTCGGCACGGTCGACAACCTGCAGTTGGCGCCGGAGGACCCGCGGCAGGTCATCGCACGCCTGCGCATCCAGGCCAACGCGCCGGTGAAGACCGACACCCGGGCCCGGATGTCGATGACCAGCCTGACCGGCTCGCCGATCATTCAGCTCACCGGCGGCTCGCCGGACGCAGCGTTGCTCACAGTCTCCGATGGCGACGACGTGCCGGTGATCCAGACCGAGGCCTCGGCGTTGCAGAACATTTCCGACACCGCCAACCGGTTGGTGGAACGGCTCGACCAAGTGCTGAGCGAAGAGAACGTCGCACACATCTCGCAGACGCTGGCGAACATCGAGAGCATGACGGGCGCCGTCGCGGGCCAGCGCGAGGATCTGGGCGCGATGATCGTCAACGCCCGCCGCGCCAGCGAACAGCTCGAGCAGACCCTGACCACGACCAACCGCGCGATGACCAGCTTCGATCGCGAACTGGTGCAGAAGCTGCCCGACCTCGTCGCGCGGCTCGACAGCACCCTGACTCGGCTCGACTCCGCAGCCGGCGGCGCCGATACGATCCTCAACGAGAACCGCGCCGCGATCAGCAGCTTCGCCAACGACGGCCTGTCCCAGTTGGGTCCGACGCTGGGCGAACTGCGTTCGCTGGTCCGCGACCTGCGCCGCATCAGCGACCGTCTCGACGCCAATCCCGCGCGCTACCTGCTCGGCCGCGACGCCCCGAAGGAGTTCGACCCGGAATGAAACTCTCCTCGACCGCGACCCGCGATGTCGCACGCGCGTCGACCGGCCTGATGCTGGTCGCCTTGCTCGGCGCCTGTTCGTCGCTGCTCGGCGGCAATGCCGGCGACCGCGAGCGCTCGACGATCTACGCCCCGGATCCGCGCGTGCAGACTGTGGCGCAGTGGCCGCACGCCGACTGGCAGCTGACTCTGAGCCCGCCGACTGCCGCGCGCATGATCGACAGCTTCCGCATCGCGGTGCGGCCGACGCCCAGCGAGCTGCAGGTCTACCGCAGCGCGAGCTGGGCCAAGACCCCCACCGACATGCTGCAGGACGTGGTGCTGCGCACGCTCGAGGACTCGGGCCGGATCCCGGCCGTCGCACGCCAGGGCGCGGGCATCACCGCCGACTACAAGCTGGTCATCGACCTGCGGCGCTTCGAGGCCGATTACGCCGGCAACGTGATGCCGTCGGCGACAATCGAGGCCAATGCCAAGCTGATCCACAACATCGACCAGACCGTGGTCGACTCGCGCACATTCCTGGCCGCGATCCCCGCCAGCGGCACCGACGTCGCGCAGGTCGTCGACGCATTCGGCACCGCGTTGCAGGGCATCGGCGGCGAGATGGTCGGCTGGATCCTGACGTCGGGCAATGCCCACGAGGCCAGCCACCACAACGGCACCGTCGTCCCACCGCGCTGATCGTCGACGACCGCGCGGGTCGGCGGCCATCGGATCAGCGCAGCACGCGCCGGAACGTGAGATTGATGCGCGGCCCGACCGGCCGCGCAGTTCTGGGCAAGGCATGCCGATAGTGGGCCTGCGTGTCGCCACGCATCACCAGCAGGCTGCCGTGCGTCAGTTCCAGCGCGAACCGCGCCGGCAGTTGTCCGGATGGCACGTCGCGCGCCTTGAGCACAAAGCGGCGGGTCGCCCCCAAGCTCAGCGACGCAATCACCGGCCGCGGCCCGAGCTCGGGCTCGTCGTCGCTGTGCCAGCCCATCGCGTCGCGGCCGTCGCGGTAGAGATTGGCCAGCACACTGTCGAAGGGCGTCCCGGCGGCCTTCGCCACGCGCTCGCGCACCGCGCCGAGCGCGGCCGGCCACGGCAACGGCTCGAACCGCGCCCCCGAGTAGCGATAGGTCGCCCCCGGATCCCCGATCCAGCAGCTCAGCCGCGGCGCATCGACCTGCCGCCCGAAAATGCGCAGGCGATGCGTCGTCCACGGCAACCGGGCCTGCAGCGCCGTGAACAGCGCGTCGGCCTCGGTCGCGGGCAGCCAGTCCGGATCGAAGGCGAGGTCGGCGCCAGGAAGCGCGGAGAGTGGTCGCATTCCTGCATCATGCCGTACACGCCCGCGCATTTGCCGCTCATCGCCCGAAGCCGCGACAATCGTCGCCTCGCCCACCCTGTCCCCCATGCCCAAGTCCGACCGTCCCCATCTGCCAGCCTCGCTGAATCGGATCGATGCGCTTGCGCAGGCGATCGGCAGAGCGATCGAGGTTCGTGGCGGTGGCGTTCGCGGCGTTGTCGCCTTGGCATACCGGGCCTGGCGAATGGCCTGGGCGATCGGGCCGACCGCCCTGCTCACCCGACTACGCTTCGCA
The DNA here is from genome assembly GCF_022637415.1 of Luteimonas sp. S4-F44. Classification (NCBI taxonomy): domain Bacteria; kingdom Pseudomonadati; phylum Pseudomonadota; class Gammaproteobacteria; order Lysobacterales; family Lysobacteraceae; genus Luteimonas; species Luteimonas sp. S4-F44. The sequence goes on from NZ_CP093340.1 coordinate 2,903,471, forward strand.
AGCACCATGCCGAGCGAAGCGGGGGTCGCGATCTGCGATCACGCGTTTCCCGCCCCGCTGCCGCTTGCGGACGTGTCCCTGCGGATCGGCGTGATGGTGCATGTTTTCTATCCGGACCTCGCGGAAGAACTTGCGATCGCGCTGCGACGGATGCCGACATCCTTCGTACTCATGGTCTCGATCACCGACGCCGACGCCGAAGACCACGTGCGCGCCGTGTTCTCGACCGTGCCGATGGCGCGCGACCTGGAGATCGTGCGGGTTCCCAATCGTGGCCGGGACATCGCCCCATTGGTAGCGGCCTTCCGTGAGCGGATCCTGGCCCTGGATCTGGTCGCTCATCTGCATACGAAAAAGTCCCTGCACTCTGGCGGCAGTCAAGCGAACTGGAGATCGTATCTGGTCGCCGCGCTCTTCGGCGACGCCGACAGGATCGCCTGGCAGCTGGGGATGTTTGCCGCGGATCCGAGACTCGGCATGATCTATCCCGAGAGCCACGCGTCGGTGCCGCTGTGGGGCCACACTTGGCTGGGAAATGTGGTACCAGCTCAAGCACTGGCGACGCGGCTTGGCATCACCGTGGCGCCCCACGCCTACATCGATATGCCGGCAGGCTCGATGTTCTGGGCGCGCGTCGACGCAATCCGCCCGCTGCTTGAACTCGGCCTGCGCGTCGAGGACTTCCCCGAGGAACGCGGGCAACTCGACGGCACCCTTCAGCACGCCATCGAACGGTTGTTCGTCGCGGTGGTCCGCGCCTCCGGCCATCACGTAGGCATCTTGCCTCGCAGCGGCGCGCTGGCACTGTCGCTCGAAGGCGAGCGAAACTGGACGACCTACCTGCAAGCATCGGTGCGCGAGCGCATCCAAGCGTCTGCATTTGATGCGTCGCTCGTTTCTGTCGACATATTCGACACATTGGTACAACGTCCATTCCTGACGCCCGCCGGGGCGCGACGCTACCTGGACCGTCTGGCGCAGCGGACGCTGGGCGTCATCGACTTCATGGCGCTGCGCGAGCGCGCCGAAGCCCGCGCACGCCACGCCGCTCGACGCGATCCCCGCTTGGACGAGATCTATGCCGCCTTGTCGGCGCTCGACCCGCTCGCTCCGGTGGCCGCCCTTCAGGCATTGGAGATCGAAACCGAGCGTCGGCTGCTGACCGCCCGCACTGCGACCGTCGACGCTGTCGACACGCTGCACCGCCAAGGCAAGCGGGTGATCGCGCTGTCGGACATGTACCTGGATACAGCCACTCTGCAGCAGGTGCTGCCTGAGGAGGTCGCTCGGTTGCCCGATACCTGGCGGGTCTCGTGCGAAACCGGGGCACGCAAGGATGACGGCAGCGCGTGGACGACGCTCGCTGCCGAAGGCGCCAGTGTCGCGAACTGGTTGCATATTGGCGACAACGAGCATTCGGATGTCCAGCAACCGCATTGGCAGGGCCTGCTGACCCCGGTCCACGTCCTGCGCCCCGGCGCCCTGCTGGACGTGATCCCCGGCTTGCGCCCGCTGCGCGCGCCGGCGTCGGCGTCATGGGGAGAGCAACTCCGACTCGGGTTGATCGCCAACCATGTCTCGGCGCACGTAGATATCGATCCAAAGGCCTACCTGGGCGGGGTCGCCCTTGCCCCCCGGGCACTCGGGTTCGTTGCCATCGGACCGCTGATACTCGACTACCTGACATGGTTGCTGCGGTCCGCACGCGAGCGGGGGACGTCGCATCTGCTGTTCCTGAGCCGCGAGGGGTACCTGTTGGCGCAGGCCTACACGCACCTGGCCGCTGCGTGGCCCGGCACCGCGCCACAAGGCCACTACTTTCTCGCCTCCCGGCAGGCGACCGGCATCGCGGCGCTGCGATCGATAGACGATCTCCAAGCGGTACTGGGCGGCACTTTCAACGGCACGCTTTCGGCCCTGGTCGAGGCGCGCCTTGGCACGGCGGCCGCCGAACGGCTTCGCACCCACGTCCCTGCGTCGCTCTGGAATGGCGAGCTGTTTCTTCCGGAGATGAGCAGCGACGCAGTGGACATGCTCGCGCCAGCGCTCGATGGGCTGCTCTCGCTGGCAGCGGAGCAGCGCGCGAGCTACCGGCGTTACACACGCGGCCTGCTCGGCAATGGCGACGACGGCAGCCTCATGGTGGCGGACCTGGGCTACGCCGGCACGATCCAGCGCCATCTGGGGCGCGTACTGGAAAGGCCAATCGATGGCGCCTACTTCGCGCTCGATGCACGCGCGTCCTCGGTCCTGGCAGGCGTCGGCGACGCTATCGCGCGCTACCACGATGCACGCGAAGGCGAAGCGGACTCGCTGATCCTGAAACATGACCTGCTGCTGGAAAGCCTGCTCACCGCGCCGTACGCGCAATTCACCGGCTTTTCCCCCGGCACCGACGTCATGCCCCAGCCGCTCTACGCGACGGCCGCACCGCCCGCTTCGCAGTGGTCGATCGTGGCCGAGGTCCATGCCGGTGCGCTGGCTTTCGTCGAGACCGCGCTGGCTGCGGCCGGCCCTCTCGTCGACGAACTGGCGTTCGATCCGGAGGCCGTACAGATCCCGCTCGACTGCGTTGGGCGAGGACGCTGGCAGGCCCCCTGGCTCGCCAGCCTGACCGTCGATGACGCCTTCACCGGCCGGGGCGCCGTACCCGCCGGATGAACTGGCGCCTCAATCGACGGTGGCGAACGCGACGCCGGTCTTGGCTTCGAGCGACTGCGCGTCCACGCCGTCGGCCATCTCGACCAAGACCAACCCATCGGGCGTGACGTCGAACACCGCCAGGTCGGTGATGATGCGATCGACCACGCCAACACCGGTCAGCGGCAGCGTGCATTCGGGCAGGATCTTGTGGCCCCCGTCCTTGGCGACGTGCTCCATCAGCACGACCACGCGCTTGACGCCGGCGACCAGATCCATCGCGCCGCCCATGCCCTTGACCATCTTGCCGGGCACCATCCAGTTGGCGAGGTCGCCGCGATCGGTGACCTGCATCGCGCCGAGGATCGCAAGGTCGATGTGACCGCCGCGGATCATCGCGAACGAGTCGTGGCTGCCGAAGTAACTGGCGCCCGGGCGTGCAGTCACGGTCTGCTTGCCGGCGTTGATCAGGTCGGCGTCCAGTTCGTCTTCGGTCGGAAATGGGCCGATGCCCAGCAGCCCGTTCTCGGACTGCAACCAGACGTCGACACCGTCGGGAATGTGGTTGGCCACCAGCGTCGGCAGGCCGATACCGAGATTGACGTAGGCGCCGTCGGTGAGCTCACGGGCGGCGCGCGCCGCCATCTGGTCGCGGGTCCAGGCCATCTCAGTTCCCCTCCTGCCGTACGGTGCGTTGCTCGATGCGCTTCTCCGAGGTCGCGTTGACGACGATACGGTCGACGTAGATCCCCGGCAGGTGCACTTGGTCGGGATCGATATCGCCGGTCTCGACCAGTTCCTCAACCTCGGCCACGCAGACCTTGCCGGCCATCGCACAGGCCGGATTGAAATTGCGCGCGGTCTTGCGAAACACGAGATTGCCGGCCTTGTCGGCCTTCCACGCCTTGACCAGCGCCACGTCGGCAACCAGTGCGGTCTCGAGCACATAGTGGCGGCCGTCGAACTCGCGCGTTTCCTTGCCCTCGGCGACGATGGTGCCGTAGCCGGTGGCGGTGAAGAACGCCGGGATACCGGCGCCGCCGGCACGAAGGCGCTCGGCCAGCGTGCCCTGCGGGTTGAACTCCAGCTCCAGTTCGCCGCCCAGATACTGGCGCTCGAACTCCTTATTCTCCCCGACGTAGGACGAAATCATCTTGCGGATCTGCCGGGTCTGCAGCAGCTGTCCCAAGCCGAAGCCGTCGACGCCGGCGTTGTTGGAGATCGCCGTCAGCCCGGTCACGCCCGAGTCACGCAGGGCGGCGATCAGCGCCTCGGGGATGCCGCACAGGCCGAAGCCGCCGACCGCGAGGGTCTGCCCGTCGGCGACGACGCCGGCCAGCGCCGACGCCGCATCGGGGTACAGCTTGCCGCGGCGGGGCGCGGCGGAACTCTGCTCGCTCATCTCGATCCTCGTGGCGCAACTCGTCCCATTCTAGCCGGCAGCGCGCCTTGCCGCCGGTCAGTCGACGCGCGCGATAGAATCGGCGTTCCCCCCTTTCCCCATGGATGCGCCATGCCCCTGCCCGCTTTCAAGGCCTACGACTTGCGCGGTCGCGTGCCCGACGAACTCAACCCGGCGCTGGCCCGCGACATCGGCGTTGCGCTGGCCGCCCAGCTCGATCCGGGGGCCGTGGTGCTGGGCCGCGACGTGCGCCTGACCAGCCCGGCGTTGCAGACCGCGCTGTCGGAAGGGCTGCGCAGCCAGGGCCGCGAGGTGGTGGATATCGGCGTGGGCGGGACCGAGGAGGTCTACTTTCAGGTCGACCGACTCGGTGCGGCCGGTGGGGTCATGGTGACCGCCAGCCATAACCCGATGGACTACAACGGGATGAAATTGGTCCGGCAGCAGGCGCGGCCGATCAGTTCCGATACTGGCTTGTTCGCGATCAGCGACGCGGTGGAGGCGGGCAACCTGCCGCCGCCGGTGGCCGATCCGGGCAGCGAACGCACCTACACGGACAAGTCCGAATACATCGCGCATCTGCTCGGTTACGTCGATGCGGCCGCGCTGCGCCCCCTCAAGCTGGTGGTCAATGCGGGCAATGGCGGCGCCGGTGCGATCGTGGACCTGCTCGCCCCGCACCTGCCGTTCGAGTTCGTGCGCGTCTTCCACGAAGCCGATGGCCGCTTCCCCAACGGCATCCCGAACCCGCTGCTGCCCGAGAACCGCCAAGCGACCGCCGATGCGGTACGCGCGCACAGCGCGGACTTTGGCATCGCCTGGGACGGCGACTTCGACCGCTGCTTCTTTTTCGACGAGAGCGGCACGTTCATCGAAGGCTATTACCTGGTCGGGTTGCTGGCACAGGCGATCCTGGCCAAACAGCCAGGCGGCAAGGTCGTGCACGACCCGCGCCTGGTCTGGAACACCGTCGAACAGGTCGAGGCCGCCGGCGGCGTCCCGGTGCTGTGCAAGAGCGGGCATGCCTTCATCAAGGAGAAGATGCGCGCCGAAGATGCGGTCTACGGCGGCGAGATGAGTGCCCACCATTACTTCCGCGAGTTCGCCTACGCCGACTCGGGCATGATCCCGTGGCTGCTGATCGCCGAACTGGTCTCCAAGAGCGGCCGCACGCTCGGTGATCTCGTCGCCGCGCGTGTGGCGAAGTTTCCCTGCAGCGGCGAGATCAACTTCCGCGTCGCCGATGCCAAGGCCGCCGTCGAGCGCGTGATGGCGCACTACGCCGCGCAGTCGCCGGCGCTCGACCACACTGACGGCATCAGCGCCGACTTCGGCAACTGGCGCTTCAATCTGCGCAGTTCCAATACCGAACCCCTGCTGCGGCTCAATGTCGAGACCCGCGGCGACCGCGCATTGCTCGAGGCGCGGACGCGGGAACTCTCGCAACTGCTGTCTCCAAACGTCTGAGGATCGAGATGACCGCGATCATTCCGGTACTCCTATCCGGCGGGTCCGGCACACGGCTGTGGCCGCTGTCGCGCGAGATGTATCCCAAGCAGTTCTTGCCGCTGGTGGGCGAACACACGATGTTGCAGGCGACATGGCAACGGGTCGCCCCGCTTGCAGGGGAACAGAGGCCGCTGATCGTCGCCAATGAAGAGCATCGCTTCATCGTCGCCGAGCAGCTCCAGCAGGTCGATGCCCGCCCGGACACGATCCTGCTCGAACCTGTGGGCCGTAACACGGCGCCCGCCATCGCCGTGGCAGCGCTCGAGGCGGCGCACGCCACGCCCGATGCCGTGTTGCTGGTGCTGCCATCGGATCACGTGATCCAACGTCCGGACGCATTCCTCGCAGCGGTCCGCACCGCGCTGCCGGCCGCAGCGTCCGGTAAGCTCGTCACCTTCGGCGTGGTGCCCCATACCCCCGAGACCGGCTACGGCTACATCAAGGCCGGGACAAGTGAGGATGCGGTCCTTCCAGTCGAATGCTTCATCGAGAAGCCGGACCTGACAACGGCCCAACACTATGTGGCCTCGGGACAGTATTACTGGAACAGCGGCATGTTCCTGTTCCGCGCGGACCGCTATCTGGAGGAACTCGGACGGCACGCACCCGACATTCTGTCGGCGGTACGCACTGCGTGGGAACGCGCGCGCAAGGATGCGGACTTCACCCGTCTCGATCCCGACGCGTTCGCCGCCAGCCCATCCGATTCGATTGATTACGCGGTCATGGAAAAGACCGACGCCGCAGTGGTCATGCCGCTCGACGCCGGATGGAGCGATGTCGGCTCATGGGCGTCCCTGCGCGAGGTCAGTCCCCAGGACGCAGACGGCAATGCGCACCACGGCGATGTCGTGGCGATCGACTGCCGCAATACCTACGCACACGGCAGCCGCCTGATCGCGATGATTGGCCTGGAGGACACGATCGTCGTCGAGACCGATGACGCGATCCTCGTCGGGCGCAGCGACCGCATCCAGCAGGTCAAGGACGTCGTCGCCGAACTCAAGGCGCGCAAACTGCCGCAGGCGAGCTGGCACCGCAAGGTCTACCGGCCGTGGGGCGCCTACGACTCCATCGACAACGGCGCGCGCTTCCAGGTCAAACGCATCACCGTCAAGCCCGGCGCGACGCTGAGTCTGCAGATGCACCACCACCGCGCCGAGCACTGGATCGTCGTCAGCGGCACCGCTGAGGTCACGCGCGGCGACGATGTGCTGCTGCTGAGCGAGAACCAGAGCACCTACATTCCGCTCGGCGTGACCCACCGTCTGCGCAACCCAGGCAAGCTGCCGCTGGAGCTGATCGAGGTGCAGTCGGGCAGCTATCTGGGCGAAGACGACATCGTGCGCTTCGAGGACACCTACGGCCGCGCTTGAGTCGGCCCCGTCGCTCGGCCTGCAGGACGGCGCCTTCGGGCGCCGTCCTGTATTCGGGGCCCGTCAGCGATGCGCGGCCAGCGTATCGAGGACGCTGCCCAGTGCGGCTTGCCACTCGGGCAGCACGACACCGAAGTCGCGCTCCAGCGTGACGATGTCCAGGCGCGAGTAGGCCGGGCGCTTGGCCGGGGTCGGATACTCGGCGGTCGTGATCGGCTCGACCTTCGGTGCACGGTGGATCAGGCCACGCGCCAGCGCGCCTGCGAAGATCGCCTCGGCGAAGCCGTGCCAGCTCGTCTCGCCGCGCGCGGTCAGGTGCCAGGTGCCGCGCCGTTCACCGCCATCCTGCAGCAACTGCGCGGTGACGTCGGCGATCAGCGCCGCCGGTGTCGGCGTGCCGACCTGGTCGGCGACCACGCGCAGCACATCGCGCTCGGCGCCCACGCGCAGCATCGTGCGCAGGAAGTTGTGCCCGTGCGCGGCATAGACCCAGGCCGTGCGCAGGATCAGATGCCGCCCGCCGGCGGCCCGGATCGCGTCCTCGCCGGCCAGCTTACTGGCGCCGTAGACGCCCAGCGGGGCGGTGGCGTCGTCCGGCCGGTACGGGCGCGTGCCCTGGCCGTCGAACACATAGTCGGTCGAATAGTGCACCAGCGGCACGTCGTGCGCGGCGCACCAGCGAGCGATTGCGCCCGGCGTCGTCGCGTTGGCGGCGAACGCGGCCGCAGGCTCGCTCTCGGCCTTGTCGACGGCGGTGTACGCCGCGGCATTGACCACGCAATCCGGCCTGACGGCATCGAGCAGCGCCACGACGGCTTCCGCATCGGCAAAGTCCGCCTGCAGGCAAGCGCCGCCATCGGCGAGCGTGCCGGTGCGCGTCGTGGCCTGTACCGCGCCCAGAGGCGCGAGCGCGCGCAGCAGCTCACGGCCGACCTGGCCGTTGGCCCCGAAGACCAGCGGGGTCATGCCTGCAGGTCCGGCAGCCGGTCCTGAGGAATGTCGGCCAGCAGCGGCGCGTGTGCGTCCTTGTCCGACAGCTGCGGCGCCTCGATCGGCCATTCGACGCCAATCTGCGGATCGTCCCAGCGGACGCCGGCATCGGCTTCCTTGACGTAGACGTCGGTGCAAAGGTAGCTGAACAACGCCATCTCCGACAGCACTGCGAACCCATGCGCAAAGCCTTCGGGAATCCAGAACTGACGCTTGTTCTCCGCGCTCAGCAGCACCCCTTCCCACTGACCGAACGTCGGTGAGCCGCGCCGGATGTCGACGGCCACGTCGAATACTTCACCCTGGAGCACGCTGACCAGCTTGCCCTGCGGCCGCGGCCACTGGTAATGCAGGCCGCGCAGCACACCCTTGGCAGACGAGGACACGTTGCTCTGCACGAACTTGGTCGGCAAGCCGTGCTGGCCGAAGCGCGCCGCGTTCCAGGTCTCGAAGAAGAAACCACGGGCATCGCCAAACACGGCCGGCTCGATGATGACCGCGCCAGGCAGCTTGGTTTCGATGATCTTCAACGCACCACTCCTCGAGTGACCAGGGTCTGCAAGTATTGGCCGTAGCCGTTCTTCGACAGCGGCTTGGCCAGTGCCAGCAACTGCTCGGCATCGATCCAGCCCTGGCCGAAGGCGATCTCCTCCGGACAACTCACCTGTAGACCCTGGCGGTCCTGGATGGTCTGGATGAAGTTCGAGGCCTCGTGCAAGGACTGGTGCGTGCCGGTGTCGAGCCAGGCGTAGCCACGGCCGAGCTGTTCGAGATACAGCGCGCCGTCGTCGAGGTAGCGACGGTTAAGGTCGGTGATCTCCAGTTCGCCGCGCGGCGAGGGCTCGAGTTCGGCGGCATAGTCGCTGGCCCGCCCGTCGTAGAAGTACAGGCCGGTCACTGCATAGTTCGAACGCGGCTGCTCGGGCTTCTCGGCGATATCGACCACCTTGCCATCGGCATCGAACTCGGCCACGCCGTAGCGCTCGGGATCGTTGACCCAGTAACCGAAGACCGTCGCGCCGTCGCCGCGCGCGTCCGCCCGCCGGAGCGTGTCGGTCAGGCCGTGGCCGTGGAAGATGTTGTCGCCCAGCACCAGGCAGCTCGGCTTGCCGCCGACGAACTCGCGCCCGATCAGGTAGGCCTGCGCCAGCCCGTCGGGACTCGGTTGCACCGCATAGCGGATGTCCATGCCCCACTGCGATCCATCACCGAGCAGCGCCTGGAACAGCGCCTGCTCATGCGGGGTGTTGATGATCAGCACCTCGCGGATGCCCGCCAGCATCAGCACGCTGAGCGGGTAGTAGATCATCGGCTTGTCGTAGACCGGCAGCAGCTGCTTGCTGACGCCCTTGGTGATCGGATAGAGCCGGGTCCCCGAGCCGCCGGCCAGGATGATGCCCTTGCGCTGGGTCATGCCTCTGCTCCCATCCGCTCCAGCCGGTAGCTGCCATCGAGGATGCCGCGCACCCAGTCCTGGTTGTCCAGGTACCAGTCGACGGTCTCAGCGATGCCCGTCTCGAAGGTGTGGCGCGGCTTCCAGCCCAGTTCGCTCTGCAGCTTGGAGGCATCGATCGCATAGCGCCGGTCGTGGCCGGGCCGGTCGGCGACGAACGTGATCTGACTGCTGCGTGGCTGCCCATCCTCACGAGGCCGACGCGCATCGAGCAGCCGGCAGATGGTCTCGACGACCTCGAGGTTCCGGCGCTCCGAATCGCCGCCGACGTTATAGGTCTCGCCCACCCGGCCCTTCTCGAGCACCGTGCGGATCGCCTCGCAGTGATCGGTCACGAACAGCCAGTCGCGCACCTGCTGGCCGTCGCCGTAAACCGGCAGCGGCTCGCCGGCCAGCGCCTTGGCGATCACCAGCGGGATGAGCTTCTCGGGGAAATGGTAGGGCCCGTAGTTGTTGGAGCAGTTGGTGGTCAGCGTCGGCAGGCCGTAGGTATGGTGGAACGCGCGCACCAGATGGTCGGACGCCGCCTTGGAGGCCGAGTACGGAGAGTTGGGTGCATACGGCGTGGTCTCGGTGAACTTGCCGGTCTCGCCGAGCGTGCCGTAGACCTCGTCAGTGGACACATGCAGGAAACGGAAGGCCGCCTTGGCGTCGCCCTCGAGGCGCTTCCAGTGATCGCGCACGGCCTCGAGCAGGCCCAGCGTGCCGACGACATTGGTGTCGATGAACGCGGCCGGGCCGTCGATCGAGCGGTCAACGTGGCTCTCGGCCGCGAAGTTGAGGACGGCATCGGGCCGATGCTCGGCCAGCAGCCGGGAGACCAGGGCCCGATCGCCGATGTCGCCATGCACGAAGACGTGGTCGGGGTTGCCTTCCAGCGAGGCCAGAGTCTTCAGGTTGCCCGCGTAGGTCAACGCATCGAGGTTGATCACGCGCACGCCCAGGCGGACCGCCTCAAGCACGAAATTACCGCCGATGAAACCGGCGCCGCCGGTGACGAGCCAAGTGGGCACGGAAACACGCTCCTGTGTGAATATGCTGGACCGCCTCGCAGGGGCGGACGCTACAGGATACCGGGTCGGCCCCGGGATTTCGGTAGAAAGTCGCCAAGCTGCAATTCCGGGCTCGCGGCCCATCGCACAGCCCGCTAGAATCGAGCGATTCGCCCCCGTGCCGGCCACCGCGGCCGGGTGACCCGTCAGACATCAAGGAATGCCCGCCCGATGAAGATCCTCGTCGCCTACAAGCGCGTGGTGGACTACAACGTCCGCATTCAGGTCAAGCCCGACGGCTCCGGCGTCGTCGCCGACGGCGTCAAGCTGTCGGCCAACCCCTTCGACGAGATTGCGCTCGAAGAAGCGCTGCGACTGCGCGACAAGGGCATCGCGACCGAGGTCGTGGTCGCCACGATCGCGCCGGCTGACGCCCAGGCGCACCTGCGCAACGGCCTGGCGATGGGCGCCAACCGGGCGCTGCACGTGGTCTGCGACCAGCCGATCCAGCCGCTGACCGCGGCCCGTACGCTGCTCAAACTGGTCGAAAAGGAACAGCCGGACCTCGTCATCCTCGGCAAGCAGGCGATCGACGACGACGCCAACCAGACCGGCCAGATGCTGGCAACGCTGTGGGGTCGCCCGCAGGCGACCTTCGCCAGCAAGCTCGAGCTCGCCGACGGCAAAGCCACTGTGACCCGCGAGGTCGACGCCGGCCTGGAAACCCTCGAGGTGGACCTGCCTGCGGTGGTGACCACCGACCTGCGCCTGAACGAGCCGCGCTTCATCAAGCTGCCCGACATCATGAAGGCCAAGGCCAAGCCGCTCGAGTCGATCCCGTTCGCCGACCTCGGCGTCGATGCGGCCGACACCCTCACCACCTCGCGTTACGAGGCGCCTGCCAAGCGCAGCAAGGGCGTCATGGTCAAGGATGCGGCCGAGCTCGTCGCCGCGTTGAAGGCCAAGGGCCTGCTCTGAACCGTCGCTCCCGCATCGCGGGAGCCCAGTGACTGCCGGCCGAAGCCGGAGTGCATCGACGCGGGCCTGCCCGGACGCGACGATTCCCAGGAGAACTTCCATGTCCAACGTCCTCGTCATCGCTGAACACCTCGACGGCAAGCTCAACGCCAGCGCGACCGCCAAGACCGTCGCTGCGGCACAGGCACTCTCGCCGGACACCATCGACGTCGTCGTGCTCGCCGCCGACCCTGCCGGCGCGGCGGCCGATGCGGCGACCATCGCGGGCGTCGCCAAGGTGCGCACGGTCGCCAACCCGGCCAACGCGCAGCCGCTGGCCCAGGTGCTCGGCCCGCAGATCGCCAAGCTCGCCGCGGGCTACAGCCATGTCTTCGCACCATCGACCACGTTCGGCAAGGACCTGATGCCGGTCGTCGCCGCCCTGCTCGGCGTCAACCAGATCTCCGACCTGATGACGGTCGAGGGCAGCCACACCTTCAAGCGCCCGATCTACGCGGGCAATGCCATCGTCACCGTTGAGGCACCTGCGGGCCAGCCCGTGGTCGCCACCGTGCGCACCGCGTCGTGGCAGGAAGCCGCACGCGGCGGGAACGCGACGATCGAGCCGACTGCCGTCGATGCCGACCTGCCCACGCATACGCGCTTCGTGGCCCTGGCGGCGGGCAGCACCGATCGTCCCGACCTGCAGAGCGCCAAGCGCGTCGTGTCCGGCGGCCGCGGTGTCGGCTCGGAAGAGAACTTCAAGATCATCTTCGACTTCGCCGACAAGCTCGGCGCCGCTGTCGGCGCCTCGCGTGCGGCGGTCGACGCCGGCTACGTCCCCAATGAGTTGCAGGTCGGCCAGACCGGCAAGATCATCGCACCCGAGCTCTATGTCGCGATCGGCATCAGCGGCGCGATCCAGCATCTGACCGGCATCAAGGACGCAGGCACCATCGTCGCAATCAACAAGGACGCCGACTCGCCGATCTTCGAGATCGCGGACATCGGCCTGGTGGGGGACCTGTTCAAGGTGCTGCCGGAGTTGGAGGCGGCGCTGTCTTAGCGGCGCAGAGACGTTCAAGCCCATCCAACAGGCGAAGCTCAAGCATCAGCCAGCCTGGGAATGCGTAGCGGACACGTTTCGACGACCGCAAGCGTCATTCCCAGGCTGCAATGAGAATGCCAAGCCCGATGACGACGCTTCCTACCCATACGCGTGCCGGAATGGACTCCCCGAGAAAGAGCCATGCGAAAAGGGGAACCAAGAGAAAAGACAGGCCGTAAAAGGGGAAAGCAAGGGAGAGCGGCACACGCGCCAAGACCGCCAACCACAACAACGTCGCGAGACCGTAAACGGCGAGCGCAATGAAAAGGGTCCACGAGATCAACGTAGCCGGGCGATCGAACGATATGCTCATTGACGCCTGCTTGAACAACACCTGCCCGCACGCGAGCATGACGAGCGTGACAACGATCATGAGCACAGTAGTAACGGTCATCGCACCTTCAACGCGCTCCATAGCCACTCCAAATTCGACTGCCGCTTCAGTAACACGGAGCGTCAAGTGCCAGTGCTGACCGGCACAAAACCCCGCTCCGACAAGGAATGGCCAGGATGCTAACCCAAAACACCCCCACCGAGCAGAGGCAACCCCAGTGACGATATCGGCAATCGCCTCGGTCGAAGCTCCGAGCGTGGCTGTGATCATTCCCTGCTATCGGGTCAAACGCCATGTCCTGCAGGTGATCGGCGCAATTGGAAGCGAGGTCTCCCGCATCTACTGCGTCGATGACGGCTGCCCCGAGGGGAGCGGCGACTACATTCTCGAGCACAACGTGGATCCACGCGTCCAGGTGTTGCGCAACGCGCAGAACCAGGGCGTCGGTGGCGCGGTGATGACGGGCTACAGAGCCGCGATTGACGATGGCTACCAAGTCCTCGTGAAAATCGATGGCGACGGACAAATGGATCCCGCTCTGCTCCCGGAGTTTGTAAACCCCATCGCCCTAGCGCAGGCCGACTATACGAAAGGCAATCGCTTCTGGGAGCTTACTCAAATCAAACGGATGCCCATGATCCGACGCCTGGGCAACCTCGGGCTTTCCTTCATGGCCAAGGCGTCATCTGGATATTGGGACATCTTCGACCCCACGAATGGATACACGGCCATTCATGCGAATGTGGCTGCCCGTTTACCGTTCGATTCGATCAGCAAACGTTACTTCTTCGAAACCGATATTCTTTTTCGCCTCAACACGCTTCGCGCCGTCGTCAAGGACATTCCGATGGATGCGCATTATGCGGACGAGACAAGCAACCTGAAGATCTCGAACATCGTCGGCGAGTTCGCGTTCAAGCATGCCAGGAATCTTTTCAAGAGAATCGGTTACAGCTATTTTCTGCGCGATCTCCCCGTAGCCTCGATCGAACTGCTGGCGGCCATCGTACTCCTCTCGTTCGGTGTAGTGTTCGGCAGCTATCACTGGCTCCAATCCGGCGCTGCTGGCGTCGCCACGCCCGTCGGTACGATCATGCTGTCGATCGTTGCCATCACCACTGGGCTGCAGTTCATGCTGGCATTCGTGGGATACGACATCGGCAATACACCCAGAACGCCATTGCATCCCCTGATCAGGCCCCGACCAACGCGTCGACCGAAACAGGAACAAACAGCTTCTGATTGATCCGCGCGGAGCCTAGCAATCAGGCGTGCAGCGTTCCGAGCGCGTCGATCCATTCGAACACGATCGACGAGGGGCCGCAGGCTCTCGTCGGCAAACCTGAGCGCCTACTCGCGCCAGGCACTGATGTCGAAGACGGCAGCATCGCCGGATACCGCAACCTGCAGGGCCTTCTGTCTCAGCGCGTCCATATCGGCCAAGCACCCTTCCGATGCGGATTCGGGTACGAAGACGTATCGAACGGAGTGGGAAAGAAGCCATTGCCTGTCGAAACGATGACAGACTCTGTCCAGGTAGGTTCCCGTGGTGAAGTTGGGATCGCCTTGATAATAGAAGTAGGCCACGGGACCGACGTCGTAGAACGGGGCAACCCGGCCTCCGCCGACCGGGAAAAGCCATGTTTCAGGGCCGATCTTCACGACGGAATTGAGCACGAGCACGCGCTCGTAGGAGCGGGAAGCATCGCCCTCCCCTGCATTGCGAACATGGCTGAACTGGACCAGGGCCGCAATATCGTCCTCACTCGGGCAGACGAGCCCCCCGCACTCGCCCTGTTTGGGGCGGTACTCGCGGGCGGAAGGCGAATCAAGCATTGCGAAGCCCAGCATCAGCACCACTGCCGCCCCCAGCGCCCTGAACATGAGGGAACGCGTGCTTCTGACGATCCCAGCCGCAGCCAGGCAGGCTAGCAACAGAATCAAGCACATTTTCAGCTGAGCGAACGCGATCGACGCGTAAGGATAAAGCAGGTAGAGCTTTCCATCGGTCCGGAACTCCCCTGCCACCGACAGCGCCAATGACATCACCATGATCGCAGCGCATGCACTTAGAACCGCTGCAACGACTTGTCGAATCGGCAGCCTGTGCAGGAGAACGACAACCAGGAATGTCGAGAATAGAAACAACAGGGTTCCGGCCATCCCTACCCCCGGCATGTACTCCAGACCGGACACGAGCCGGCCTATCGGATCGATGACCAGGTTGTTCGCCCCCGCGACCAATCCCTCTGGCCGCGACACCTCGCCCAGAGCTGCATCCAAGCCGATCTTCGGGGGGTATGCCGCGCCAGTCAGGGCCCTGAAGTAGTACGGATCGGTAAAGAAGAACGGCAACGAAAGCGGCAGTACAGAGATCACAAGCCAGCGCCGGGATCTCATCAGCATCCAGAACAGCGAGGCACCGCCCAGCAACACGCCCGTTGCGAAAATCGAAACGGGGTTGAGCAGATGGACGGACACCGCAAAGAGCAGCAGGACTGCTGCACGGGATGCGAATGCGCCGGGCATAAACATGACGGCGGTCAGACCCGCCATGAACGCGAAGGAGACGACGCGCCCCAGTCCCTCCTGATGGGCGTACTGCGGATAGCCGGGCAACAGAAACAGACCGAAAAGCAGTACAAGAGCAACCCAGGCGGTCGGCGCCTCCCCACCTTCCTTGGCCGCTATCCGCGCAAGCGCGCAGTCAACAATGGCAATCGCTCCGAGCGTATATGCGATAAACGGAACAGCAGCGGTGGCGTTCCTGACATCCAGAAAGCCGAGCCAGGACCAAAGAGCGAAGTACACGCCGGTACCCGCGGGATAGTTGAGGTCCTCACCGCCCCAGAAAATCTGGCGCCACGGGACCCCCCCCAAATGTGCGACCTGATAAGCGAAGAACGCATGCTGATCTGGATCGCTGGAGAGCATCGCCACCCTGGGAAGTTCGCGGCTGGCCACCGCGATGCAGACAAGCGCGATCAGCACGAGCTGGCCGCAGAGCGACTTCTTGTCCAGCAGCAGTGCGGCGCGAGCCGCACGCCCGCGGCCGCTCAGCGCCAGATAGGCGATGGCGGCCAGGGCCAAGAGCACGATCTCGATCTGGGTCACCGGAATGGGGATGCCGGCAGCAGACGGAAGTGACCGCAGATAAACGTAGACGATCAGAAGGGCTTGGCCCGCCAAGCTCCATAATCCGACCTGCGCGCGCGCAGGCGCGATGCCGAGCCCGGCGAACAGGGCGCATCCGACCGCGGCAAATGCGATGCTACCGAGGAACAACGGCAAGCCGAATGCAAGTGCCGGCACCATCCGCGCCGTTTCCGGCGCCAATCCGGCGATTGCCAGCACGACCCATCCCATCACGCAGGCCACCACCGTCGCGACAAGGAGGTTGACCCGCGACGCGCAGCCGCCGTTGGCCGCGGACGAGGCGCTGCCGCGCACACGCTCGGACCGCGCTCCGACGACGCGCGCCAGTACTGCGGCCGATGAAAGTTCGAAGAGAAGCCAGATGCCGCCTGCTGCCATCGCCCATGAAAAGCGTGTCGAGAGCGATAACCCCGAATTGAGATCGATCGGCAAAAGGCACAGATACGGATCGTCCCCTGTGACGCGATAACGTAGCGTCGACGGCATTGACGATTCGATCGACAGATCGTTCGAACACGCGAGCGAAGCCACCGGAACCTGCACCGTCTGCCAGGCGTGCCGCAGCCTGAGATCACTGAGTAGAATTCGGTCCGAAGGCCTTCCGGCATCGAGCCTGACCTGGAGCTCTCGCCAGTGTCTGCCGACTCCGAGCTTTGCGCGAACGCGGCCTGAGGCTGCCGTCCCTAGCGTAACGCTCGCGTCCTCGGAGAACCCCCCTTCCGGCCCAGCATAGAACACCTGTACGCGGTCAGTGCCAGCGACATCAAACGAGAGCTCTGTACGCCCCCCTGCTCGCTCCAGAGCGAGCAATGACAGGAAGACGATCACGGCAATCATCAACGCCCTGACCACCCCGCCTTCCCCAGAGTCTCTCGTCCTCACTTTGCATCTACCCTGCTGATGAACAAAAGAAGTGTCCGTTTTGATGGGGTCGCCCCGTCAGGGCGAAGCAGGCTTCGCCCATTCCGCTCAGGAACCCAGGTTGCGTGGCGGATAGGCAAGCGTGAATGGCGCGTTCGACAAGCTGAAATTGGGGTTGTAATACGGATCCTGACTCAACAGCACCCCCCAGCGATTCTTGACGAACGCTTCCTCGCGTTTAAATCTGGCGATCTTATCAGGGGTATTTTCGTATCCTCGAGATGCCGATTCGTGATGATACAACTCGGCAAAGGGCGTCCACAGGTTGCGATAGCCCGCCTCTCGGACTCGGATGCAGAAGTCGACATCATTGAAGGCGACCACAAGACCTTCGTCCAAGCCTCCCACGGCTTCGAACACCTCTCTTCGAACAACCGCACAGGCAGCGGTTACCGCACTGAGGTTCTGCGTGAGGCCGGCCCTGTGCTTGTCGCCTGGATAACCACGAGGCATTCCCACATACGCATGCCCAGCCACTCCGCCGATGCCGAGGATGACGCCCGCGTGCTGGATCGTATCGTTCGGGTAGTACAACATGGCACCCACGACCCCGATCTCGGGGCGAAGCGCATGGGACACCATCTCAGAAAGCCAACCTGGGTTGATGACCTCGATGTCGTTGTTGAGCAGCCCGATGACCTCTCCCTGCGTTTCGCGTGCACCGTAGTTATTGATCGCCGAATAGTTAAAAGGCGCGTTGTACGGCAGTACTCGAATCGACGGATGCGAGGTTATCCTCTCGAAGTAACCGAGGGTAGCCGACTCAGTTGAACCATTATCCAGGACCACGATCTCGTAGTTGGGATACGTCGTGCGCTCCAGAATGGAGTCGATACATTGGCGCAGCAGGTCGACGCGATCCCGTGTAGGTATGAGCAAGGTCACCTTGGGAGCGGGGACGGGAGTCTGATAGGCGATGTGATAATAGCCACTGTACCCCGGCATCTCCTCGACCTTCGCCGGCGTACCGGTCCTAACAAAGTGCGCCTCGATTGCGCGCATGGCCGCAAAGTGCGCATAAGTCTTCTCACCGGGCGCGAGCGCAGTCGACCCCTCAATCATTCGCCAGTGATAAAGCACTTTTGGCACGTGCCCTATCTGGTCGGGTTCGAGTCGTTCAGTCGCACGTAATGCCAGGTCCCAATCCTGTGCGCCGTCAAATCCCTCACGGAATCCGCCGATCTCCCTGATGAGATCCGCTTCGTACACCCCCAAGTGACAGACGCAGTTCTGGGACAAGAACAGGTCGGGATTCCAGTCCGATTTGAAGTAGGGGTCACTACGCTTACCCGCCTCATCGATCTTATCCTCATCGGTGAAGAGCATGCGCCAACGCGGGTTCCGCTCTAACGCCAATGCGCAGTGCTGCAACGCGAGCGGATGCAGGGCATCGTCGTGATCGAGCAATGCGATGTACTGCCCAGTTGCCAACTCGATCGCGCTATTGGACGCCGCAGCAATATGCCCATTGCGGTCCCGCCTCACCGCCCGGATTCTGGAATCCCGCCGGACATAGGACTGGATTGTTTCCCAGACTGTCGCATCCGGTGAGGCGTCATCTGCGATGCAAAGTTCCCAGTTCTCGTAAGTTTGGGAAACGACGCTATCGATGCAGGCGCGCAGCCACTTTACCGGGGTGTTATAGGTCGGCATGACGATCGAGAACTTCGGTCTGGATCGGAGTTCCGGTAACGCCTGCATCGCGACCGCCACGCCATCGGGCGAGCAATCGTCGTAGAAATCCGTCCACACATCGTAGTCGGACACATCGGTTGCGACGGCATAGGCGGCGTACTCACCATGGAGGCGATCCGCCATCCGGCGCGGACCACCACTAGCCAGATCCAGCGCTGTCCTGGCGATCAAGCGGACCCGTCCCGCTCCGGAACGCGCTGCCAGCAGCTCGCTCAGCATGTAACGCGCGGCCTCTATTTTCCCGAGGCGACGCAACGAGAGCTCCGCCGTGAACTCGCATGGCAGAACACTTGGATCAAAACGCAGCGAAGTGACGTCCGCCACGAACCGGACGAGCCGGCGCACCGTGTGGAGTCCAGAACGGGCATCCGAGAGCGGGATCGGAAGCGATTCCGCCTCGGCGGCGTGGCCGTGGCTGTAGGCCGGATACAGAACAGGCCCGTGAATGCGACCCCGTAGCACATGAACAGCAAGATCGAGCACATACCAACCGCCGGCCGTAGATCCTGAGGGAAGTTGGACTTCGAACGAGGGATCGTTGCCGGTGGCGCGCCAGTACGTCAGATCGGCATTACTACACTTCTCAAGCTGCTGAGTCGGACGCAACGTCAGGCTCATAGATCACCTATCCTTGTGGTGAGAGCGCGTGATGGGAGAAGCGCGCCGCGCCGGATCGAGCGAAAATGCCCTTCCGACGAGCGCAAGATTCGGGTTATACGCAGGATCGTCTTCCAATCGATCAGCCCAACGCTGCTGCATCATCACGACCTCGCGATCGAATCTCGCTTGCTTCTCGGGATTGTCTTCATAGCCGCGACTGGCTGACTCGTGGTGGTAAAGGACAACCCACGGCAGCCAGAGATTACGATAACCCGCATCCTCTACACGTAAACAAAAATCCACATCGTTGAAGGCCACAGCGAGGTGTTCGTCCAGCCCACCGACTGCCTCAAACACCTCTCGTCGTATAGCGAGGCAGGCGGCAGTCACCGCCGAAAAGCGCTGTGCAGCCAGTGCGCGGCCGAACTGACCTGGATGCATGCGCGGTTTACGGGTGTAAGCATGCGCCGCCACCCCCTCCACACCGAGAATGACGCCGGCGTGCTGCAACGAATGATCTGGGTAAAGCAGCTTGGCGCCGACCGCCCCAACCTCGTCCCGCATGGCGTGACTCGCAATCTCGCGAAGCCAGTTCGAATCGATGATCTCGACATCGTTGTTCAAGAGCACTAGAACCTGCGCACCCGAGCGCTCGGCTGCCCTATTGTTGAGTGCCGAGTAGTTGAAGGGCGCGTCATCGCGCACGATGCGCACACGTCCGTCTTCGCGCAAATGATCGAAGTAGGCAAAGGTCTCCGGCCTGACCGACCCATTGTCGACAACAGTGACCGTCAGGTCGATGCCTTCGCTGCGGGCGAGCACGCTGTCGACGCACACCGAAAGCAGATCGACGCGATCGCGTGTTGGAACGATGACATCGCAGCGAAGCCCTGGTGGCCGCGCATAGCGCACCCGGGGCATGCCAGTCTCTGCAGAAACGATGACCGAGCTGACGCCTGGCGCCCGGTGCTTTTCCAGCGCATGCGCGACCGTCTCCGGTGCCGCCGGCTTGCTTCGCAGCGGTGAGTGAGCCGGGCCAGGCGCAGAAAGATGGTGCCGCCCCACGATAGGAAGATGGCGAATCCAGCGTCCGCCGACCGTGCGATCTACATGCAGCGGGAGAAGATGACACCACGCCGAAAGATCCGCAGCGACGTCCCGCCGAAGCCCGAGCAACCATGAAACGGAGTAGAACGCAGACGGGCCGACGAAATCGTGTTGCTGCTGCAGATCCCGGTCCCAAGCAGGCTTGAAGTACGGCCGCAACGGACGGCCATCGTCCGAAAGGAAGTCTTCGTCCGTGTACAGGAGCGTGAGATCGTCTTCTGCATCCAACACCTTGAGCACGCTGACGATCGATTCAGCGGACACACGTTCATCGGCAGAGATCCAACTGATGAAGCGCCCGTCCGCCTGATCGATGCCCGGAACAGGCTCTCGATCGAGCGATGAGAGAGGCTCGACTCGAGTCGCATCGTCTCCGAGCGCAGGCGCTGGGGCCAGGATCTGTACCGAGGCCGGAAGCGTCGCAGCAAGATGGGCAACTGCTTTCCGCAACTCGCTTAGCGGGGCGTCGGCCAAGAGCACCATTGTGAGTACGGTTTCGCTCTCACCAACCCCGTCGGAAACGCCCGCCTGGACCGACCCTAGCGTGGTTCCCGCCGTCACCCAGCGCCGATAGGCATCCACCTCGGCGTGGGCATCCTGCTGACGGTAGACGGGCCACAGCTGCTCGGGTCGCTCCGTCAAAGCGATGGTCGAGCGCCTGTCCGCGATCTTGGCGACGCGGTCGCGTAGTAACTGCGCTCCTGACTCTCGAAGCGTACGCGCCATCCGCCAGGCCGCCTCGGCCGGCTGGAGAGGATCGAAACGAAGCGCCCCCAGGACCAACTTACCCGGGCGCGTCGTCGGGTCGAACCTGAGATGGCGGAGCGGACCGTCGACCCGAACGACCGCGTCGATGCCATCGACATCGAAATCAAGGTCTTGACGCTCTGCTTCGCTGAAGCCGTGCCCGCAATCGAGATAAACGCAAGGCTCATGAAGCTCGCCTGCAACTGTTATGCGTAACCGGTACCATCCGGCGCGAAGCGCAGGCGATATCGCATACAACAGCTGCGGATCCGAACCGTCCGCACGGATACCGTCGCCATCTCGGACGAGCTGCACGACTGATAGCTGGACCCAGCCCGGGGGGGGAATCGAGAAATTGACCTCTGTCATCGATCAGCGCTTTTTCCACCAGGATTGCGACAGCCTGGCTTCCACGCCGCGGACCGATGTCGCCACGCCATGAACGGTGGCCTCGAGAGAGGCAATCCGTTGGGCCTCAGACTGAATCGACTCGAGACGTGAGAGAAGCTCCGTCGCAGCCTGCATCTCTTCGGCACGTCGATCGAGAGCGAACTGCGCTGCTCCGTTCGCGGCATGCTGCAGCGCAGCGACAGCTGCCTGTAGCGTAGATGCCGCATCAGCTGCATGCGCAGCATCTGCCCCGACGATCAGCATCCGCTCGTAGAACGCATCCAGCGCAAGCTGGAGCTCATGGCTGGCATCGGCCAGCCTAGTCGTCGCTTTCGTCGACTTCCGCGCGGCGCCGCCGATCTCGCGCACTTCCCCGATCAAAGCATCCAGACGGTGACCGAAATGGGCGAGCGTCCGCGATTGGGCAAGGACCTCAGAGACGGCCGCACGCAGCTCAGCCACGACGTCGGCCGCCGCGCCGGGAGGAACAATCACCTCGTAGTCGAGCGTCAGTTCGAGAAAGAAAACGGATGGCGCGCACTCGCCGGAAAGCTCAGGCAAGTCGAGCTCCACATAAGGATCATCGTCGAGGCCGACCCACCGTAGCCAGTTCGGCGCGCGCGGTCGCAGCAGATCCCCTCCCAACGTTACGATCCGGGACTCGAGATTCTCGATCTCCCGAACAACGGTGCCGTCCTCCGCCAGCAACGCACAACGCGAGATGCCGAATACGCCGGGCGACTCTGCAGGATCGACACGAACCCTCCCACCTTCCGCCCCAGCGACCAGGCGGAAGCGCAAAGCCGCTGGCCCAGTTTCCAGGGACCGACTCACACAGGTCTGATTGCTTTCGGCGAAATCCTCGTTGGGCGAACGGAAATAGACCCGAACATCCTCGTAGGCCGGCTCCCAGTCACGCGTCGCGCTTGCTTCCATCGAGGGCGCCATCGCTGCAAGGAAGTTCCCTATCGACGCGTCGCGAGCGAACGCCCGTTCAAACGCATGCATGGGCGCCGGCACTTCGGACCCCACCAGTACGACACCGAGTCCATTGCTGTGCGTGAAACGGAACGTCGGATAGCGGGACGCCAGTTCGTCCATGAACTTGCCCACCCCGAAGCCTCGCTCCGTGACGGCTGTATCGTGCAGAAGCACCACACCTTGCGCGCTGAGCTTGGGCATCCAGGTTTCAAAATCGTGACGCACCGCCTCGTAGGTGTGCAGGCCATCGATGTGCAAAAGATCGATGCTGTTGTCCGCGAAATCCGAGACAGCGTCGTCGAAGTACTTCCGGCTCAACTTGGAGAAGCGACCGTAGCGCGGCTCGTGATAGGCGCGAAGCGCCTCGTACACCCCCTCTCCGTAGACCTGCGCATGGGCATCGCCCTGCCACGAATCGACAGCGGTACAGCGCGTTTCAATGCCGAGGTGAGCGATCGCCTGGCAGAACGCCAGATAGGAATTTCCAGTATGCGTTCCCAACTCCACGAACCGGGAGGGACGCAACAGATCGATGGCCAGGTAGGCAAACGGGATATGCCCCACCCACGAATGTGGTTGCGACACGTGAGGCCGCAACAGTGTGACTGGGTGATGTTCCAACTTGAAATCTGTAGTCACTCAACTCTCTCCAGCGCAATCTTTTCCATCGGCAGTCCCAGTATTCCGATCGACCAGGATTGACAGGTCGATTTGAGGACGATTGCTTCATGCAGCCAGTGCTGGATCGCATGATCGTCCATTCCGCCGTCCGCCACTGCGATAGCGATGAAGTAGTCACCCGCCTTCATGCGCGGCATCTCGAACGCGAATCTCGCACGCGCCCGTTGCCCCGCCGCGAGCGGTAAGGATTGCCCCAACGACGTCAGGTAGGTGTTGTCGCCGAATAGGAGTTGGCCCAGTCGATCTTTGAGATAGAAGCCCACGATCGGCTGATCGACGGCCAAGTCGGCCACGATGTCGACGTCCAGCACGACAGACTCGCCTCCAACGCACCACGAAAGGTCCCTGCCGGCATCATCGCGAAGCGCCACGTCGATCACACGGGCCCGCATTTCGCCGAACCCCGAAACAGCTGGATCGAAAGCGAAGACCTCGATGTCGTTGCGCAAATTGCTGGAATTGATCAAGTCTCGCCGCATATCGTGCCGATGTCGCACCTGCTGCGCGCCCTCACCGGCGCCCACCCGCACATCCACCCCGCCCTGGCGTTCGGCGATGAACGACTCGAGGTAACGTTGCACCACGTCCCGCGAGTCCCCGTAGGCGACAGGTGCGCCGGCGTCGATCCACAACGCCCGGTCGCAGAGTCCGCTGACCGCCGAGTCGTCGTGACTCACGAACAACAGCGTCCCACGCTCTTTGAACTCGCGCAGGAAGCGCATGCATTTCTGCGTGAAGAACGCATCGCCCACCGCGAGCGCTTCGTCGATGATCAGAATGTCTGCATCGACATGAGCCATTACCGAGAACGCTAAGCGCATGACCATTCCGCTCGAGTAATTACGGATGGGTTGGTCGATAAACTCGCCGATGTCGGCGAAAGCCAGAATCTGCGCCAGGCGGGCATCGATCTGCGCCGTCGACAATCCGAGAATCGCCGCATTCATGTACACATTTTCTCGCCCGGTGAACTCGGGATTGAACCCACTCCCCAACTCGAGAAGCGCCGCGATTCGACCGCGAACCTCGATGCTGCCGGCCGTCGGCGCGAGCGTGCCGGCGATCATCTGAAGGAGCGTGGATTTTCCCGAGCCGTTTCGGCCGATGATCCCCAGGGTTTCGCCACGCCTGACCTGCAGGTCCACACCCTTGAGTGCCCAGAACTCTCGATAGAAGCGCCTGGATCCCCCGAAGATGCCTTGGAGCAGACGATGCGAGGGGCGATCGTAGATCTGATAGCACTTTGCTACCCCCCTCGCCTCGATGATGACGTCGGCTTGCGAGGCCTCGCTCTCAGAGGACATCGGCAAACCCTCGTCGCGTCTTCTGGAAGACCGCGAACCCCATATAGGCAAAGAACAACGCCCCCATCAGATACGTCGCGAGACCCGCCCAGTCTGGGGCCCGACCCCAGAATGCAACATCGCGCGCTTGATCGATGATGAACGTCAACGGATTCAGTCGGAAGATGGTTTGGTAGTTTTCCGGCAGTGTCTCGACCGGAATGATCGCCGACGACAGGAACAGGAACGCGGTCGCCAGAACACCGGTTACCTGGCCGATATCACGAAGATAGACGCTCAGCGACGACACCAGCCAGACAACACCCAAGGCAACGAACGCCAGCGGCAACAGAACCAGTGGCCACAACAGAACCGTTGGATGCAGCTCGTGTCGAAGCAGTAAATTCAGCGCGATGAAGACCAAGGTATTGGTCATCGCATGAAAAAGTGCCGACAGGACGACCGTCCATGGCAGCACTTCGAGTGGAAATACGATCTTCTTGACCAGGTTCGCATTGCCGGTCACCAGGGTCGGCGCCCGGCTCAGGCATTCGGCAAAGAAGCCGTGAGTGATCAACCCCATGAACAACAGCATCGCGAAGTCGGCTGTATTGCCGGTGGTCCCAGGCCAACGCGCCTTGAGGATGTAGCCGAAAGCCAGCGTATACACGACCAGCATCATGAACGGGCTGATCAGCGACCACAGCAGCCCGAAGCTGGCACCACGATAGCGGCCCAGGATGTCGCGCTTGGTCAGCTCCATGGTCAGCGATCTGTGCCGCAACCAGGCGTTGAAAGGACCGGTCAGGGTAACGACCGGCTGACGCGACGCGCTCGAGTACATATCAGCCTTCCAGTGCCGAAAGAAGATCAGCGCACAGATCCCCGAGATCCTCCACCCCCACACTCAACCGCACCAGGTCATCGTGGATCCCCAACTGCGCGCGCCGCGCCGGCGGCACCGAGGCGTGCGTCATCACCGCCGGGTGATTGACCAGGCTTTCCACGCCGCCGAGGGACTCGGCCAGCGTGAACAGTTCGGTGCGCTCGCAGAAGCGCTGCGCGGCCGCGTAGCCGCCCTTGATGCGGACCGAGACGATGCCGCCGAAGCCGTCCATCTGGCGCTTGGCGAGCGCATGCTGCGGGTGTGAAGGCAATCCTGGGTAGATCACCTGGGCCACGGCGTCGTGCCCTTCGAGAAACTCGGCCAACGCTTGGGCGTTCTCGCAATGGGCGCGCATGCGTAGGTGCAGCGTCTTGAGGCCACGCAGGGCCAGGAAGCTGTCGAAAGGGCCCTGGACGGCGCCGGCGGAGTTCTGCAGGAACGCGACCTGCTCGGCCAGGGCGGCGTCGTCACCGACGACGAGGATGCCGCCGACCATATCAGAGTGGCCGTTGAGGTATTTGGTGGCCGAATGCAAGACGATGTCGGCGCCCTGTTCGAGGGGGCGCTGGAGAATTGGCGAGGCGAAGGTGTTGTCGACGACGACGCGCAGGCCGCGGCGGTGCGCCCGCTCGGCGATCGCCTGGATGTCGACGATCTTGAGCAGCGGGTTGGTCGGCGTTTCGATCCAGACGAGCTTGGTCCTGTCGGTCACCGCGGCGTCGAACGCGTCGGGGTCGGTCAGGTCGACATAGCTGAACGTCAGACCGGCGCTGCGCGTGCGCACGCGCTCGAACAGGCGATAGGTGCCGCCGTACAGGTCGTCCATTGCGATGACGTGGTCGCCGCTATCGAGCAGTTCGAGCAGGGTCGCGGTGGCGGCCATGCCCGAGGCGAAGGCGAAGCCGCGGCTGCCGCCTTCCAGGCCAGCCACGCAACGCTCGTAGGCGAAGCGGGTGGGGTTGTGCGTGCGCGAATACTCGAAGCCCTGGTGCTGGCCCGGGCTCGACTGGGCGTAGGTCGACGTCGCGTAGATCGGCGGCATGACCGCGCCGGTACTCGGGTCGGGCAACTGGCCGGCGTGGATCGCCTTGGTGCCGAGTGCCCACTGCGCCGGATCGGCCGCGTTGCGGTCATCGGTCATGGAAGAAGGTCCTGTTCGACTGGCCGGCGATTCTAGCATCGGGCCTGGCGCGCCCCATGGCACGCGGACGCTTGCCGAAGGCCGTGCGCACACCGTTCAGCTAGGGTGGCGCTGGACCCGCTGCAAGTGAGGGCGCGTCGATCGAACCCCGCCCGACAGGACCCGCGCGCCGCTTACTGCACCCGCCGCCGCAGGTAGTTCAGCAGGTCGATCCGGGTGATCAGACCAAGGAAGCGCTCGCCCTCGGTGACGATCGCCACCTGGCCGCGGTCGAACACCGGCAACAGCGCCTCGACCGGCGATTTGACGTCCAGGAAGTCGAGCTTGCTGACCATCGCGGTCGAGACGGGATCGCGGAAGCGGCCTTCATCGCCGTAGACGTGCAGCAGCACGTCGCTCTCGTCGAGGATGCCGACGATCCGGTCGCCCTCCATGACCGGCAGCTGCGAAATCTCGTAGAGCTTCATGCGCTGGTAGGCGGTGACCAGCAGATCACCCGGCGACAGCACCACGGTATCGCGGCGCGAGTACGGACGCAGGATCAGGTCGCGTAGGTCGCCGTGCTGCTCGCGCTCGATGAAGCCGTTGTCGAGCATCCAATAGTCGTTGTAGAGCTTGCTCAGGTACTTGTTGCCGGTGTCGCAGACGAACACGAGCACCTTCTTGGGGCTCGTTTGGGCGCGGCAGTACTTGAGCGCGGCGGCCAGCAGCGTGCCGGTGGACGAGCCGCCGAGGATGCCTTCGGCCTGCAGCAGTTCGCGCGCCGCCAGGAAGCTCTCGCGGTCGCTGATCGCATAGGCCTGCCGCACGCGCGAGAAGTCGGAGATGCTCGGCAGAAAGTCCTCGCCGATGCCTTCGACCATCCAGCTGCCGGACTTGTCGCTGAGCGTGCCGTCGTTGATGTATTCGGCCAGGATTGAGCCGACCGGGTCGGCGAGCACCAGCTCGACGTCTGGGGCGTGTTCGGCAAAGCAGCGCGACAGGCCGGTCATCGTGCCCGAGCTGCCGCAGCCGAAGACGATCGCGTCCAGGCCGCCGACCTCGGCCATCTGGCGCAGGATCTCCGGGCCGGTGCCGTGCTCGTGCGCGGCCGGATTGTCGGGGTTGCCGAACTGGTTGATGAAGTAGGCGCCAGGCGTCTGGGCGGCAATGCGTGCGGCGAGGTCCTGGTAGTACTCCGGATGGCCCTTGGCCACGTCCGAGCGCGTCAGCACGACCTCGGCACCCATCGCCTTGAGGTTGAAGATCTTCTCGCGGCTCATCTTGTCGGGGACGACCAGGATCAGCTTGTAGCCCTTTTGCTGAGCCACCAGCGCCAGGCCGATGCCGGTGTTGCCGGCCGTACCTTCGACCAGCGTGGCGCCGGGCGCGATGTCGCCGCGCTGCTCGGCCGCCTCGATCATGCTCAGGCCGATCCGGTCCTTGATCGAGCCGCCGGGATTCTGGTTCTCGAGCTTGAAGTAGAGCTCGCAGACGCCAGCGTCGAGGCGGCGCGCTTTGACGATCGGGGTCTCGGCGATCAGGTCGAGGACGGAAGAGGCGATCGGCATGGGGTCCGGTCCACAGCAGGCGGGCCCCCGATTATCGCCCATCGCCAGGGCGCCGGACGCGGCACCCGGCATTCGCGGGCGATGGCGGCCGACGAGGATGACCGCCACCGCCCGCGACTGACGTGAACCTAGTGTTTCTGCATCGCGTCGTACATCGACGCCAGGCGGTCCTTCGCGGCAAGTTTCTCGCGCTTCATCTGCGACAGCGTGGCTTCATCCACCGGCAACACGCCCAACTCGGCGTTGAGCACTTTCTTGTCCAATTCCTTGTGCCGGTAGTAGAGCTGTCGGAACTCGACGTTGCCCTTCATGATTTCTTCGAGTTCCACCTGCGAGTGCGCTTCGAACATGAAATCCTCCTGACACGAATGCGAACGCCCCGGCCGGCGACGGCAGGGGCGCTGCGGGGACGGCCTCCAGGAATGGGCCTCGAACGATCCGCTCGGGCATGCGACGCCGCGCTTGGGGCGGGCATCGGGGCACCTCGTGAGGGATCGTCTCGGTCATCGGCCTGGTTCGTTGACCGGATGGCGAAAGAGGAGACCACCCGGCGCAATCGACCCTACTCCGGGGTCGCAACGGCGGCAAGGCCCGGACGGCATGCTGCGACGCGGCTGCGCAGTCAGATGCGTTAAGAGCGCCGCTCGGGGACCAACGCGCATCGCGCCATGGCGCGGCCGGCAAGTTAAGATGACGCCAAGTGATTGATTCCACTTGGATTCATGGATGTGAGGCGACGCCCCCGGACCGGCGCATCAAAGCGCGGCCAAGGGCAGCGGCAAGAGCAGACAGGTCGCGCCGGACCGCCCACGACGGTCCGGCGAGCGGCTCAAGGCTCGAGGCTCTTGAGCAGTTCGGCCTCGCGCCGCTTGAGTTCGGCTTCACGCTGGCGTGCGGCGCGCAGCTTGGCCGCCTCGCCGCTCGCGACGCCCTGCAGCACGGTCTCGGCCTGCTGGCGCGCGGCCAGTTCCTCCTCGGCCGCCAGACGCAGACGCGCGGCCTCCTCGGCCTGGATCTGCGCCTGGATGCGCAGGCGCTCAGCCTCCTGTCGTGCCCGCACGGCGTCCTGCTGGCTGGCCTCGACCAGCAACTGCGCGCGCTCGCGCTCGAGCTCGCCCAGCCCCCGACGCGCGACCTCGGTCTGCGCGGCGACTTCGGCCGTTTCCACTCGCCACTGTGCAATCTGCAGCGCGGAGGCGCGCTGGCTGCTCCGCGCGGTAGCGAGTGCGGCCAGGGCCTGGCGCGCCTGCAGACGCTCGTAGGCAGCCGCGCCGGCGGTGCCGGCATCGGCATCGATGGCCTGCAGCCGTTGCTGGAGCGCCGCGGCATCGATGTCGTTGCCCGATTGGGCCCAGGCCGTGGACACGACCATGGTCAGGGCGAGTGTCAGAATCGACAGACGCATGCTCAGTTCTCCCCCTGCAGCCGCTGGCGCAGATTGGTGATCTCGGCGCGTCGCTGCGCCAATTCGGCCTCGGTGACCGCCTGGCGCGCGCGGGCGTGGGCCAGATCGGCGAGCGCGGAGGCCGACAGCGCGAGCGTCCGCGCTTCGGCATCGCGGCCGTTACCGGCCGCTGCCTGCGCCTGCTCGAGCGCGCGGCGCGCCTGGTCGATCTGCGTCGGGGCGTACTGGTCGGCGTCGGCGTCGCCTGCCCGGGCGACCGACAGTCGTGCGGCCGCGAGATCCTCGGTCGGTGGCGGT
The DNA here is from genome assembly GCF_022637415.1 of Luteimonas sp. S4-F44. Taxonomy (NCBI): domain Bacteria; kingdom Pseudomonadati; phylum Pseudomonadota; class Gammaproteobacteria; order Lysobacterales; family Lysobacteraceae; genus Luteimonas; species Luteimonas sp. S4-F44. The sequence goes on from NZ_CP093340.1 coordinate 2,933,072, forward strand.
GCGCTGGCGCAGCCTGCGAGCGACAGGGCACAGGCGAGCACGGCTGCGCCCAGCAGTGGCCGGATGTATGCGAAGCTTGTCTTCATCGAAGCATCGTGCCCGAAAAGCGTCATTGCGGGCATTGTCGTCAGCAAGCCGGGGGCGCGCAATGCGCCCCGGCCGCCCGTGGGGAATTCATACATGGACATCGGCCCGTTTCTGAAGCTGATGACGGAAAAAAGCGCGTCGGACATGTTCCTGAGCACCGGCGCGCCGATTCACATCAAGATCGAGGGCCGGCTGCAGCCGCTCGAAGGCACGCATCTGGCACCCGGGGTCGTCCGCCAGATCGCCTACTCGATGATGGACGAGCAGCAAATCCGGCGTTTCGAGCGCGATCTTGAGATGAACATGGCCTACTCGCTGCCCGACGTCGGCCGCTTCCGCGTCAACGTCTTTCGCCAGCGCGGCGAGGCTGGCATGGTCGTGCGCGCGATCAGCAGCAAGATTCCCGACATCGCGCAGTTGCAGTTGCCGCAGGTGCTCAAGGACGTGATCACCGCCCCACGCGGGCTGGTGCTGATCGTAGGCTCCACCGGCTCGGGCAAGTCGACGACGCTGGCCTCGATGATCGACCACCGCAACACCTGCTCGGCCGGCCACATTCTCACGATCGAGGACCCGATCGAGTACCTGCACCGTCACAAGCGCTCGCTGGTCAACCAGCGCGAGGTCGGGATCGACACCCAGACCTTCCACAATGCGCTGAAGAATGCGATGCGCGAAGCGCCCGACGTGATCCTGATCGGCGAGATCCTCGACGCGACCACGATGGAGGCGGCGATCGCGTTCGCCGAGACCGGGCACCTGTGTCTGGCCACCCTGCACTCCAACAACGCCGACCAGACGATCGAGCGCATCCTCAATTTCTTCCCCGAGGCTGCGCACAAGAACGTGCTGATGAACCTGTCGCTGAACCTGCGCGCGGTGATCTCCCAACGCCTGGTCGAGGGCGTGGACGGCCGCCGGCTGCCGGCGACCGAAGTGCTGCTCAACACGCCGACGATCCGCGACCTGCTGCGCCGAGGCCATGTCCACGAGGTCAAGCAGGCGATGGAGGAATCGCTCGAGGAAGGCATGGAGACCTTCGACCAGTGCCTCTATCGCCTCTACAAAAGCGGACGCATCGAGCGGGAGACCGCCCTGCGCGCGGCCGACTCGCGCGACGGCCTGGACCTCAAGTTCCGCCTCTCCGAAGGCGCGGCCGACGCCCATGACCCGTACGCGGACGTGTTCGCCCCGCAATCGCTGTAGCCCGCAGCCTTCAGGCAGCGTCGGGCTGGGCCTCGGGCCGCGCGGCAGCGAAGGCCGGCATCGCCAGGCAAGCCGCCTCGATCGCAAGGATGCGCGGGTACGGCGCGAGCTCGACACCGAAACGGCGGGCGTTATAGAGCTGCGGGACCAGCGCGCAATCAGCGAGCCCGGGCGCGTCGCCGACGCAGAACCTGCCCGCGTCGGGCGCCTCGCCCAGCAGGGTCTCGAACGCCGCGAGGCCGTCGGCGACCCAGCGCTCGATCCAGCGCGCGCGCCCCGCCGGATCGATCTCCCACTCGCGCTCCAGGAACTGCAGCACGCGCAGGTTGCCCAGCGGATGGATGTCGCAGGCCACCAGTTGCGCGAGCGCCCTTGCACGATGGCGCGCGATCGGATCGGACGGCAGCAGCGGCGACGACGGGAAGACCTCGTCGAGGTATTCGATGATCGCCAGCGACTGGGTCAGCATGCGCTCGCCATGCCGCAGCACCGGCACCAACTGCTGGGGATTGCGCGCCGCGTGCGGGGGCGCATGTTGCTCGCCGCCGTCGCGCAGCAGATGCACCGGCACCGACGCAAACGCCAGCGCTTTGAGGTGCAGCGCGATGCGCACGCGGTACGCAGCGCTCGAACGCCAGTAGCCGTACAGCGTCAACCCAGTGTCGGTCACGCGTCCGTATCCGCGTCGGGCACATAGCGCTCGACGACCTGCTCGATCGCACCGAAGATGCTCGCCCCCGACGCATCGAGCATCTCGATGCGCACGGTGTCGCCGAACGACAAAAACGGCGTCGTCGGCGCGCCATGCTCGAGCGTTTCCACGACGCGGCGCTCGGCGAAGCACGAGGCGCCCTTGCTGGTGTCGGCATTGGCGATGGTGCCCGAACCGACGATCGTGCCGGCGGTCAGCGGCCGCGTCCTGGCCGCGTGGGCCACCAGCTGCGCGAAGTCGAACTGCATGTCCACGCCGGCTTCCGGCGCGCCGAACCAGTCGCCGTTGACGTGGGTCACCAGCGGCAGGTGCAGTTTGTGGTCGCGCCAGGCCTCGCCCAGTTCGTCCGGCGTCACGAATACCGGGCTCAGTGCCGACCTCGGTTTGGACTGCAGGAAGCCGAAGCCCTTGGCGAGCTCGCCGGGGATCAGGTTGCGCAGGCTGACATCGTTGACCAGGCCGACGAGCTGGATGTGGCCGGCCGCCTGGGCCGGCGTCACGGCCATCGGCACATCGTCGGTGACCACGACGATCTCCGCTTCCAAGTCGATCCCGGAGTCCTCGCTGGTCACCTTGATCGTGTCGCGCGGGCCGTAGAACCCGGCGCTGGTCGCCTGGTACATCAGCGGGTCGGTGTAGAAGCTCTCGGGCACCTCGGCGCCACGCGCGCGCCGCACCCGCTCGACGTGTGGCAGGTAGGCGCTGCCGTCGACGAACTCGTAGGCGCGCGGCAGCGGCGCGGCGAGCCGGGCGACATCGAGATCGAAGACGCCATCGGCATCGCCGGCGTTGAGCGATTCGTAGAGCGCATTGAGCCGAGGCGCGGCGTTCGACCAGTCGTCGAGTGCCTGTTGCAGCGTCGCCGCCACGCCGGTGGCGCGCACGGCCGTGGCCAGATCGCGCGAGACGACGATCAGGGTGCCGTCGCGGCCGCCCTCCTTCAGTGAACCCAGCTTCATGGCAACTCCGGTTGGCGTCGGCTATTCGTTTCGATTGTAACCAAATGCCGGGCCGCGATCAGTCCTCGCCCTGGAACGCGCCACTGCGATAGGTCAGCACCAGGGTATCGCGATGGCCGGCACCGTCGACCGGCTGGATCGGCGTCGATTCGTGGATGACGCGGTGATCGTCGAGCAGCAAGGCCGACCAGGGCCGGGTGAGCGTGAAGCGTTGGCCGCTGGGGCCGTCGGCGTCGAAGACGCGGGTTTCGCCGCCCTTGATGCCCTCGCGCGCGACGAGCAGCACGGCGACGAAATCCACGCCGTCGCGATGCGCGCCTTCAGGCGTGGGCCGCCCAATGCCATCGGTCGTGTCGATACGGAACTGGTGCGCTTCCACATACCAGGGCCGACGCGCGCGGACCTGGCCGAACACCGCGCCGAGCCCGGCGATCAGCGTCGTCCACACCGGCGCCGCCGCCGTGGCCGCGGCGACCGGGTCGAACCAGCGGTGCATGCCGCCGTGCAGCGCGTTGTAGTCCTCCGATTGCCAGTGCGCGCGTCGCGCCGCCGCGACGAGTTGGTCGCCGTGCTGCACGTAGCAGGCATGGCGGCGCCGGCGATAGCGCCCGCCGTCGCGCAGATAGCCGTCGGGCGGCAGTGCGTCCCAGTCTGTTCGCAGCGATTGGAGATCGGCGATCGCGACATCGCACAGCGCCGACAGCGCATCGGGCGCCAGCACCGCGAAACCATGGGCCTTGAGATCGGCAACCGCACGCGCGGCGTCGGACAATGGAGGAAGCGGGCTGTGCATCGGCGGATTCTAGGGCGTGGCGCCGGCCTGCGGGCGAGGTTCGCTCGATGCCGGCGCGCACTTTCCACGCAAAAAAAGCCCGCCTTTCGGCGGGCTCTTTCGTAGATGGCAGCCCCGGATGGATTCGAACCACCGAATGCCTGAGTCAGAGTCAGGTGCCTTACCGCTTGGCGACGGGGCTATGTCGCTATTGTACCGCTGAAACCGCAAACAATCGCAAGTCCCGGCGATGCCGGATCCACGCATCGCGCGTGAATCCGAACCCGCGCGATCAGCGCTTGGAGAACTGCGTGGCGCGGCGTGCCTTGTGCAGACCGACCTTCTTGCGCTCGACTTCGCGCGCGTCGCGGGTCATGAACCCGGCCTTGCGCAGTTCGGTCTTCAGCGTTTCGTCGTACTCGACCAGCGCGCGCGCAATGCCCAGGCGGATCGCACCGGCCTGGCCGGTGGTACCGCCGCCGGTGGCGGTGACGACGACGTCGAAGGTCTCGGTGTTTTGGGTCAGCTCGAGCGGCTGGCGCACGATCATGCGCGCGGTCTCGCGGCCGAAGAACTCGTCGAGCGGACGGTCGTTGACGGTGATCTTGCCGCTGCCCTTGCGCAGGAACACGCGGGCGACGGAGGACTTGCGACGGCCGGTGCCGTAATTCTGGGTGATAGCCATGACTTAGAGTTCCAGGGGCTGCGGCTGCTGGGCGGCGTGCGGATGCTCGGCACCCTTGTACACCTTGAGCTTGCGGTACATGGCACGGCCGAGCGTGTTCTTCGGCAGCATGCCCTTGACGGCGATCTCGATCACGCGTTCGGGATGGCGCTCGAGCGCCTGGCCCAGCGATTCGGTCTTGAGGTTGCCGATGTAGCCCGTGAAACGGTGATAGAGCTTGTCGGTCATCTTCTTGCCGGTCACCGCAATCTTCTCGGCGTTGATCACGACGATGTAGTCGCCGGTATCGACATGCGGGGTGTAGACAGGCTTGTGCTTGCCGCGCAGGCGGTGAGCGATTTCCGCGCTCAGGCGGCCCAGCGTCTTGCCGGTGGCGTCGACGAGATACCAGTCGCGCTGGACGGTCTCGGACTTGGCGGTGAAAGTCTTCATGACGGGTTGGTACTCGGTCGGTGACTGGTCGGGCTGATTGCGCCGGTGGCCGGCGGAACTTCGCCTCGCGTTGTGTACGGTGCAGCAAAGAAGCGGGATCATAGCGCGGCCGGCAAGGGGCGCGCAACTGGCAGGCAGTCCTGGCAGATCAGCCCTGGCCGGCCAGGTCGTGCCCGGCATGCCCCCCTGAGGCGGGTTTTGCGATGAGTCGCCTCGAAAGTCCTGCAATGACGCCACGCGCGACACGATGTGACAACGGCTGTTTCGTGACCCGAAACACACCGACGGTATCGCCCCACACCGCACTGTCGGCGTCGGCATCAGGCGCCCAATCGGTCGTGATCTCGACCACATCGGTGCCCCCCCAGCGCGCCAATGCCTCGAACCCATCCGGGTAGAAGCGCCAGCAGTCCACGGGGTAGCGATGTTCTGGCCCTCTCGATGGCGCCAGCAGGAAGATCATTCCGCCAGGCGCGACGACTCGCACCATCTCCAGCCAACTCAGCCAGAAGAAATCCATGTGTTCGATCGCCTGGCCTGACACCAGAATGTCGAACGACCCGCTCGCGAACGGCAGTCGATAAGGGGACTCGAGCACGACGTCGACGTTGGGGCCCTGCTCGAGATCGGCGCCGACATAGGACCAGACCGGATCGTCGAACACTTCCTTGTAGCTGCCGTTGACATCGTAGCTCCCGATGTCCAGCACTCGCCGCGGCTGTGAACGCGGCACATAGCGGGACACCAGGTCGCGCATGTGTCTCATCGAACTTAAATGCAAACTTGTCTCTCCCAGACCCGAAAGCGCGGGCAATGCCCGCGCTTTCGGAGGTATTTCAGCGGCCGGGAACCCGGCAGCACGTTGCATCGACGCGGTAGCCGAACAGACCGCCGATGAGGGAGGTCGTGAGCCCGCACCTCCAACCGGTCGGGTGCCCAGCGTCATTAACGGCCGGTCCGGACGAGGCGACGGTCAGCCCAATGGGCCCGCCGCAGCCGCCTCCGGTCGCAGTGTAGCCCGCAGGACATGTCGAGGTCACGTTGACCAGATTGAGGTTGAGCAGGTTGCCGGTCTGCGTTTGGACGACGCAATCGATCGGAGTCGCCACGGGCTCCATGTAGTACCCGTAGACGTCCACGACCAGGTGCGTATTGGACGTGCTGAACGCGGTGAACTGATTCGCGCAACCAGGCCGGCAAAGCTTCAGGGAGATCTGATTGGCAATATCGGAGCCAACAAAATTGATGGTCGCCGCATTGGGCTGGTTGGTATTGGATGGGTAGAGCGTCATGTAGCCGACGGACTGCGCGGTGTCGACCGCGACAACGTTGGCCAACAGCACGGAGGCGTTTTCGGGAATGCCGCAGTTGGTCGCCGAGCCGCCCTGCGAGATGAAGTCGTTCGAGGTCCACCCCCGGAAGCTTCGCGTCGTGTTCCCGGTCAGCATGCCACCCGCCTGGCGAGTGTCGAGAATTCGACAAGGCGGTAACGGGGTGAAGACCAGATCGTTCTCCGTGTCGCCGATCTGGAGCGGGCGGTTGCCGGGAAGGTTTGCGGCGGAGCTTCCCCCGAACAGGGCACCGGTCATCGCGTCGAACGTGCTCGCGGACGCGGCGCGCTGCAGGTTGCCTACGTCTGCGGATGCGAATGTGCCCATCATCTGTTCCGTCCATTCTCCCGACGTCATTCCATAGCGTCGTTCGATCTGGGGGCCCCAGCGTTTTGAGATCTCTGTTGCATATCTGGCACGCTGAGAGTCCTGCGTTGGCGCTCGTTTCTCGTTCGCGTACGCGAACGTGATGACAGCTGCGAGACACACTGCAACTCCGGCAGCCAGGATCGTGTTCTGCTTATGGTTCACTTTCATGTTGAATGCCCTCTCCTTTGGGTGGCCTTGCAGAGCTATCGTTCAGATAGCAACGGAGCATTCGCTGCTACGCCGTGAAGACGGCGTGATAATTCGTTAATTTCGGATTCAGGATTCAAAATCTGCGACCGAAGTACGTACAAGTCCGACATCGAGGTCGAATCTGGACCGCGTTCGCGGATCGAATCCCACACGCGGGGCGTTCAGAAGATGGCCCACGCTGGAAGGCACTGGCTGCCATCGAGCGGTAGTTGACGAGCGTGTGACATCGCGATTGGCGAAGCAGCGTCCAATCGCGACAATGGCCGTGCGCCCCGCCATAGGAACATCGCGATGCCCCACGTCCGGCCACGATTCGGCCCGCTCGACCAGGTCCTGGTCGAAACCCAGCGCGCGCTGGAGACGGTCTTCGGCAATCCGCGCGCCGCCCGGCCCAATCCGGCGGCCGACACCCCCGACGTCGTGCTCGACCCGAACGAGCGCCGCCATGCGGCCGGTCTGATGCGCATCAACCATGTCGGCGAAGTCTGCGCCCAGGGGCTGTATTTCGGGCAGGCCGCGGTCGCCCGAGAGCCCGACACCCGCCACCACCTGCTCGAGGCCGCGCAGGAGGAAACCGACCACCTGGCCTGGTGCGCGCAGCGCCTGCGCGAACTCGACAGCCGGCCCAGCGTGTTCAATCCGCTGTGGTACGGCGGCAGCTACGCGCTCGGCGTGCTGGCCGGGCTGCGTGGCGACGGCTGGAACCTCGGCTTCGTGGTCGAGACCGAACGCCAGGTCGAGGCACATCTGGACGAGCACCTGGAGACGTTGCCGCCGGCCGATGCGCGCAGCCGTGACATCCTGCGCCAGATGAAGGAGGACGAGGCCCGGCATGCCGACCACGCCGAACTGGCCGGCGCCCGCGCGCTGCCCTGGCCAATCCCCTCGCTGATGTCGGCCGCCTCGTCGGTGATGAAGACGGTGGCGTACCGGCTGTAGTCCCTCGCCGTGACGGGCGATCGGTAGCGGGCAATGCGACGCGGCAGGCGTCCGGCAACGGCCAAACGCCCATCGGATCGCCGAGCGCTCCAAACGGAAAACGGCCCCGCATCACGCGAAGCCGTTTTTCGAATCATGCGCCGCCAATCACGGCGCCTGCGTCAATCGACGAGGTTGCGCCCGTGATAGAGCTCTTCGATCTCGCGCTTGAGGCGCGCCTCGATCTTCATCCGGTCCTTGAATGAGAGGTTGCGCGCCTTCTCCTCGAACAGGTACTGGTCGAGGTCGAAGTCCTTGAGGTGCATCTTCGTGTGGAAGATGTTCTCCTGGTAGACATTCACATCGAGCGCGTCGTAGCGCGACTTGATGTTCTTGGCCAGGTAGTCCTGGATCGAATTGATCTTGTGGTCGATGTAGTGCTTCTTGCCCTTCACGTCGCGGGTGAAGCCGCGCACGCGGTAGTCCATGACCACGATGTCCGACTCGAGGCTCTCGATCAGGTAGTTGAGCGCCTTGAGCGGCGAGATCACGCCGCACGTCGCCACATCGATATCGGCCCGGAAGGTCGCGATGCCGTTGTCGGGGTGGGTCTCGGGATAGGTGTGGACGGTGATGTGCGACTTGTCCAGGTGCGCGACCACCGCATCGGAGATCACGCCCTTGGCGTCCTTGCGATCGATCACCGGTTCCTCGGAGATCAGGATCGTCACCGACGCGCCCTGGGGCTCGTAGTCCTGGCGGGCGACGTGCAGGATGTTCGCGCCGATGATCTCCGCGACGTCGGTCAGGATCTGCGTCAGCCGGTCGGCGTTGTAGACTTCGTCGATGTAGGCGATATAGCGCTGGCGCTCGTCCTCGGACGAGGCGTAGCACACGTCGTAGATGTTGAACGACAGGGCCTTGGTCAGGTTGTTGAAACCCTGGAGCTTCAGGCGCGGGAGCGGTTTGACCACAGCGGTCGACCCTCGGGGGTTGGGCGAAACGGCAATTATGCGGCAAACCGGGGCCCACTCGCGACCTCGGCACGCGGTGGTTTGCCCCCAACGGGCCGACCGCCTACTCTTCGGCATTCCCCGCTGCGACGCCTCATGCCCTCCGACCCCGTGGCCCTGATCAATTCCCATGTCCGTACGCCGCACCCGATGTCACCGTCGGCGGCGGCCATCGAACGCTTCCTCGCCCACTGCCACCGCCGCCGCTATCCGCCGCGCAGCGAAGTGTTCCGCCCCGGCGATCCGGCGGGCACGCTGTACTACGTGGTCAGCGGCTCGGTCAGCATCATCACCGAGGAGGACGACGGCCGCGAACTGGTGCTGGGGTACTTCGGGCCGGGCGAGATGGTCGGCGAGATGGGCCTGTTCATCGAGTCGGACGTGCGCGAGGTCATCCTGCGCACCCGGACCCAGTGCGAACTGGCCGAGATCAGCTACGAGCGGCTCTATCAGCTGTTCGAGACCTCGCTGGCCGGGGACGCGACCTCGATCATGTATGCGATCGGCGCACAGCTCTCGCGCCGGCTGCTCGACACCAGCCGCAAGGCCGGCCGGCTGGCGTTCCTGGACGTCACCGACCGCATCGTGCGCACGCTGCACGACCTGACCCGGGAGCCGGACGCGATGAGCCACCCGCAGGGCACCCAGTTGCGGATCTCGCGGCAGGAGCTGGCCCGGCTGGTCGGGTGCTCGCGCGAGATGGCGGGCCGGGTGCTCAAGAAGCTGCAGGCCGATGGCAAGCTGACCGCCCGGGGCAAGACCATCGTGCTGTTCGGGACCCGGTAGAGGCCATGAGCACCGGACATTTCGCACCTCGGGGCGATCTGCCCGACGCCGATCTGCGCAGCGCGTCGGCCATCGACGCCGACGACGTCGCCGCCCTGCTCTCGGAGCTGGGCTATCCCTGCGGCGTGGACGAGGCGCGCGAGCGCATCCTGGCCATCACCGCCAATGATCGCCAGGCGCTGGTGGTCGCGCGCAGCGGCGGCCGCGTCTGCGGGCTGGTCGCACTGGACTTCATGTACTACCTGCCGCTGGGCACCACCACCTGCAGGATCACCGCGCTGGTGGTCACCGACACCGCGAAGGGCCAGGGCCTGGGCCGCCAGTTGCTGAAGGAAGCCGAGCGCCGCGCGCGCTTCGGCGGTGCAGCGCGGCTAGAACTGACCAGCGGCTCGCAGCGCACCGATGCGCATGCGTTCTACCGGGCCTGCGGCTTCTCCGACGGCACCTTGCGCTTCATCAAGCGGCTCGGCGACGCCTGATCGCCGACGGCGCGTCCTTCGCGCGCCGTATGCTGTGGCCGACCCTCGCAACGGACCGCACATGACGCTCGGCGACCAATTCCTGCTCTTTGTGCTGGTCGGCCTGGCCGCGCAGCTGATTGACGGCGCGCTGGGCATGGCCTTTGGCCTGGTGTCGTCCTCGGTGCTGCTAAGCATGGGCGTGCCGCCAGCGGCGGTGAGCGCCAGCGTGCACACCGCCGAGGTATTCACCACCGGCGCCTCGGGCGTGTCGCACCTGGCGATGCGCAACGTCGACCGGCGGCTGTTCTTCCGCCTGGCGATCCCGGGCATGGTCGGCGGTGTACTCGGCGCCTATGTGCTGACCCGGTTGCCGGGCGACGTGGTGCGGCCGTTCATCTATGCCTACCTGCTGGTGCTCTCGGTGCTGATCCTGCTGCGCGCGGTGGGCCGGATGTTGCCCCGGCGCGAGGTGCAGCGGGTGCCGTTGCTCGGCTTCGTGGCCGGCCTGCTCGACGCCACCGGCGGCGGCGGCTGGGGTCCGGTCGCGACCTCGACACTGCTCGCGCGCGGCGGCACGGCGCGCACAACCATCGGCACCGTCAATGCCGCCGAGTTCCTGGTCACGTTGTCGATCTCGGTCACGTTCTTCCTGACCATCGGCCTGCAGCACCTGGACGTGGTGCTGGGCCTGCTGGTCGGCGGCATGGTCGCCGCGCCGCTGGCGGCGCTGTTCGTGCGCCACGTCCGCGAGCGCTGGGTGCTGCTGGCGGTGGGCGTGCTGGTGATGGCGATCAGCCTCTACCAGATCGGCCGGTCGCTACTGCCCGGCTGAGTCCGCCGGGGTGCCGGCGCGGTCGCGGCATCCCCAGTTGAGGATGGGCGTGCCGGCCGGCAACACGCGCCGGAACATCGCCACCGCGCCCGCCTTCGGGTTGACCACCACCGGGCGCGCCGCCGCCTTGAGCAGGGGCAGGTCCGCGCTCGAATCGGAATAGGCGATGTCGATGTCGCCATAGCCGCGCTCGCGCAGCATGCGCATCTTCTCCTCGGCGTGACAGTGGCGCGTGGCCACGACCGCGCCGAGTTTGGGGCCGACCGCGGTGCCGATCACCGGTACGGTCTCGTGGGCGACGAAGGCCAGGATCGCGCGCGCCAGTTGGGGCGGCGCACCGGTCGCCACGACCACGCGGTCGCCGGCCTCGCGGTGGCCGTGCAGCACGTCGAGTGCCGCCGGCAGCAGCCGCGGGCGGATCTGGTCGGCGTGACGGGCGACATAGAGATCGATCAGGCGATCCAGCGACCCGCGACTGTTCAAGCCCACGGTGCCGATCCAGGCATAACCGGAGATGCCGTAACGGCGGGTCGGCAGACAGGCGATCATCGGTCCGAGCAACGGCGTGGCCAGCAGCGCCAACGCCGTGCGCCAGGGGCTGCGGCGGATCAGCCAGCCGAACAGGTGGGTGCCCGAATCGCCGTCGTAGAGCGTGTGGTCGAAGTCGAAGACCACGGTGCGCGCCGCAGCGGCTGTCTCTGCATTGGTGGCAGGCTCGCCAGCCGTGGCGGCCGCTGGCGTCAGCAGCCCAGCCAGCGTCGGTGCGGCATTGTTGGCAGGCGCGTCCGCGGGCGAGGCCCGGGCCGGATCGCTGGCCTCGACGATCACCGCGGTCAGCGGCGCGCGTGGCGCGTCCGCTTCATCCGGCGCCTGCTGCGGCGGCGCGATGACCTCGGGCGCCGGCAAGGCAGATGAGAACAAGGCACTGAGCGCGGCGCCCGGGTCGGGCGCGCGCATGAAGGCTTCGCCGACCAGGAAGGCGTCGATGCCCGCCGCGCGCATCCGCGCGACATCGTCGGGCGTATGAATGCCGCTCTCGGTGACCAGGCGCCGATCGCGCGGCACCGCGCCCTGCAGCGACAGCGTGGTATCGAGCGAGACCTCGAAGCTGCGCAGACTGCGGTTGTTGATGCCCAGCAGCGGCGACGGCACCTGCAGCGCGCGTTCGAGCTCGTCGATGTCGTGCACCTCGACCAGCACGTCGAGGTCCAGCGACATCGCCAGCCCGGCCAGCTCGACCAGCGCACGGTCGTCGAGCGCGGCGACGATCAGCAGGATGCAGTCGGCGCCAAGCGCGCGCGACTCGTGGACCTGCCAGGGGTCGACGATGAAATCCTTGCGCAGCACCGGCAGCGCGCAGGCGGCGCGCGCCTGCGCCAGGTAGTCGTCGGCGCCCTGGAAGAAGTCGATATCGGTCAGCACCGACAGGCAGGCCGCGCCGCCGGCCGCGTAGCTGCGGGCGATGTCGGCGGGGCGGAAGTCCGGGCGGATCACCCCCTTCGAGGGGCTGGCCTTCTTGACCTCGGCGATCACCGCCGCATCGCCTGCCGCGATCCTGGTCTCGATCGCCGCGGCGAACCCGCGGACCGGGCCGGCATCGGCCGCGCGCGCGGCGATCTCGGCCAGCGGGCAGGCCGCGCGGCGCGCGGCGACTTCTTCGTGTTTGCGCGCGACGATGCGCTGCAGGACGTCGTTCAAGATCGTAGAACCGCGGCGGACGGACAGGGCCGCCCAAGATACCGCAGGTGACGCCGCCCCCGCCGGGCGCCGGGCTCGATCAATGGACCCGGCCGTTGGTCGCTGCCACGAAGGCGTCGAGCCGCGCGCGCGCGCGGCCGTCGGCGATCGCCTTGCGCGCGCGCGCGACGCCATCGGCGATCGAGTCGGCCACGTCGGCGACATACAGCGCCGCGCCGGCATTGAGGCAGACGATGTCGCGCGCCAGTCCCGGCGTGTCGTCCAGTGCGGCCAGCAGCAGCGCCTTCGATTCGGCCGCGTCGGCGACACGCAGGTTGCGGCTGGCCGCCATCGCGATACCGAAGTCCTCGGGATGGATCTCGTACTCGTGCACCTGCCCGTCGCGCAGCTCGCCCACCAGGGTGCCGGCGCCCAGCGAGATCTCATCCATGCCGTCGCGGCCCCAGACCACCAGCGCGCGTTCGGCGCCCAGTTCCCGCAGCACGCGGACCTGGATGCCGACCAGGTCGGGATGGAACACCCCCATCAGGATGTTCGGCGCGCTGGCCGGATTGGTCAGCGGACCGAGGATGTTGAAAATCGTGCGCACGCCCATCTCGCGTCGCACCGGGGCGACGACCTGCATCGCCGGGTGGTGCACCGGCGCGAACATGAAACCGATGCCGGTGCGCGCGATGCAGTTGGCGACCGCGTCGGGCTGCAGGTCGATGCGCGCGCCCAGCGCCTCGAGCACGTCGGCGCTGCCGGATTTCGACGACACGCTGCGGTTGCCGTGCTTGGCGACCTTGGCACCGGCCGCGGCGACCACGAACATGCTCGCCGTGGAGATGTTGAACGTATGCGCACCGTCGCCGCCGGTGCCGACGATGTCGACCAGTTGCACGCGGTCGTCCTCGGCAACCGGTACTGGCAGTGCGAACTCGCGCATGACCTGCGCCGCGCCCGCGATCTCGTCGACGGTCTCCTTCTTGACCCGCAGCCCCGAGAGGATCGCCGCCGTCATCAGCGGCGAGACCTCGCCGCGCATGATCTGGCGCATCAGCTCGACCATCTCGTCGCGGAAGATCTCGCGGTGCTCGATCGTGCGTTGCAGGGCTTCGTGGGGGGTGATGGGCATCGCGACGTGGACTCCTGGCGCAGGCTGACGCTGCAGATTGTCGCCGATCCCTGCGCCGGGCCCCGAGATCGGATGGCGCGTCGGAATCAGCACTCCTCCGGCGCCCCGCTCAGCGCGCCAGGAAGTTCTTCAGCAGGGCATGGCCGTGTTCGGTGAGGATCGACTCGGGGTGGAACTGCACGCCCTCGACCGGATGCGTGCGATGGCGCAGGCCCATGATCTCCTCCACCGTGCCGTCGTCGTGCTCGGTCCAGGCGGTGACCTCCAGGCACTCGGGCAGCGATGCGCGCTCGACGACCAGGGAGTGGTAGCGCGTGGCATCGAAGCCATCGGGCAGCCCGGCGAACACACCGCGGCCTTCGTGTCGGATCGGCGAGGTCTTGCCGTGCATGATCCGGCCAGCGCGGACCACCCGGCCGCCGTAGGCCTGGCCGAGCGCCTGATGACCCAGGCACACGCCCAGGATCGGCACCGTCGCGCCGAGGCGCTCGATCACCGCCAGCGACACGCCCGCCTCGTTCGGCGTGCACGGACCGGGCGAGATCACGATCCGCTCGGGCGCGAGTCGCTCGATCTGCTCGACCGTCAATGCATCGTTGCGCTCCACCCGGACTTCGGCGCCGAGCGCCTGCAGGTACTGCACGAGGTTCCAGGTGAAGCTGTCGTAGTTGTCGAGCATCAACAGCATGGGTCAGTCCGCGAGCAGGAAGATGGCGTACAGGTGTTCGGCGATCGTGACGGTGCCGACCGCGAGGCTTTCGGGGGTGATACGGCTGCCGGTGACCTGGACGCGCTCAAATACGGCAGCGGGACTCGCCGCAGGCGGCGGAGGTGTGCCGCCGCGCGTCGACGGCCATTGGCCGGCCTGGATGCCGTAAGCGAAGCTCGGGGCCACGTCGGACACGCTGTACAGGGAACCGAGACGCGCGCCGTAGCTCGTCGCCAACAGCGCCGCGGTCTCGCGGGTTCGGCGCATGGCCTCGGCCTTAAGCTCACCGCGCAGCGCGGCTTCACCGGAGAACGTCGGCTCGATACCGCCCAATTGCACGTCTTCACCGGCAGGCAGCTTCGCGAGAAACGCGCGCGTATCCTCGGCGTTTGGAAACGTCACCCGCAATACGCGTGTCGCGCGGATACCGCGATATACACGCCTTTGCGATTCGTAGTCGTGCTCGGGCTGCACCGAGAACGTGCTGGCGTCGATCGATTCGGCGATCGCCCCGCCCGATTTCAGCACGGTCAGCAGGGCGCCCAGATTCGCCTGCACACGCTCGCGCGCGACTTCGGGCTGCATGTCCAGTGCACTGAGCGTGATCGAGACCGTGAAACGGTCCGGCACCACGTCCCGGGTCGCATCCCCCTTGACCAGCAGGTGCGGCAGCGACGGCAGTGCGTTGACCTGCGCCGTCGCCAACGGCGCGCACAACGCCAACAGCAGAGCCGCACATCCGCTTCCCCAAGCCCTTGTCATGGTCGTCTCCTTAGATCCTCGTCGGAAACCCGCTAAGCGGGTCACAGCCCCTTCGCCGCCTGCGCCACCGCGCGGAACAACGCGCGGCCCTTGTTCATCGTCTCGGCCCATTCCATGTCAGGGTCGGAGTCGTACACGATGCCCGCCCCCGCCTGCACGTACAGACGACCGTCCTGGATCACCGCGGTACGGATCGCGATCGCGGTGTCGGCATCGCCGTGCCAGCCGATGTAGCCGACCGCGCCCGAGTAGACGTTGCGCTTGACCGGTTCGAGGCTGCGGACGATCTCCAGCGCGCGCACCTTCGGCGCGCCGCTGACCGTGCCGGCCGGAAACGTCGCGCGCAGCACGTCGGCGTAGCTCAGCCCGGCCTTCAGTCGACCGGTGACCTCGCTGACGATATGCATGACGTGGCTGTAGCGCTCGATGACGAAGCGCTCTCCGACCTCGACCGTGCCCGGTGCCGAGACGTGCCCGACGTCGTTGCGGCCCAGGTCGATCAGCATCAGGTGCTCGGCGCGCTCCTTGGGGTCGGCAAGCAGTTCGGCCTCCAGCGCCTGGTCCTGCGCCGGGGTCGCCCCGCGCGGGCGCGTCCCGGCGATCGGGCGCACGGTGACCGCATCGCCCTGCAGGCGCACCAGGATCTCCGGCGACGAGCCCACGACCTGGGTCCCGCCGACATCGAGGAAGTACATATACGGCGATGGGTTGAGCGCGCGCAGCGCTCGGTAGACGTCCACCGGGCGTGCCTGGAACGGCACCGACATGCGTTGCGACAGCACGACCTGGAAGGCGTCGCCGGCGGCGATGTAATCCTTGACCCGGGCCACCGCGTCGATGAAGCCCTCGCGGGTGAAGCCGGACACGAAGTCCGACTCGTCCAACGCCGCCGGCTGCAGGGTTTCTGGATACCCCGCCCCGCCCTGGCGCAGCCGGTGGCTGAGCGCGTCGAGCCGACGGTTGGCGCGCGCCCAGGCCTGGGGCTCGCGCGGGTCGGCATGCACGATCAGGTACAACCGGCCCTTGAGGTTGTCGAACACCGCGACCTCGGTGCTGAGCATCAGCAGGATGTCGGGCGTGCCCAGTTCGTCACGCACATCGGCGCGCGCCGCATCGCGCAGGCGCGGCTCGATGTACTCGATGCATTCGAAGCCGAACCAGCCGACCAGGCCGCCGGCGAAGCCCGGCAGGCCGTCGACCCGCGGGACCGAGTGCGCGGCGCGCAGACGCTCGACCTCGGCGAACGGATCGGCGACCTCCCGCGTCTCGATTGTCTCGCCGTGCTCGCGAACAGTCAGCGTATGGCCGTGGAAGGCGTATACCCGTTCGGCCGGTAGTCCGATGATCGAATGTCGACCGAAGCGCTCGCCGCCCTCGACCGATTCGAACAGGTAGGTGTGTGGACCGTCGGCCAGTTTGAGGTAGACCGACAGCGGCGTGTCGAGGTCGGACAGCACCTCGCGCACCACCGGAATGCGTGTGTGGCCGTCAGCGGCGTACTGCTGGAACTGGGACTGCGAGATCACGCGGCATTTCCTCGGGCAACGGGCGGGCGGACACGGCGGCAGAACGCCGCCATCGCCGGTCGATGCCGAGGATCCACAGGTGCGGGGCAGCGGGAACGCGCATCCCGCTACTCTAGCGAGTCGCTCCCGTCGACGCGACTGTCCCGGCGCCGCGCAACGGGCAGTCCTCGGGCAAGTGCATGCGGATCCGGCCGGCGACGCATTCGACCGCGAAGCGCCGCGAGGCATGCGGTTCGCCATCGAGGTTGAGCGTGAGCGGCGCGTCCGCTTCGACGACCAGCCGCGGCAGCCGGCGACGGACCGCCACCTGATCGAGCGCGGCGACCTTGCCCTCGACCAGCGCGGTGCGCAGCGTCGTGACGACTTCGCCCTCGAGTTCGGGCACGATCGTCAGATCGATCATGCCGTCGTCGATCCAGGCATCGGGACACAGCGCCTGCCCGCCGCCGGCCTGACGGCCGTTGCCGATGCCCAGCGCGACCAACCCGCCAGCCCAGACGAACTCGGGACCGTGCACGCGCACCTGGATCGGCTCGATCCGGCCCATCCGCGACAGCCCGGTCACGAAGTAGGCCAACCCGCCGAGCACGCGCTTGAGGGCGTCGCGCGTCTCCACCGTCACCTGGGTGCCGAAGCCCCCCGAGGCCAGATTCGCGCACCACAGCACGGCGTCGTCGGCAGCCACGCGCAGCACGTCGACCGGGTGCGGGGGCTGCTCGGCGACCAGGGCGAGGGCGTCGTGCGGGACGATGGGAAGTTGCGCCGCGGTCGCGAAGTCGTTGGCGGTGCCCAGCGGCAATACGCCCAGCGACGGCAGCGCATCGGCCGCTTCCGGGCGCGCGGCGAGCGCGGAAACCACCGCATTGACCGTGCCATCGCCGCCGCCGGCGATCAGCGTCTGGACGCCGTCGGCCAACGCTTCGTCGACGAAGCGCGCGGCGTCGCCCGCCTCCCAGGTCACCCGGACCGCCAGCGCGACGCCGCGACCGCGCATCGCCGCGACCGCCTCGCGCACCGCCTCCACCCCCGCCGATTTGCCGTTGAGGATCAGACACCAGGACGGAGCAGGCATGGGGTACGGGACGAGGGAGAGGGAGAGGGGGCGCAGCGTAGCGGAGTGCGCGGCGCGCGCTGTTAAACGCCCCTCACGCTGTCCGCTCGCGCGCCGTCATGACGCTGTCATTGAACGCCCGGAGCATGGGAGGCCATAGCAGGGACGACGGGCGGAGGCAGGATCAGCCTCCAATCTTCCGGAAGGCCGCATCGCGAGATGCGGCCTTCTTCTGTGGTGACGGCGATGAACCGCGCCTACAGCAGCGGCTGCGCGGCGACGATCACGCCATCGGCGTCCGCGGCGAGCCACTCACCCGCCAGAAGGGTCACGCCACCAAAGGTCACCGGCACATCGCGCAGGCCCTGATTCTGGCGGTCGGTCTTCAGCGGCACGGTCCCCAGCGCCTTGACGCCGAGGTCCATGCCGGCGATCACCGCGCTGTCGCGGATCGCGCCATGCACGATCACGCCGGCCCAGCCGTTGGCGACCGCCTGCGCGGCCAGCAGGTCGCCGAGCATCGAGCGGCGGGTCGAACCGCCGCCGTCGATCACCAACACGCGCCCCTCGCCCGGTTCGGCGACCGCCTCTTTCACCCGCGAGTTGTCTTCCAGCGCGCGCACCGTGCTGATGCGGCCTGCGAACGCGCGGCGCCCACCGAAATCCCGCAGCGGGAGATCGAGCACGCGCACCGCGTCGGGGTGCGCGTCACACAGGTCGCAGGTGGAGATCACGTCGCTCACGCGCGCACCGTAGTCGCGCGTGCGATCTGCGCGCGCATCGCCTCGACCACCGCGCGGTAGTCGGATTGGCCGAAGATCGCCGAGCCGGCGACGAAGGTGTCGGCACCGGCCGCAGCGATCTGGCCGATGTTGTCGGGCTTGACGCCGCCGTCGATCTCCAGCCGGATCGGCTTGCCGGTGGCATCGATGCGCTTGCGCACGCGGCGCAGCTTGTCGAGCGTCGAGGGGATGAACGCCTGGCCGCCGAAACCCGGATTGACCGACATCAGCAGCACCATGTCCAGGTCCTCAAGCACGTAGTCGAGCACCTCGACCGGCGTCGCCGGATTCAACACCAGGCCGGCCTGGCAGCCCTCGGCGCGGATCAGTTGGATCGTGCGGTGCACATGGCGGCTGGCCTCGGGATGGAAGCTGATCAGCGTCGCGCCGGCGCGGGCGAAGTCCGGCACGATGCGGTCGACCGGCTCGACCATCAGGTGTACGTCGATCGGCGCGGTCACGCCGTGCTTACGCAGCGCCTCGCACACCAGCGGCCCGATCGTCAGATTCGGCACGTAATGGTTGTCCATCACGTCAAAGTGCACCCAGTCGGCACCGGCAGCGAGCACGGCGTCGACCTCCTCGCCGAGTCGGGCGAAGTTGGCGGACAGGATCGAGGGCGCGATGACGGCGGGCTGCATGGATGGCTCCGGGGCGGCGGGAGGACGCGGCGGGGGCCGCAAGCCGCCATTCTACGCGGCGGCGCACGCCCGACTGCTCGCCGGGCACCGGCGTCCGGACTCGAGGGCCGCGCCTAAGGACGGCGCGGTCGCTGCGCTCACCGACGCTGCGCGTGCGCCGCGCGCCTCAGCGCCGGGGGCGCTTGCGACCGTCGCGGCCGCGGCGCAGCCGGTCGTAGGCGGCATTGAGCTCAGCGGCACGCGACTCGGCCTGGGCGCGCAACTCCGGCGCCGCGCCGGCCACGCGATCGGGATGGTACTGCGAGATCAGCCGGCGATAGGCCTGATCGATCTCAGTCTGGGTCGCGTCCGGGGACAGGCCGAACACCCCATAGTCCTTCTGCTGGCGCGGCGCCAGCCAGCCCGCATCGAACGCATGCCCGATCACCAGCCCGATCACGCCGCCCGCCGGGTGGCGCAGCAGCAGCCATCCGGCGATGAAGCCCAGCAGTTTTCCGTACCAGCGTTGCATGGCCGGCAGTGTAGCGGTTCGCCGCCGCGCGGGCGGTTGCGAGCCCCTCCTGCACCGCGACCGCGTTCGCACTACACTTGCCGACCGTTTTGCGACGCAACCCGGACCACCCTGTGTCGACGACCCTGCTCGAAGCGAACCTGCCCGGCCTCCACCTGCGCCACCGCGGCAAGGTCCGCGACGTGTTCGAGCTCGGCGAGGAGCGGCTGCTGATCGTCGCCACCGACCGCCTGAGCGCGTTCGACGTCGTGCTGCCCGACCCGATTCCCGGCAAGGGCGAGATGCTGTGCCAGATCAGCAATTTCTGGTTCGAGCAGACCGCCGCGCTGATGCCCAACCACCTGACCGGCGTGGACGTGGCCAGCGTGCTGCCCGCGGGGGTTGATCCGGCGCTCTATGCGCAGCGCGCGGTCGTGACGAAGAAGCTCAAGCCGGTGCCGGTCGAGGCGATCGCCCGCGGCTACCTGATCGGCAGCGGCTGGAAGGACTACCAGCGCACCGGTCGGGTCAGCGGCATCGCGTTGCCGGGGGACCTGCGCCAGGCTGAACAGCTGCCGCAGCCGATCTTCACCCCGTCGACGAAGGCCGCGGTCGGCGACCACGACGAGAACATCGACTTCGACACGATGGTGCGCCACATCGGTGCCGATCTCGCCGAACAGGTCCGCGACGCGACGCTGCGCCTGTACGCGCATGCCGCCACGCATGCGGCCGAGCGCGGCATCATCCTGGCCGACACCAAGTTCGAGTTCGGTACTGACGCCGACGGCCGCCTGTACGTGATGGACGAGATGCTCACCCCGGACTCGTCGCGCTACTGGCCGGCGGACGAGTACCAGGTCGGCACCAGCCCGCCGAGTTACGACAAGCAGATCGTGCGCGATTATCTGGAAACGCTGGACTGGAACAAGACCGCGCCGGGGCCGCGCCTGCCGGCCGAAGTCATCGCGCGCACCCGTGCACGCTACGCCGAGGCCCTGCATCGACTGGCGGGCATCGCCGTCGACTGACGGCGCGCTATGCTGGATGTTCCCAAAGGGGATCGGAGATCATGCGTACCGATGTCCTGGCGGCCGGCTGGCTGCTCTCGCTCTGTGCCTCAGCGGCAACGGCTGCTGGCCCGGTTACATCTTCGTCGCCACCACCCGATTCCAACTGCAGCCACGTCACCGACGCTGTCGCGCGGCTGGCGTGCTACGACCGAGCCTTCCCTCCGGCCTTCGGCGCCGTCCCGGCGGAGGCTATGCGCGTCGAGACGTTCGGTCTCCCGCCGCCACCTCGCGACGGTGACTCGACGTCGGAACGCATTGAGGCGCGCGTGGTGGCGGTGGACTACCTCGGGAACCGAAGAACGGTCGCCCTAGACAACGGTCAAGTCTGGGCATTGACCGAGGCGACCGCACGCGGCCCGCTGACACCGGGGGAAGCAGTGTCGATCCGAAAGGGCGCGATGGGCGGTTTCATGCTGTACACCCCAGCCGGCGTCTCGCTGCGCGCCCGCCGGTTGCGTTGACGTCGAAGGACAGAATCGCACCGCCGCTGAGCTCGGTGCAGGCAGCCCGGCCCAGGCTTTCTGCAGCGAAAGCCTTGGATCAGGCGCTCGCGCCGACCCCAACCGCCCCGACCGCGGGCACGAAGAAGTGCACCTGCGCCGAATTCTTACGTCGCGAGAATATCTAGCGATTGCTGGGCCAACGCGATCCGTATCCCAACGCCGCGCTGCAGCGCGGCCATCCGCTCCAAGGCCTAGCGCTGGCATCATCACCGCAGCGCATCGGGCGCTCCTTGCCCCGCACCGCCCGTGCTGCTTTCCATTCGATATCTGGCACCGGCGTCCGCCGATTTCCACCCACGCCCCGCACATGACCATAGGGCCGTTTTGCAGTCGACACCCCGCGCAGCAGGCAGGACCGAGGGTCGACGGCGGACACCCGCCCGCCGCCGACCCCGGCATTTAGAAGCGGAAGCTCAGGCTGGTGAAGAAGAAACGTCCCGCCTGGTCGTAGCCGCCCAGCGAATTGCCATTCAGCACCAAGGTACCGCCGACCAGCGGCGGCTCCTTGTCGAACACGTTGTTGACGCCCACCGTCCACGTCGCAACGTCCCACAGTTCCACCGACCCGCTCAGATCGATGTAATTGTAGCTACCCAGCCCATTGCCGCGATTGACCAGGATCTCATCGGTCGTTCCCGACGTGCCGTCGTTGTTGACATAGTCCAACCCACCCACATAGCGCCAGCGCAGCCCTACTCCGTAGCGATCGAACGCATACCTGGCGCTTGCCACATGGCGCCACTCGGGCGCATTGCAGGCCTCGTTGACGCGACCAGCACAGTCGTAGGCCGTGGACGCGTCCTCGGCGACCGGCTGCTTGGTCTGCTCCAGTAGGTAGGTACCGACCAGCGAGGTGGTCAGTCGTCCGGGGCCGATCGGCCAGGCGTAGGAAGCCGTGAGATCGATGCCGCTGAAGTCGAAGCTACCGAAATTGCCCAGAGTATCGACGACCAGTCCCGAGCTTTCGGGATCGCTACCCAACCACAGATCACCGGTCCTCGGATCGCGACGGACGAGCCCGCACATCTCGGCCTGACCGCGCGCGCACAGGTCCAAAATGACCGAAGGCCCAATGCTTGTGATGGCGTCTTTGAGCTCGATCCGATAGTAGTCGAGGCTCAAGTTCAAACCCTCGATAGGCGCTGCAGCAAACCCGATTGTCCACGTATCCGCGGTTTCCGGATCAAGATTGAGATTACCGCCTCCAAGAAGGTTGTACTGGCCTGCGGGATTGTCTGGCACGAAGCCATACTGACTCGGCGCCACTCCGGTCAACGCGCACTGCTCGGCGTTCCAGGTGGGCGCCGATCCCGCGCAGGGATCTGAACCGCCCCACAGACCGATACTCTGGTTCTCGTAGAGTTCGGTAATGCCGGCAGCCCGGATCGCCCGGTTCCAGCCCGTGCGCAACAGGAAGCGACCATCGGCAAACTTCGCGCCCAGGCCGGCCTTCCAAGTGTTCACGCCACCGGATGTGCTGTAGTCGGAGTAGCGATAGCCCAACTCCAGATCGAGACCGTCGAGCGAACCGGTATCCGATAGCAAAGGCACCGCGCTTTCTAGAAAGAACTCGTCGACAGTCAGATCGCCAGCCACCGCTGTGGTGGGCCCTCCGAGGCCGGTGAAATTATTGGTGGCCATATTGGAATCGGGGGTGCGTTCATAAGTCTCCTGCCGGCGCTCGTAGCCCAGCACCAAGCTGATCGGCTGGTTCGCCCACGGCAGGCCGACCCCGAGATCGCCGGACGCGTAGGCGTTGAACACCTTCATTGAGGTCACGTAGTTGACGATGCCAACGCCCTGAAGCGCTTTCGCCGCCTCTTCGGTCACCGCGTCCTGCCACACGTTGTAGAACGTGCAACCGCTGAACGATCCGGGTGGGCAGCCGAGCAAAGCGGACCGTACGCGATCGGTGACGAAGTCGTTGATGCTTTCGTCCTTCACCGAGCTTCGGTTGTAGGTAAACGATGCATCGTAGGTCCAGTCT
The DNA here is from genome assembly GCF_022637415.1 of Luteimonas sp. S4-F44. NCBI lineage: Bacteria > Pseudomonadati > Pseudomonadota > Gammaproteobacteria > Lysobacterales > Lysobacteraceae > Luteimonas > Luteimonas sp. S4-F44. The sequence goes on from NZ_CP093340.1 coordinate 2,956,184, forward strand.
TCGTTGATCGCGCCGCCCAGGCCAGCCGTGATGCGATAACTCGTCGTTTCCTGGTTGGTCGCGCGTGGACCACCTTCCACGTTGCGCTTGTTGACCAGCACAGTGATTGCATCGTCGGTGATGCCCAGATCACTGCACAACGTGCCGATGATCGCATTATCGCAAGCAACGTCGACATCTGTGTTGAACGTGCCGCTCGGCGCAATCTGGGTGGCGCTTCGACGGTTGACGAACATCGCTTCCAAGTATGGCTGTACGTGTTCGTTGACCTCGTACTTGATACGCGTACCGGCCGTATATCGTGTATCCGGACGCTGGTAGTAATTCACCGGCGCGTAGTTGTAGAGCGCCCCGAATCCGGGTTGCCAGGCACTACCCGGACCTAGGTGGGCCTGAATGTTGCCTCCAGGAAGCGATGGCGCGAGCACTGTAAAGTTCGCTGGATCGGCGCCGCTCGACCCGCCGCAGGCGGTACCGGAATCGTTCAGAGCGCAGGAGGAGTAATCTCGATCGCCCTGTAACAGTGCCTTGTTCTCACGCCACGTCGCCCAGGCGATCGCATGACCGCCTTCGCCGAAGCGCCCGCCGATCGACAGGTCGATGTTCTGCGAGATACCGTCGAAGCCGGAGCCTCCGGTTGGATAGTCGTACCCCACCTCATCCATGAGGCCACGCATGTAGTGGTTTTCGTTCTTGTGCTGGAACGCCGAGTACCCCACATTGACGTTGACCCCCTCGAAATCGTCGTCCAGCACGAAGTTGACCACGCCTGCAACTGCGTCCGATCCGTAAACTGCCGATGCACCTCCCGAAAGGACATCGACGCGACGCACAAGGGCCGAGGGAATGATGCTCAGATCCGGCGTCTCTCCCAGCCCTTTTGGAATACGGCGTCCGTTCACCAGCGACAGCGTGCGCTGGGCACCGAGATCGCGCAATGACGCGGTCGCGTACCCCTGAGATGGGTTGTTCTGGAAGTTATCGAAGCCGCTCGTAAACCCCAATTGCGGGTACTGATTGACGAGATCTTCGACTTTGGTCGCGCCGGTGTAGCGGAACTCCTCGCCCTGGATCTCGGCAACCGGGCTGGCGGCCGTCATCGTCTGACTACGGATGCGCGTACCGGTCACAATCACCGCGTCCAACGTGGCGGGCGAGGTGGCTGGCGCGGATGTGGTGTCTTGAGCGGCCGCTGATATGCTGGTTGCACAGCACACTGCAGTTGCGAGCGCTACCGAAAGACGGTGGCGCCGCGCGGAAATGGCGCGATTCGACATCTCGTTTTTCCCCATTCGAGTGATACGTGGTCGGACGATGGAGCCCCCCTCCCTGCGTCCCTTGACAGGCCCTTCGCGATTGGCGGCTGAACGCCACCGATGTCGAAACTACCATCAATTTTTCTCGAATAAGACAATCGCCTTGCGCAACCTGGCGAATTATGACGCATCGCACAATAATTGAACCGACCGCGCCCGGACGTGGTCAGAGCTCGTGACGAGAAGAGAGCCTGAAGTTCATTGCGATGCCGAGGCCCTTCAGCGGTTGGCGGGCATCGCCGTCGACTGAAGGTGCATCGGCGCGCGCTGCATGACTGGCGCGGCGCCCGATGAGGAACGCGATCAGGGGGCCGTGCCCGCCTCCAGCCTTGGCCGACGCACACCGTCATGCCATCGGGCCGACGCGACGCGACCGACCCGACGGGACCGACGCGCACGCCGGCCCCGCCTTTGGCTCAGAAGTCGGTGACGAAGGCCACCAGGCCGCTGATCACGGCGGTATAGCTGATCGCGAGCATCGCCACCAGCAGCAAGACGGCCCACAGCCGCGCCGGCCAACCGCGTCCACCGCGCCAGGTCTCGCGCAGGTTCCATGCCGACGTGGCGAGCCCGGCGGCGATCGCGATGGCCGACAGCGCGCTCAGCGCCAGGATCCAACCGTTCAGGCCGTCGTTGATCCGGAAGTAGTCGGCCATGAACCAGGCGATCAAGCCGATCCAGCCCGCCCAGCTCAGCAGCACCAGCCAGCTCGCGGCGCGGCTGGCCCGGTACGCGCGCACGGTGCGCGGCGGCCACGGCAGCGCGAGGCGATAGCGGCGCCGCACCAGGGCGCTCACCGGCCAGGCCAATGCACTGAGCAACAGCACCGCGAACGACACGCCCAGTACCGGCACCAGCCACGCGGCCGAGCGATAGCCCTCGACGCGCTGGAACAGCATGAACGGCGAGATCGCATCGACAGAGAATGCGGTGACCTCGCCCGCCTCGACCACCGCGGCCAGCCGCTGCTTGCCATCCAGCGTGCGCCAGACGAACGGTGCCAGCGGATAGAAGCGGTTCGGCTGACCGTCGGTGCCGGGGAACACCGGGAACCCGACCGAACCGTCGCCGTAGTCCACGAGCTGCACTTGTTGGAGCTGCATCAGACGCATGAAGCCCGATTCGCTGCGGCGCGAATTCAAGTAATGGCCCGCGGCGAGCAGACGGGCCTGCGCCTTCGCCGTCTCGATGTCGACCTGGGCCGTCTGCGGCGGCTGCGAGGGGAAGTAACGGTCGGCGAAGCCTTCGAGCAGTTCGCTGCGGATCGCGCCGGTCGCGCCGTCGGCACCGGTGCTGTTGACCGACACGAAGACACCGACGCCCTGATCGCGGAACAGATACAGATACGAATGGAAGAAGATCGTGTCGCCGCCGTGACCGATCACCCGCTGTCCATTGATGTCGATTTCGTAAAAGCCCAGCGCCATGGTCCGCAGCGGCGGGACGAAGCGGGTCTGCGGCGTGTACATCTGCGCCGCGGTCGCGGCCTTGAGCAGCGGGGAGTCGCGGCCGGCCGCGGTCTCCAGGTGCGCGATCATGAAGCGCGCCATGTCGCTGCCGGTGGCCGCCAGGGCGCCGGCCGGCGACGACGGCACGACTTCGTAACCGCCGGGCTCGTCCGAGGCCAACTTGTAGCCGCGCGACATCAGCCCGGCCAGCTCGGCAGGCAGTGGTTGGCGGAAGCTCGAGCGGGTCATCCGCAACGGCTGCAGGACATGCCGCTCGATGTAATCGTCGAACGACTCGCCACTGACCCGCGAGACGATGTAGCCCGCCAGGCTGGTCGCGTAGTTCGAGTACGCCGGCACCGTGCCGGGCTCGAAGATCTGCCCGGGCACCCAGGACTTGAGGTAGTCGTCGAGCTCGGTCTTGCCGGCGCGCGCCTGCGCCTCGGTGGTCATCAGATTCTTGACCCGCTCCTCCAGCCCGGAGGTGTGGGTCATCAGATGGCGCAGCGTGATCGGCATGCCGCGTGCCGGCACCCGGAAATCGAGGTAGTTGTTGATGTCGGCATCCAGATCCAGGCGCCCGGCCTCGACCTGTTGCATTACTGCCGTCCAGGTCAGCAATTTGGAGACCGAGCCCGGGCGGAACAGCGTGGCATCAGGATCCACGGGCTGGCGCTTGGCGACATCGGCGTAGCCGTAACCGCGCTTGGCGATGATCTCGCCATCCTTGACCACGGTGACCACACCCCCGGCGATGTTGCCGCGCGCCAGCGCATAGGGCATGAAGCCGTCGAGCCAGGCCGTCACGTCGGTTCCGGTCAGGACATGGGCCCCGTCGGCGGCCGGGGGTGTTTCGACAGTCGCCGGCAGCTCGGCGGCCGCCGGGGCCGCGGGCGCGGGCCCCGTCTGGGCGAACGTGGAGGTGCACAGCAGCAAACAGGCCAGCAACGATCGCACACGCAACGAACTGGGCATCGGAAGCACCTCGACGGGACGGACGCAGGGATCAACCCGATGACTGTCTCGCCCCGAATCGGACAAGTCAAGCCTGATCGGAGAATATTTTCGCTTCTGACGCACACACCCATTCACAAGAAAATGGCGTACGCAGCAGATCGACCCGGAGGACCGGCATCGGAGGCGCTGCAGTCTGCGAAGATGGGCACGCACCACAGCACCCGGGAGCCCGCATGGACACGACACACGACGGCGAGAGCGTGCGCCCGATCGAGCGCTGGTTCGCGCATTACTCGGCCGATCATCGCAACGCAGCCAACCAGCGGATCCATGTCGTCGCCGTCCCGGCGATCCTGTGGAGTGTGGTGGCCCTGCTGTGGTGCCTGCCGCCGGGCCCGTTCTTCCGGCACGGCGCCTGGGCCGCACTGGCGATGTTCGGCGCCTGGCTGTTCTACCAGCGCGCGTCGCGCCCACTGGGCCTGGGCATGCTCACCCTCTTCATCGCGATGGCCGCGGCCACAGCCTGGTTGCATCGCACACTCGGCACGCCAGGGCTGCTGGCGCTGGGCGCGGCCGTGTTCGTGGTGGCATGGATCGCCCAGTTCATCGGCCACAGCCGGTTGTTCGAAGCCCGCAAGCCGAGCTTCCTGACCGACCTGCGCTATCTGCTGATCGGGCCGGCGTGGGTGTTGGCCAAGTTGTATCGGCGACTCGGCTGGCGGTACTGAGGACTGCTCAGTCCGGGAACATCGACGCGTCAGGCAGGAACGGCCGCGGCGCGTAGCCAAACGCGGCCCGCGCCGGGGCGGGGTCGAACACCAGATCCTCGCGCATCCGCGCCACCGCCCCGACCGGCAATCCCTGCAACTGGCCGGCGCGATGTGCCAGCCGCAACGCCAGCCCGAACAACGGCGCAGGCAGCACGAGCAGCCGCGGCCGCGGCGTCAGCACCGCCAGCGTGCGCGCGACCATGTCGCGGTAGCGCAGCGTCTCGCCGCCGGGCAACGCGTAGGCCTGGCCGGCGGCAGCCGGCGCATCGACCGCGGCCAGCGCCGCGGCCGCGAGGTCGTCGGCGTGCACCGGCTGACGCAGGCCACGCGCATCGGTGGGCAGCACGAACAGGCCACGACGGCGCGCAAGCGCGACCACGCGCGCCAGGTTGTGCGCGCTGCCGGGCCCGTAGATCAGCGTCGGCCGCAACAACGTCGCCGCCGCGCCACGATCGCCGGTGGCCGCGAACAGACGCGCCCCCGCCTCGCGCAGACGTGCGGCCAGCGCGCGTTCGTCGGGGTCGGCCGCGGCCTGTTTGGTCGCGTCGCTGGTCGATCCGAATGCCACCACGCGCGGGCTCTCGGGCCCTGTGGCCGCGTACCAGATCGAGAAGTGGTCCAGCGGTCCGCAACTGAAGACAGCATCGAAGCGGCCGGTCAACGCCGGCATCGCCTGGAAGCCGCCCCGGTGCCAGCGCAGACCCGGCTGCGGCGGACGGGCCTCGCGTGAGACCGCGTCGATCGACCAGCCGGCGGCGAGCAGGCGCGCCACCAGCGCGCGGCCGATCGCGCCACTGCCGCCCAACACCAGTGCATGCCTGTTCATGTCCGCCCGCCCAGGACGGGCAGCCGGCACCAGGAAGACGCGAACGGCACGGAGCATGCTGACATCCTCACAGCATAGCCGGCAAAATCCACGAACTGTTCGCGCGCTTCGGTTAGACTGATCGGCCCTTGCGCGCTCGCCGGCTCTCTGGCCGACCGCCTCCACAAGGAGTCCGATGCTCGAACTGTTGTTGGCCCTGCCCTTCGTGCTGGCGCTCGTCGTCGCCCTCTCGGCGCACGCGTCGCGTCGCACTACCGCCTGGCTCGCCGGCCTTGTGCCGTTGCTGGGACTGGCGGTATTGGCGGCAGCGGCCGGCGACGTGTTCGACGGCACGATCCTTCGCACCGGCTACGAATGGATTCCCGAGGCCGGGCTCGATTTCAGCCTGCGCATGGATGGCCTGGCTTGGACCTTCGCATTGATGGTGCTGGGCATCGGCGGGCTGGTGGTGCTCTACGGCGCCTACTACCTGTCGCCGAAGGACAGCTCGCGCCGGTTCTTCACCTATTTGCTGCTGTTCATGGGCGCGATGCTGGGCATGGTCCTGGCCGGCAACCTGCTGCTGCTGGCGGTGTTCTGGGAACTGACCTCGATCAGCTCGTTCCTGCTCATCGGGTTCTGGTCGCATCGCCAGGACGCCCGCCAGGGCGCGCGCATGGCCCTGACGATCACCGGCATGGGCGGTCTTGCGCTGCTGGGCGGCGTGCTGCTGATCGGGCGTATCGTCGGCAGCTACGACCTCGATGCGGTGCTCGCGGCCGGCGACACGATCCGCGCCAGCCACCTCTACCCCGCGGCGCTGGCCCTGGTGCTGCTGGGCGTGTTCACCAAGAGTGCGCAGTTCCCATTCCATTTCTGGCTGCCGCAGGCGATGGCTGCGCCCACGCCGGTCTCGGCCTATCTGCACTCGGCGACGATGGTCAAAGCGGGCGTGTTCCTGCTCGCGCGGCTGCACCCGGCGCTGGCGGGCACCGACCTGTTCTTCTATGTCGTCACCGGTGTCGGTGCGACGACATTGCTGGTCGGCGCCTGGTTCGCGATCTTCCAGCACGATATTAAGGGGCTGCTGGCCTACTCGACGATCTCGCACCTGGGCCTGATCACGCTGCTGTTCGGCCTGTCGACCGACATGGCCGTGGTCGCCGGCCTGTTCCACATCCTCAACCACGCCATGTTCAAGGCCTCGCTGTTCATGGCGGCGGGCATCATCGACCACGAGGCCGGGACCCGCGACATGCGCCGGCTCGGCAACCTCCGGCGCCTGATGCCGATGACCAGCGCCCTGGCGATCATCGCCTCGCTGGCGATGGCGGGTATTCCGCTGCTCAATGGCTTCCTGTCCAAGGAGATGTTCTTCGCCGAGGCGCTGGAGATCGGCGGGCACGGCACGGTGCGGCTGGTCATCAGCGTCGCCGCGCTGCTGGCAGGCGTGTTCGGCATCGCCTACAGCCTGCGCTTCGTGCACGACACGTTCTTCGGCAACGGGCCGCGCGCACTGGATGTGGTACCACACGAGCCGCCGCGCTGGATGCGCATCCCGGTCGGTGTGCTCGCGGTCTTGTGCCTGGTGATCGGCATCGCGCCCGCGTTGACGGTGCAGCCGCTGCTGCGCACGATGGTCGCCGGCACGCTCGGCGATGCCGCGCCCGCGTTCAGTCTCGCGGTCTGGCACGGGGTGAACCTGCCGCTGCTGATGAGCGTGGCCAGCCTGGTGCTGGGCGTGACGCTGTACTTCGGCCTGCGCCGGTTGCTCGACTTCCACGCGGTGGTCACCCGGTCGATTGGCCGGCACGTGTTCCACGTCAACATCGAACGCCTGTTCTCGCTGGCGCGCGCCTTCACCGCACGCGTGGCCAACGGCCGCCTGCAGCGCAGCTTGCTGGGCCTGCTGCTGGTCGCGTTGCTGCTCGCCGGCTGGCCGCTCATCGGCGAGATCGGCGCGATCCTGGCCGCCGCACCGCGCTCGCAGACCATGCCGGCGATCGGCTGGATCCTGTGGACGCTGCTGGTGGCCGCATCGATCGGCACGGTCATCGTGCACGGCAAGCGGCTGACCGCGCTGATCGTGATCGGTGGTGTCGGCCTGACCGTGAGCCTGATGTTCGTCTACCTGTCGGCGCCGGATCTGGCACTGACCCAGCTGCTGGTGGAGATGGTCACCATCGCGCTGATGATGATGGCGCTCAATTACCTGCCCAAGCAGTCGAAGGTCGCGCGTACGCCGCTGCGCAAGGTCCGCGACGTCGCGATCTCGCTGATCGCCGGCGGCGGACTGGCAACGCTGGCCTACGCGATGATGATGGCGCCAGTGGACACGATCTCCGGCGAACTGCTGGTGCGCTCGCTGCCCGAGGCCTACGGACGCAACGTTGTCAACGTGATCCTGGTCGACTTCCGCGGCTTCGACACCTTCGGCGAGATCACCGTGTTCGGCACCGCGGCGCTGGTGGTGCACGCGCTGCTGCGCTGGGCGCGGCTGCAGCCCGACGAAGTGATGCCCGGCCCGCCTGTGCAACTGCCGATCGCGGCCGACCTCACTCAGTTGCTGTTCCCGCTGGCGCTCACGGTCTCGATCTACCTGTTCCTGCGAGGGCACAACGCCCCGGGCGGCGGCTTCATCGCCGGCCTGGTGTTCGCGGTGCCGGTGCTGGTGAAGTATGTCCTGCAGGGCGCGCGCGCGGTCGAGGCGACGTTCGGCTTCGACTACCTGCGCGGCATCGGCATCGGCCTGCTGCTGGCCGTCATCGGCGGCGTCGGCTCGTGGTGGTTCGGCCTTCCGTTCCTGACCAGCGGCCACATCGACCTGAACCTGCCCGTCGTGGGCCTGCTGCCGCTGGCCAGCGCCCTCGTCTTCGACACCGGCGTCTACGTAGTGGTGTTCGCCGGCACGCTGCTGATGCTCTCCACGATGGGCACGGTCAAGCAGCGCCAGGCCAGCGAGGAGGCGCCCTGATGGAATTCGCGATCGCCAGCGCCATCGGCGTGCTTGCCGCCTCGGGTGTGTACCTGCTGCTGCGCGCACGCACCTTCGACGTCATCCTCGGACTGACATTGCTCTCGTATGCCACCAACCTGCTGATCTTCTCGTCAGGCCGCATCGTGGTCGGCAAGCCCCCGATCCTGGGCGACGGCATTCCAGAAACGCTGGCCAGCTACACCGATCCGCTGCCGCAAGCGCTGGTGCTGACCGCCATCGTGATCGCCTTCGCAATGACCGCGGTGACCGTGGTCATCGCGATGCGCGAGCATTCGGACCTGCGCACCGACCATGTTGACGGCGAAGAACCCGACGATGAGCAGCGCGGGGGCGGGCGATGAACCACATCGCGATCGCGCCGATCCTGGTACCGCTGATCACCGGCGCCTTGCTGCTGCTGTTGGAGCGCCGGCATCGCGCCTCGACGCTGCGGCTGTGGGCGTGGATGGGCATGGCGGTGCTGCTGGCGGTCAGCGTCGCGTTGCTGCTGCAGGTCCAGCGCGAGGAGATGCTGGTCTATCTGCTCGGCGACTGGCCTGCTCGGCTGGGCATCGCGCTGATGGTCGATCGCCTCTCGGCGATGATGGTGATGACCACCACGCTGCTCGCGATCCCGTGCCTGCTCTATGCCTGCGCCGGCTGGGACAAGCGCGCACTGCACTTCCATGCCTTGTTCCAGGTCCAGCTCGCGGGCCTCAACGGCTCGTTCCTGACCGGCGACCTGTTCAACCTGTTCGTGTTCTTCGAGGTGATGCTGATCGCCTCCTACGGTCTGCTGCTGAGCGGCGCGCGCGGCGCGCGGATCAAGGCCGGCATGCACTACGTGGTGTTCAACATCGCGGCATCGACGGTGTTTTTGCTCGCGCTCGGACTGCTCTACGGCCTGCTGGGCACATTGAACATGGCCGAGCTGGCGGTGCGTGTGGCGCAGGTGCCGCCCGAGACCGCGCCGCTGGTTCGGGCCGGTGCCGGCTTGCTGCTGTTGGTGTTCTGCGCCAAAGCCGCGCTGTTGCCGTTGTACCTGTGGCTGCCGGAAGCCTACGCACGGGCACCGGCAGCGGTGGCGGCACTGTTCACCATCATGACCAAGGTCGGCCTCTACGCGATCCTGCGTGTTTTCACCCTGGTGTTCGGCGCCGACGCCGGCCTGCTGGCCGACCTCGCCTGGCCGTGGCTGCTGCCGGCCGGCGCAGCGACGATGGTGCTGGCCGCTCTCGGCGTGGTCGGCGCGCCGCGACTGCGCATCGGCGTGGCGTATCTGGTGCTGTTGTCGGCGGGCATGCTGTTCGTCGCGTTCGCGCTCGCCAACCGTGGCGCGATCTCCGCCGGGCTGTATTACCTGCCCCACAGCGTGTTCGTGACCGCGGCGCTGTTCCTGCTGGCCGACATCATCCAGCGCCACCGCGGCAGCACCGGTGATTACCTGATGCCGATCGCCTCGATGCCTGGCAAGACGGTGCCGGCGCTGCTGTTCCTGATCGCGGCGATCTCGGTCACCGGCCTGCCGCCGCTGTCAGGCTTCATCGGCAAGCTGCAACTACTCAACTCGGTTCCCGAGTCGGTTATCGGCTGGGTCTGGGCCGCGATCCTGGTCAGCAGCCTGATGGCGATCATCGGCCTGTCGCGCAGCGGCACGCGGCTGTTCTGGCGCGTCGATCCGGTTCCCGAGGGCACAGCGCCGATGCCGCTGCGCCGCTCGGAGATCGCCGCGACCATGCTGCTGCTCGGCTACGGTGTAGCGATGACGATCTTCGCCGGGCCGCTGCTGCGTTACACCGACGCGACCGCCGCACAACTGCTCGATACCGGCGCGACGGTCGAGCGCGTCGGCGGGACCACGCCGTTGATCCGGGAGCCCTCACGATGAAGCGCCGTCTGCTGCCGTCGATCCCGCAGAGCCTGACGGTCTTCGCGTTCTGGCTGTTGATGGCCGAGGACTTCAGCCCGGCCAACATCGTCATGGCACTGCTGCTGGCCTGGCTGATGCCGCTGCTGGCCTCGCGGATGGAACGCGAGTTCGCCCAACTGGGCCGGCTGCGCGGCGTCTGGGCGCTCGGCGCGCGCGTGCTATGGGACATTGTAGTCGCCAACATGACCGTCGCCCGGCAGGTGCTCGGCCCCCGCGACAAGCTCAACTCCCAGTTTGTCTGGTTGCCGCTGGATCTCACCAACATCCACGGCATCTCCGCGCTGACAAGCCTGATCACGCTGACGCCCGGAACCGTGTCCGCGGAACTGTCGGAAGACCGCCGGTTTCTGTTGATCCACTGCCTGAGTACCGACGATCCCGACGCGCTGGTCGCCGAGATCAAGGATCGCTACGAGGCCCCGCTGCGGGAGATCTTCCCATGAACGGCAATCCCCTGATCGAACTGGCCATCATTGCCGGGATGCACCTGGTCGGCATCGCCATGCTGTTGTCGACGTGGCGATTGCTGCGCGGTCCCACTGCGCCCGACCGCATCCTCGCGCTCGACACGCTCTACGTCAGCTCGATCGCCCAGCTCATTCTGTTCGGCATGCTGATGGACACCGAGATCTACTTCGAGGCGGCACTGATCATCGCGATGCTCGGCTTCGTCGGTACCGTGGTGCTGAGCAAGTACGTGATCCGCCGGGACGTCGTCGAATGAACATCGTCCTCGACCTCGTCATCGCGCTGTTGCTGCTGGTGGGGTGCTTCTTCACCTTGCTCGGCGCGATCGCGCTGCTCAAGCTGCGCGACTTCTTCCAGCGTGTCCACGGCCCGGCCAAGGCCAGCACGCTGGGCGTGGGCTGCATTCTGTTCGCCTCGATCCTCTACCACTCGGTCAACGAGAGCGGCGTGCATCCGCGCGAACTGCTGATCACCGTGTTTCTGTTCCTGACCGCTCCGATCAGCGCGCACTTGATGTCGCGCGCCGCGCTGTCGCTGATGGACAACCGGCCTCCGCACCCCAAGCGTACGCCCGATGCGAGCCAGCGCGTGGTCGACGACGACGATCCGGCCCCGCCCGAGCGCGACTGACCCAGGCCAGCCGCGCCTTTCGGGCGTGAGACGACGCGCCGTCAGCCGCAGCCTTCGACGTAGTCGATCTGCGGCGGCACGCCGATGCGCCATTCGGTGACCTTGCCGGCCGCATCGGTCTCGAACACCAGAGCCTTGTCGCCTTCGGCGACACGCAGCGTTTGCGCACCCGCCACGTACTTGTGCGGCGAGGCTTCGACGCGCCCGCCGTAGAGACGCTCGATCTCGGCCCGGTCCATGCCGACCTTGCCACCGCCCGGCGCGGTGTAGCCCTCGTTGCGGACGTCGATCCGGACGAAGCGATCGCCCTCCATCATGAAACCGAGCCGGTAGTCGGTGGTGCCGATCGGCTGTGGCTTGAGGATGTAACAGCCGCCCGGCTCCGAGGGCGCCGCGTCGCCGAGGTCGTTGCCCCAGGACATGCGCACCTCCTCTTCAGTGCTGCCGAAGGCAGCCGGTCCGAAGCCGTCGAATGTGATCACGCCATCGACCACCTGCGGGATGTTCGTGCCCGGCGCCTGCGCGGGGGCCGGCGGCGTGTCGGTGCCGTCGGCCGGCATCGGCGGCGAGCCCGCGGGCGCGGGGTCGGCGACCTGCGGCGTGCGGCCATCGGCGTCGGCGCCCGAGGTCGGCGCGGACGAGCGGTCGCCGCAGGCCGACAATGCGAGCGCAAGCAAGGCGACGGCAGGCAGGGTCTGCTTCATGGGCAACTCCACGGACAATGACCGCACCAGCGTCGGCGAGCCCATGTGAATAAGCTGCGAACTGGGCGACCAACCGCGGCCGACGCACACCGGCGCGACCGAGCGGTGCCGCCGCGCTTGCCGCCCTGCATCGACCGCTGTTGCAGGCAGGCTGTCCTGCGCTAACGCGGCGGGACGAACCGGCGCTCCAGGCCCGCCCAGACGGTCTGGTAGTCCGCCTGCCGATGCGGGGCCTCGAGCGCCTGCATCGTCGGCCGCAGGACCCCACGGGTCTCGAACATGAAGGCCATCGTCTCGGCGATCACGTCGGGTTTGGAGAGGTCGGCGGCGCTGGCCTTGTCGAACGTGGCCGCATCCGGCCCGTGACCGCTCATGCAGTTGTGCAGCGAACAGGCACCGGGCGAGAAGCCATCGGCCTTGGCGTCGTACTGGCCGTGCACCAGTCCCATGAACTCGCTGGCGACGTTGCGATGGAACCACGGCGGCCGGAACGTATGCTGGGCCACCAGCCAACGCGGCGGGAAGATCGCGAAGTCGAGATTGGCCGTGCCGGGGGTGTCGCTGGGCGAGGTGAGCACGGTGAAGATGCTCGGGTCCGGGTGGTCGAAGCTGATCGAGCCGATCGTGTTGAACCGGCGCAGGTCGTACTTGTACGGCGCGTAGTTGCCATGCCAGCCGACGACGTCGAGCGGCGAATGCCCGATCGGCGCCTGCCACAGATGCCCCTGGAACTTTGCGATCAGCGAGAAGTCACCTTCGATGTCTTCGTAGCGCGCGACCGGGGTCAGGAAGTCGCGCGGATTGGCCAGGCCGTTGGCGCCGATCGGGCCGAGGTCGGGCAGCCGCAGCGCGCGCCCCTGGTTCTCGCACACGTAGCCGCGGCTCGCCCCGTCGGGCAGTTCGACGCGAAAGCGGATGCCGCGCGGAATCACCGCGATTTCCTGCGGCTCGACTTCCAGCGTGCCGAGCTCGGTCGCCACGACCAGGCGCCCCAGCTGCGGCACCAGCAACAACTCGCCGTCGGCACTGTAGAAGAAGCGGTCGGCCATCGACGTATTGGCCGCGTAGACGTGGATGCCCACGCCGTCGTAGGCCCCGGCGCCGCCACTGCCGCCCATCGAGAACAGGCCATCGACGAAATCGACCGGCGTCTCGGGCAATGGGATCGGGCTCCAGCGCAGTTGCTCGGGCGTCACCGGGCCGCGATCGAACCCGTCGTGGAAGCGCGGCTGCGCAAACGGCACGAAGCGCCCGTGCAGCACCGCCGGGCGGATGCGATACAGCCAACTACGGCGGTTCTCGCCGCGCGGCGCGGTGAACGCGGTGCCCGACAGTTGCTCTGCGTAGAGCCCGTGCGCGACGCGCTGCGGCGAATTTTGGCCGACCGGCAACGTGCCCGGCTCGGCCTGGGTCGCGAACTCGTTGCCGAATCCGGACATGTACTCGAGCACCGGGCGCGCCTGCGCCGCGGCCTGCGGCATCGGGATGATTGTGTCGTCGATCGTTGCGTTCATCGCGTCACCTCGAGGATCGTTGCCATCGCCGCCACACGGTCGTCACGCGCGCCGCACGCCGGGCGCCATGTCACAGCACGCCGCGCTTCATCTGGTCGCGCTCGATGCTTTCGAACAGCGCCTGGAAGTTGCCCTCGCCGAAGCCCTCGTTGCCCTTGCGCTGGATGATCTCGAAGAAGATCGGGCCGAACGCATTCTCGGTGAAGATCTGCAGCAGCTTGCGCTGCTTGGTCTCCGGATCGGCATCGATCAGGATCTTGTTCCGGCGCAACCGCGGCACGTCCTCGCCATGGTTGGGAATGCGCTGGTCGATCACGTCGAAATAGGTCTCGGGCGTATCGAGGAAGGTGATGCCATGCTCGCGCATCTTCTCGATCGAGCTGTAGATGTCGTCGGTGAAGCAGGCGATGTGCTGGATACCCTCGCCCTTGTAGGCATCGAGGTACTCGTTGATCTGCGACTTGGGGTCACTGGACTCGTTGAGCGGAATGCGCACGATGCCATCAGGCGCGGTCATCGCCTTGGACACCAGGCCGGTCTTGCTGCCCTTGATGTCGAAGTAACGGATCTCGCGGAAGTTGAACAGCTTCTCGTAGTAATCCGACCACTTCTGCATGTTGCCGAAGTAGAGGTTGTGCGTGAGATGGTCGATGAAGGTCAGGCCGAACCCGACCGGGTTCTGGTCGGCGCCCTCGACCGGCACGTAGTCGTCGCCGTAGATCGAACCCGCATCGCCGTAGCGATCAACCAGATAGAGCATGCAGTCACCGATGCCCTTGACCACCGGCGCATCGACCGCCTTGGTGGATTCGCGCGCGCCGATCGCCTCGCCGCCGTTCTCCAACACACGTCCGTAGACCTCGTCGGCCGGCCGCTTGAACCGGATCGCGAACCCGCAGGCCGAGGGACCGTGAGCCTTGGCGAAATCGGCGGCGAACGAGTCGGGGTCGGCGTTGAGCAGGAAGTTCACCCCGCCCTGGCGGTACACGGTGATCGGCCGCGACTTGTGCCGGAGCACCGCCGAAAAGCCCATGTTGCGGAAGTACGCATGCATGGCATCGGCCTGGCCTGCCGGCGCTGCGAACTCGACGAATTCGAAGCCGTCGATGCCCATCGGATTCTCGAACGTGGTGACGTTCATGCCCAGATTGGGGCCGGTGTGTGCGGGGGCGCTCATGGGATACTCCGTGGCGTGACGAGGGCTTGGATGCCCGTTTATAGTTTCAACTGCAACCACTTGCAAGGCGCACCGCACCATGACGCAGTCGGTATCCCCTGTCGCTGAAGACGGGCAGGTCCCCCAGGCTCCTGAACACGCCACGCTCGACCTGGAGACGTTCCTGCCCTATCGGCTCAGTGTGCTGACCAATCACATCAGCCGGGGACTGGCGGACATCTATTCCGAGCGGTTCGGGATCGGCGTGACCGAGTGGCGGGTCATCGCGGTGCTCGGCCGCGACCGCGGGCTGTCGGCGAACGAAGTGGCCGAACGCACCGCGATGGATAAGGTCGCCGTCAGCCGCGCAGTCGCCCGGCTGCTGGAGCGCGCGTTGCTGCTGCGCGGCATGCACGACAGCGACCGCCGACGCTCGGTGCTCGCGCTCAGCCCTGCCGGCGAAGCGGTCTACGACGTCGTGGCCCCGCTGGCGCTGGACTACCAACAGCGGGTGATGGCCCCGCTCGATGCCGACGAGCGCGCGACACTGCTCCGGCTGATGGACAAGCTCGAAGCGTCGCTGGCCGGCTGATCTCCGGCTGCACAGACGACAACGGCGGCCCGAAGGCCGCCGTTGTCCGATCCGATTCGACCGGCTTACTTCACGCCGTGCATCAAGCGGTTGACCAGCGGCGCGATCACGAACAGCAGCACACCGGCGCCGGCCAGCGCCCAGAAGCCGAACGTGTAACCGGCCTGCGCCGAGGCGGCGGTCATGCCGCTTTCGCCACTGACCTGACCGGCGAAGATGCCCGCCAGGTTGTTGCCGATCGCGATCGACAGGAACCAGCAACCCATCGCCATGCCGGCCACGCGCGTGGGCGCGAGCTTGGTCGTCATCGACAGACCGATCGGCGACAGGCACAGCTCGCCGATCGACTGGATCATATACACCGCGAACAGCGTCCAGAACGGGATCTTGCCGTTGCCATCGACCATGCTGTTGAGCGCGATCATCAACAGCAGGAACGCCAGGCCGTTGAAAATCAGGCCCAGACCGAACTTGCGCGGGATCGACGGATTGGCCCGGCCCATCTTGACCCACATCCAGGCCATGAGCGGTGCGAAGGTGATGATGGCGATCGAGTTCACCGACTGGAACCACTCCAGCGGGAAGGTCCAGCTGCCGAATTCACGGTCGACGATGCGGTCGGCGAGGAAGGTGAACGAGCTGCCGGCCTGCTCGAAGAACATCCAGAACAGCACGTTGAACACGAAGATGATTAGCATCGCGATCACCTTGTCGCGCGCCATCTTGCCCTCGCGGATGCCCTCGACCAGCAGCATCACCGCCGGCACCACGAACAGCGCCATCAGGATCGCCTGCAGTGCGCTCGCATCGATGGTGAGCAGGAAATAGAACAGCGGGATCCCGATGGCGGCGCCGAGTACGGCCACCAGACCCACGCGTGCGAGGCCTTGCTGGCCCGGTGCCGGCAGCCCGATGCCCTTGAGCTGGCTGCGGCCGGCCCAGAACCACACCAGGCTGATCACCATGCCGATGCCGGCGGCGATGAACACCCACTGGTAATGCGGGTCGGTGTCGGTGCCGAACACCTTGCGCGCCAGCCAGCCGGTGACCACCGGGGCGATCATCGCGCCGATGTTGATGCCCATGTAGAAGATCGTGAACCCGGCATCGCGGCGCGCGTCGCCCTGCATGTACAGCTTGCCGACCATGGTCGAGATGATCGGCTTGAACATGCCGTTGCCGACGATGATCGTCGCCAGGCCCAGCTTGAACAGCGGCTCGTTCGGCGAAGCCAGCATGAACAGGCCCAGCGCCATGAACATCGCGCCCAGCAGGATCGAACGCTGGAAGCCGATCAGCTTGTCGGCGACGTAGCCGCCGAAGATCGCGCCCGCATACACCAGCGCCAGGTACGCGCCGTACATCTCGCTCGCCGGCCGCTCGCCGGCTGCATCGCCGCCGTGGAACTGCGCGACGATGTACAGCACCATCGCCCAGCGGATGCCGTAGAACGCGAAGCGCTCCCAGAACTCCGACATGAAGAGCATCCACAGCGGGCGTGGATGGCCGAGTAGCTGGGGGAACTCGGGCGGATTGGCGGGCGGCGGCGGTACAGCCGCGACTTTGGGCTCGACGACGTCGGCGCTCATGGAGATCCTTGCATAAGGGAAGCTGGGACGACCCGGCCGATCGCGACCGCCGGGGAGCGGCGAGAATCCCAGCCCGGAGCCCGGGCGTCAACGTGGCGTCAACGCCCGTCCTTTCCCTTGCGCGCCGCGCCCCCTGTTCAGCCAGCGGGATCGATGTCGCTCGCGCCCGGCGACGTTGACCACGTTCACCCGGTCGAGGACTTGCGTCCCTGCTGACCCGCCACACGAGATGCGCGGCGTGTCAGTCCCCGAACCACGGATTCCGCGTCGGCGCAATGCGCGGTTCCGGTGGCAGCGGGATGTCGTGGCGGAGTGGGACGAATCGAGACGCATCCCGCTGTGTCCGTCTCATCGCCTTGGGCGAGGCCCTGAGCGAGTCATACGCGCTTGGGCGCAAGCGCACTCGTCAGCTCAGCTATTGGATGTTGGCTTGTGGTTGGAAAGGAGATTAAGCACGTCTTTGGGTGGACTTCTGAATGCCGGCAGGCCGTTGGCACCCACCACATTCTCCGTCAAGGAATGCTTGACGTTTGGCGTGCCGCCGCGACAGGAGTCGAAACATGCCGATTCTTCGGCCGCGCATTGCGCTGGGCTGGTGCTGCTCTGCAGACAACTCTGGTATTCGGCACGACAGAACGCCATGCAGGATGCTTTGGCATCAGTGGGGAGACATGCCGCTGCAGCAGAGGCGACGGTGAATACCGCGACGAAACTCGTTGTGCACTTCATCCTGAAATCTCCTTTTCGGGAACCATTCCCGCTTGCGTTCTAGCACTGCCCCCATGCCCGGAAATCGATCAGCGTCACGGTTTGGCCGCACTCGTCAGTGGCGCCTTGCAGCCAGAGCGCATGCAGTTACCAGAACCGGATACGCCGGTTCCCTGGCAGGGCGAGCCGATCGGTGGGCGCCGGATGAAACGCCGCGTACCACGCATCCATGTTCCTCACGGTCAGCGCGCGTTCCCGGCCGGGCGCGTGGGCATCGGACTGCAGCATGGTGCGCATGAACGGCTCACGTAGGCGGTGCGCCAGGCCTGGAAGAAGCGCTGATCGGCGGTCATGCCGTCACGGGTCGGGCGCGCGCGCGCGGGCAGACGCCGGAATGCGGCGTAGGCCACCTCGAGGCCCGCGAGGTGGGCGATGGTCTCCCCGGTCATCAGCGTACCGTTGACATGGAGGCCGGGTAGCCCCGCCCCTGTTCAGCCAGCGGGATAGTCGTAGCTCGCGCCCAGCCCCAGCGGGATACCCAGCGCCCAGAACGCCAGCAGGAACGATGTCCACAGCACCGACAGCGCGATCGAGTACGGAATCATGATCGACACCAGCGTGCCGATGCCGGCCGCGGTCACGTAGCGCTGGCAGAACACCACGATCAGCGGGAAGTACGGCATCAGCGGGGTCAGAATCGTCGTCATCGAATCGCCGACCCGGTACGCCGCCTGGGTCAGGTCCGGCGACACGCCCAGCTGCATCATCAGCGGCACCATGATCGGTGCCAGCAGCGCCCACTTGGCCGAAGCCGAACCGATGAACAGGTTGACCACGCCGGTCATCAGGATCAGGCCGATGATGGTCAGCCACATCGGCAGCCCCAGCGCCTTGAGGAAGTCCGCGCCCTCCACCGCCATCAGCGTGCCCAGGCCCGAGCCGTTGAACGCGGCCAGGAACTGCGCGATGAAGAACGCGATGACGATGTAGTACCCCATGCCGCTCATCGACTTGGTCATCGCCGCGATGACATCGCGGTGCGAACGGACCGTGCCGGCGACGGCGCCGTAGACCACGCCCGGCAGCAGGAACAGCACGAAGATCAGCGCGACGATCGACTGCATCACCGGCGCAGCCGCGACCAGCAGCGGATGGCTGCCCTCGGGCACGGCGTCTGCCGGCGCGCGCCACGGCGAGGTCTCGGGCATCAGCGTCAGCGCGAACAGCAGGGACGCGACGAGCATCGCGACCACGGCCCAGGTCAGGCCACGCTTCTCGGCCGCGCGCAGCGGGTCCATCTTCGGCAGGTTGGCCGGGTCGCCGTCGACGACCGTGCGCGCCAGCCTCGGCTCGACGATGCGGTCGGTGACGAACCAGCCGATCGCGATGATCAGCAGGCTCGAGGCGGTGGTGAAGATCCAGTTGTTGAGCGGGTTGATCGTCAGCGCCGGGTCCAGAATGCGTCCGGCCTCCTGGGTGAAACCGGCCAGCAACGGGTCCAGCGACGAGGGCACCAGCAGCGTGGCCGAGAATCCCCCCGACACGCCGCAGAATGCGGCAGCGATTCCGGCGAGCGGGTGGCGCCCGGCGGCGTAGAAGATCACCCCACCCAGCGGGATCACCAGCACGTAGCCGGCATCGACCGCGACGTGGCTCAGCACCGCGACCGCGACCAGTGCCGGCGTCAGCAGCATCTTCGGCGTCACCGACAGCACGCTGCGCAATGCAGCATTGATGAAGCCAGTATGTTCGGCCACGCCCAGCCCCAGCATCGCGACCAGCACCACGCCCAGCGGCGCGAAGCCCAGGAATACCCGCACCATGTTGGCCATGAACGCGGTCAGCGACTCACCCGAGAGCTGGTTGACGATCTGGATCGGCGTGCCGCTGCGTGGATCGATCGCGGCGAAATCCACGCCCGACAGCGCCCAGGACAGCGCCCACACCGCGAGCATCAACAGTAGGAACAACATCGCAGGATCCGGCAGCCGGTTGCCGGTGCGTTCGATCGCGTCGAGAAGACGGGCGACAATGCCGCGCGGTGCGCCGGTGTCGGACGTAGGCTGGCTCATGCGATGGAGTCCCCTGCAAAGCGTGCGATCGCGCATCCTAGCAGCACGTTGCAGCCTCACGCCGGCAGGCGGCCCGCATCTGCCGCCGTCCTTTCCGCGGCGCCCGGCCGTCGCATCGGCCGAACGCGCGGACTGCGCTGCGAGATCAGCGCACGATGCTGGCGCGCACGCTGACCCGCTCGAATGCGCGTTCGCCGACCACGCGCAGGTACCAGCGCCCCGCGGCAGGCGCGGCCACCTGGATCAGTTCGTTGTTGCCCGGACGGCGCGACTGCACGTCGAAATCCTCCGGCGTCGGCATCGCGTCATGTGACGCGTACAGCGACACATCGCCGCTGCCGCCCGAAGTCAGCACCCGCAGCGTGCGCGCGCCTTCGGGCACATCGATGCGGAAGAGCTGCGACGTGCCCGCCGCGCCCGACACGCCCTGGACCGGCACGCCATCGGTCAACGGCAGCGCCGGATCGGCGAGCACCTCGGTCGATGCGCTGGCGCTGTTGTCGCCCTCGTCCGGATCGTGGGTCTGCGAGGTCGCGGCGACCGTCAGCACCAGCGTCCGGCCGACCGCCGAGGCCGGCGCGGTCGCCGACAGCGCGAACGCCGCTTCGCCGGCAGCCGTCAGCGTCTCGTGGTTGCATGACAGCGTCGTCGTGCCGCCGCCGACGACCGGCGCCTCGCAATCCCAACCCGCCGGTGCGGTGACCACCAGGTCCGCGAGTTCGGCGTCGATGACCGCACCGACGCCGGGGAACTGCGCGGCATCGGGCCCGGCGTTGCGCACCACCGCCGAGAACGCAAGCGGTGCGCCCTCGACGACCTCGGCATTCGCCGCCTCGGCCTCGATGCCCAGGTCGGCCAGCGTCGCCGGCTGCAGCCGCAGCAGCAGCACTGTGGGGTCATGGTCGGACAACCGGGTCGGCGTGGTCGCATCGTTGCGCGCGACCTCGGGGAAATCGGCGTTGATGCGCGCATGGCTGATGTCGAGCCCGGCGACCAGCGGCGAATCGACGACGGCCTGGTTCACCAGCACGTGGTCGAGCGACTGCGCCTGGTAGTCGAAGACGAAGGAGTAGCGCGCCGCGTCGGCCGCCTCCAGCGTCATGTTCAACAGCGACGGCGCCACCAGTACCGCGCCGTCGCCGTCGACCGCGGTCTGCGCATCCGGCGATGGCAGACCGGTCGTTGTGCCCATCGCATCGACGTAGCCGTCGTTGAACTCGAAGGCATTGAAGTCGCCCAGCACGACGATGTGCCGGCCGGCATCGGCCCGCTGCATGTCGTCGATCAGCGTGGCCAGGAACTCGGCCTGCCGCTGGCGCTTGGCGCGCACGCGGGCGCCGCCGCTGATCCAGCCGTTGCTGCCGCCGTCGTCGGCCTCGATGCCGTTGAGCGAGCGCTGGTGGACGACGATCGCGGTGAACGGGAAGCGGCGGCCGTCGGCGAAATGCGCGACCGCATCAAGCACCAGCGGCGGCCGGTCGTTGAGCACACTGGTCGAGCCGTTCGGATTGACCAGCACCGCGTCGGCGCCTTGCTGCACGACCGCGCGTACCTCGATCCGGGCGATGCCCGGCGCGACAGCGCCGGTCCGCACCAGAAACCCGACATCGATGCCGCCGACGTCGAAGCCTTCCTGCAGATAGGCGACGTAGCCTGGATCGGGCCGGCCCGCGGCCACCGCATCGGCATTGATCCGCGCGGCCAGCTGCTGCAGCACGCCGAGATTCTCGACCTCGGTCACGCCGACGACATCGGGCGCGTGCAGAAAGGCGCGGATACCGATCGACGCCTTGGCCAGCCGTCGCTCCAGCGCCGCGGCGGTCAGCGTCGGGCCGCTGTTACCGTCGTTGGTGGTGTCGAAGAAGCGCTGCAGGTTGTAGGTCGCCAGGCTCACATGGTCGGGGCCTGGCAGCGCCGCCGGACGCACCTGCCCGGCACCGCTGCAGTCGGTCTCGAGCGCGCCCTCGGGGTAGATCGTGTAGCGGCGGAACGTGTAGTCGAGCGGGCCGGTCAGCGAGCCGCCGACGATGCGGCAGCCCGCGGCGAGATCGGCTGTCGGCGCACCGATCGTGGCGCTGTTGACCACGATCGTCTCGGGATTGAAATCCCAGCGCGGGATCGCCGGCGCACTGCTGCCCAAGGGATCGGGATCGGGTACCTGGATACCCGGCTCGCGGAACGGGCGCGGAGTGCCGGTCACCACGACCGCGAACCGGCCGTTGCCGGTCGCAGTCGCGGCGCGCTCGTCGACGTTGCCGCCGGTCGGCGCCACGACGGTGAAGCTCGGCGCGGTCACGCGCATCCCCTCCAGCGGCTCGAGCTGGTCGAGACCGCCGTCGGCGCGTGGCAGGTCGACGGTCAGCACGACCGGCGCCGGCAGCGCGTGGCCGCTGGACAACGCGACGACCGAGGCGTCGGTGATCTCGGTCAACGGCAGCTGGTGCGGGTCGGCGGCCGGCACGTACTCGATGACGGTGCCCTGCACCAGCACTTTGTTGCCGACGGCGGCATCGGCGGGCGGCACGCTGCCGGTGAACACGAACACGCCTTCGGAGGTCATCGGATCGCCATCGTCCTCGCCATCGGGCGTCTGGATGAAGAAGCCGTTGTTCTTGCGGCCGGTGACGATGCCGGTGGTGGCAACGGGCTGGTTCTCGACCGGCGAGCGTGCGCCTGCGCCCTGGATGCGGTGGATCGGCAGCGTCAGCACGTCGTCGTTGACGATCAGCCCGGTGCCGCGCGCTTTAGCGACGAGCGCACCCTCGACGTCGGCCAGGTCCACGTGGAAATCCTCATCGGGCTCGACGGTCTGATCGCCGACCACGTCGACGTGGATCGTCAGCTCGCGCTGGCCCGGCGCGAAGCGACCGGTCCCGGACTTGGCGATGTAATCCTGGTCGGCCACGGTCGCGCTGCCATCGGCGGTTGCGTACGCGAAGTCCACCCCGTCCGGGCCCGCCGGCTGGTTGAGGCTGACGGTGAAGAAGAACGGCGTCGTGCCGCTGTCGCCCTCGGCGCCGCGGGTATCGCCGATGCTCAGGTACAGCGCACCACCCCCGCCGCAGATGTTGGGCACCGAGGCCGCGTTGCGCGGCGCCGGCACGGCGGCCGAGAAGTCGGCGGCGTTGTCGTCGCTGTCGGTGCAGCCACCGCCGGCACGCACGGCGGCCAGCGCATTGCCCAGCGTCGGGGCCGGCCCCGTGCCCTCGAAGAAATTGGCGCCACCGAAGCCGACAAGGTCGAGGATCAGCGCCTGCTGCGCGGGTGTGCAGGGCGTGCTGCCGCCGTTGCAGCCCAGCCCGGTCGCGATGTCGGCCAGCACCACCTTGCCCGCGCTGCCCGACATGTTGATCGTGCCGCTCGCATCGGGCGCCGGCAGCTGGTCGCCGTTCGCGCCGCCCGCCAGTGCGACCAGGAAGTAGCCCCCGGCAGGGAGGTCGACGCCCGGCAGCACCACGATCTGGTTGGCACCAGCGCCGAAGTGGCCGTTGCCGGTCGCGCTCGCGTACTGCACCGATTTGCCGGCGAGCGAAGCGGGCTGTGCGCCGGCGTTGAACAGCTCGACATAGTCGGCCTGATACGGGGCACCGGCGTTGCCGCCTCCGCCGTAGACCTGGCTGATCACCACCTGGGCCTGCGCGCCGGTGGCGGCGCACGACAGCAACAGCGCCGACAGCAGCCGGCGGACGGTCTCGTTCATGCGTCGGTTCCCTGACATCCCCGGGCGAAGGCGCCCCACCCCGATGGTGGACTGCCTGGGTGTCGGTTGCATGACGCTGTGCGGCATGGCCACCGTCAGGGCCGGCGGCGCGTCCTGCGCTACGCTGTGCCGATGACCATCGACCGCAACCAGCGTCCGCTCGAGGACGGCATCCACCGCGACCTGTCCGGGCGCCTGACCTATGCCGGCTACCTGCGCCTGGACCTGCTGCTCGCCGCCCAGCAGCCGCTGTCCGAGCCGCCGCACCACGACGAGATGCTGTTTGTGGTGCAGCACCAGGTCTCGGAGCTGTGGCTGAAACTGATGATCCATGAATTGTCGGCGGCCATCGCGCACCTGCGCCGCGACGAGGTCTGGCGCTGTCGCAAGGTACTGGCGCGCTGCAAGCAGGTGCTGCGGCAGCTGACCGAGCAGTGGTCGGTGCTCGAGACGATGACGCCGGCCGAGTACATGGAGTTCCGCGATGTGCTGGGCCCCTCGTCCGGGTTCCAGTCGCTGCAGTACCGCACGGTCGAGTTCCTGCTCGGCAACAAGAACGCCGCGATGCTCGAGGTGTTCGCGCACGATCCCGACGGCCAGGCCGGATTGCGCGCGGTGCTGGAGCAGCCTGGCCTGTACGACGAATTCCTGCGCTATCTCGCACGCTGGGGCCACCCGGTCGCCTCGGCCCACGTGGCGCGCGACTGGACGCAGCCGCATGTGTTCGATGCGGACCTGGTGCCCGTGCTGCGCACGATCTACGAGGACACCGACCGCTGGTGGCGCGAGTACTCGCTGTGCGAGGACCTGGTCGACCTGGAGAGCCAGTTCCAGTCGTGGCGCTTCCGCCACATGCGCACGGTGATGCGGATCATCGGCTTCAAGCGCGGCACCGGCGGCTCGAGCGGCGTGGGCTTTCTGCGCCAGGCGCTGGAACTGAGCTTTTTCCCGGAGCTGTTCGAGGTCCGCACCCACCTCGGCCAGCCGACGCCGTCCCTGCCCGACTGAGGCGCCGGCAGGTCCGATGTCCGCGTCCGGCAACGCGCTGCCGCTCTGGCTCCAGGCCGTGGCCTGGGCCGCCGCGATCGCGGTGCTGCTGCGGCAGGTCGGCGCGCTGCGCGCGCATGTCCGCGCGACCTCGTCCGAGACGCTGCGCGTGCTGCTGGTCGCGACCCTCGCGCTGGCAGCGATGCGCTGGTTCAACACCGCCGCGCTGCAGGGCGTGATGCTGCACTTCCTGGGCGCGACCATCGCGACCTTGCTGTTCGGCGCCGGCGTCGCCTGCTGGGTGATGGCGGCCGTCAGCCTGACCGGCGTGCTGCTGGGCGCGGCGTGGCAGGGCTGGGCCGCCGACTTCCTGGTCACCGGCGCATTGCCGGTCGCGGTCACGGCCCTGGCCTCGCGCTTGGCGCGGCGCTGGGCACCGCGCAATATCGTCGTCTACGTGATGCTCAACGCGTTCGCGGCCGCCGCACTGGCGATGGCGGCGGCGATGCTCACCAAGGCCGCCGTGACCGCTTGGCTCGGCGGCCGGACGGTCGAGGCCTATCTGACCGCGACGCCGCTGCTGATGTTCGCCGAGGCGTTCTTCTCCGGCACGGTCATGGCCCTGATCGTGGTCTACCGCCCGCACTGGTGCACGAGCTTCGACGACCGCGCCTACCTCTGGCCGCAGGCGCCGATGTGAGCTCGCGCGCAGTCGTGACGCAGCCGCGGTCGTGACGCGATGCGCAACCGGCCTTGAACACCGCACCGGTATCATGGCGCGATCGTCCCTGACCGGTTGGCATTGATGACCGTCGTCGCGAAGTTCGAGATCGAAGACCTGCACGGCCTCGGCCGGGACGGCACGCCGCTCGCGCCTTTGCGCGAGGTCTTCGCCAATCCCGCCTCAGGGCCGCTGCTGTTGGTGCAGAGGCTGTTCGCGCGGGCCTTCGACAGCAAGGCGATCGCCCTGCAGCGCACAGGCGCGCCGGGCCCCGATGCCGCGTGTCTCGGCGCCCGCCGCGCCGGGACCGGTGGCGAGGCCGCGGGCGTCCTCGACGCGATGCGCGACGACCTCGCGCGGCCGCACTGACGTGGACGCAGGGACACCGCCGCTCGCCGGCCGCCGCGCGCTCGTCGCCGGTGGCAGCCGCGGCATCGGGCTCGCGATCGCGCAGGCCTTGGCCGGCGCCGGCGCCGCGGTGTCGATCTGCGCACGCGGCGCGACATCGCTCGACGCCGCGGTCGCCACGATCGGCCGCTCCGGCGGACGCGTGCACCGACATGCCTGCGATCTCGCCGACGCCGCGCAGATCGAGGCCTGGGTCGCGGCCGGCGCCGATGCGCTGGGCGGGATCGACATCGTCGTCAACAACGCCTCCGCGCTGTCGCACGCCACGGGCGATACCGCTTGGCACGCCGGCTTCGACGTCGACCTGATGGCGGCGGTGCGCTGCAACCGGGCCGCACTGCCCCACCTGCGCCGCAGCGCCGCGCCGTCGATCCTCAACGTCGGCTCGATCAATGCGCTGCGCCCGACGCCGCGCGCGGCCGCGTACTCGGCGCTCAAGGCCGCGCTGCACCACTACACCCTGAGTCTGGCGGCCGAGCTCGCCCGCGAGCGCATCCGGGTCAATGCGCTCGCGCCAGGTTCGATCCTCTTCGAAGACGGGCTGTGGGCACGGCGTGCGGAATCGGAGCCGGCGCTGTACGCGCAGGTGCGCGACGCGATCCCATTCGGCGGTTTCGGACGCCCGGAACACGTCGCCGCGGCGGCGCTGTTCCTGTGCTCCGACCAGGCCGCCTGGATCACCGGCCAAGTGCTGGCGGTCGACGGCGGGCAGTCGCTGGGCGTATGACGCCGCCACGGCGCTGCCCGGCGCCCGGCCGCCTTCGAAGCGCGCCCGCATGCCGCGCCGCACCCGCCTGCCCCCCTGCTCGACCTCGACATTGAGGACCACGCCGGCGTCTGGCCGCAGGCGCCGATATCGTCGGATCAAGCCCTTCCGCCTGTGCACGACGCGCCCTCCGGCGCCCGCCCTGGCTGACAGCGGCGCTCGCCCCTCAGGAGCGTCGCCCCTTGGGTGGTCGACGCGCGCGGCATGGCATGGCCGCCTCCGCACTGCCACCTGGGGGCGCCCCCAGCACCGCCTTCACATGGCGCACACTACAGTGCGCTCCCCATTCATCATGAACAGGAATCGCAAGATGGCGATGTTGACCGCGACGATCGCAGGCGGACTGATGGGCTTCGGCCTGATCAACTTCATGGCCCACAAGGCCAAGAGCGCGAACCATCCGTGGGACGTGCGCGAGTTCACTGCGGAAGGTGACGTGCTGGGCCGGGTCGACGCCTGGGCCGCGGCCAACGGCTACAAGCTGCGCAGCGACGACGGCCGCCGCCGCGTCTATCAGAAGGGCATCAACATCCTGACCGCACCGATGCGCCTGGACGTTGAGCGCGACGGCAACCGCTACACCACCCGCAGCTACGTCCACGTCGACGGTCTGCTGCTCAAGGGCGACCTCGCGCTGTCCTACCCGGGCGTGACGGCCAAGCTGCCGCGTGCCAACGCCCTCAAGGCGCAGAACCAGTTGTTGGCCGAACTGGGCCAGCCGCCGTTGGCCTGACCCGGTCTTTCCGGCCCCCATCGGCGATGCCGGCGGGGGCAGCCTGGGCACACGGTCAGCGCGCGATGCGATCCAGCCACGCACACAGGCCCTGCGCATTGAGGGCGATGTCGCCGCCGAGCACCTCGCGCACGCGCGCCGGCGCGTCGACGATGCCGTGGGCCACGGCCCGCTCGGTATAAAGCCGCACCAAGCCATCGACGATCACGGCCTGGCGGTCGTCGCGTCCATCGGCCGCCTGCGCGATGGCGACCATCGCATCGATCACCGTATGCAGGTTGCTGCCGAGTCGCATGCACTCGGTGACCTCGCCGTAGTGCGCAATCCGGATCGAGGCGGGTGCGCGCGCCAGCAGGCGATCGATGGAGGCGTGCATCTGCTGCGGATCGAACTGCACCGGCGAGGTCGTCGGCACAATGAAAGCGCCCGCCTCGGTATCGAGCTCGCGATAGGAAATGCCGAAGGTGTCGCCCGCAAACCAACTGCGGGTGGCCGCGTCCCAGACGCTGTAGTGGTGGCGCGCATGGCCGGGCGTGTCGACACAGACCAGCGCCCTGCCGGCCAGATCGACGACATGGCCGTCGTCGGCGATCACCACGCGCGCCTCGGGCACCGGCAGAATGCCGGCGTGGTCGCGCGCGAAGTCCGCTTCGCCGTACACCGCCTTCGCACCGGCGATCAACCGCGTCGGGTCGATCATGTGCGGCGCGCCGCGCGGATGCACGACCAGCCGCGCGTTGGGCAGCGCGCGCATCAACGGGCCCGCGCCGCCGGCGTGGTCGAGATGTACGTGGGTGACCATGATCCAGTCGACCGATGCGCGGTCCACGCCGGCCGCATCGATCGCGGCGAGCACACGTGGGGCGCAGGTCGCGGTCCCGCAGTCGATCAGCGCGGCGCGCCCCCCACAGCGCACCAGATAGGCCGCGCACAACGCAGGCCGCACATAGCCCGTATCGATGATGGTGATCCCGCCACTGTTGTCACGCATCGCGTCGCTCCCAGGTCCGCTCCCGGCAGTCTAGGCGTGCGCCGGAAGACGCGCATGGGCCTTTGGTCGTAGGCGCAGCTTGGCCTCAGTCGCGCGGCCGCAGGAGCGACAGACGCAGCACGAACGCGGCGCCCAGCACTGCCAGGAATACCCCGTAGCCGACCGCGGTCGCCAGGATCTGCTGCCACATATGGCCATGCACCGGATCGGCGCTCGTCTGCGCCCAGTAGATCGAAACCAGGAAGGCGACGACCGACACCGCCAGGCTGACCAGATCGTAGAGCACGCGGCGCACGCCACGCGGACGCCGCGGATAGACCCAGAAAAGCACGCCGAGGATCGCAAACCACGGCAGAAACAGCAGCAGTGTCAGATTGAACTCGACGAGCGGGTTCATGATGCCGCCTTCTCCGCCTCCGCCGCGGCAATCGCATCCAGCGCGGCCTGCACGTCGGTCAGCGCGACGCCCTCGCCAAGCTCGGCCGGCGCCTGCGCCGGTGCCAGCTCGCCGCGACGCAGGCGCGCAATGCTCTGCCCCGCCTCGCGCGGCGCGTCGAAGCCGTGGCTCTGCAGCAACACCCGGTCGCCGTCCACAAGCTTGAAATAGAACCGGCCGTCGGCCTCGCGGTACTGCTTGAACTGCGGCGGCTCGCTGCGGATCGCCGCCGCACCGGCGGCGGCCGGCACCGCCACGCGGCCCAGATCGCGCAGGCCGACCGCATCGCGCAGTTGCGCCAGCAGCGGCGTCGCATAGCGCTCGCGCAACCGGCGCCCGCCATCGCGCAGGATGTCCTCGATGTCCGACGGCCTCGCGACCAACGCCTCGTAGCGCTCGCGCATCGGCGCGATCTCGCGCTCCATCACATCGAGCGCCTGTTGCTTGGCCTCGCCCCAACCGATGCCGTCGGCGAAGGCCTGCGCGAATGCGGCCGTCTGCTCGGGCGTGGCGAACGCCTGATAGAGCTGGAACAACGCCGAGCCCTCGGTATCCTTCGGCTCACCCGGTGCACGCGAGTCGGTGAGAATCGAGAACACCAGTTTCTTGAGCTGGGCAGGCGGCGCGAACAGCGGAATGGTGTTGTCGTAGCTCTTGCTCATCTTGCGCCCGTCCAGACCGGGCAGCGTGGCGACGTCGTCGTCGATCACCGCTTCGGGCAGCGTGAACCACTCGCGCCCGTACAGATGATTGAAGCGCTGCGCGAAGTCGCGCGCCATCTCGATGTGCTGGATCTGGTCGCGCCCCACCGGCACGCGGTCGGCGTTGAAGATCAGGATGTCGGCGGCCATCAGCACCGGATAGAGATAGAGCCCGGCGGTCACCGACGCATCCTCGTCCAGCGCCTGGGCCCGATTCCGGTCCACGGCGGCCTTGTAGGCATGCGCCCGGTTGAGCAGGCCCTTGCCGGCCACACAGGTCAACAACCACATCAGTTCGGTGGTCTCGGGCACATCGCTCTGGCGATAGAACCAGACCTTCGCCGGGTCCAGACCGGCGGCCAGCCACGTGGCCGAGACTTCCAGGGTCGAGCGCTGCACCCGGGCCGGGTCCTGCGTATTGACTAGACTGTGGAGGTCGGCGAGGAAGTAGAAACTCTCGGTGCCCGGCGCCTTGCTGGCGGCGACCGCCGGGCGCACGGCGCCGACGTAGTTGCCGACGTGCGGCGTGCCGGAGGGCTTGATGCCGGTGAGGACGCGCAGGGGACGTTGTGACATGACAGCAGCGACAGACCAGGGATGCCCCAGTCTACCCGTTCGACTGCAGCCGATCCCGGTGCTGGCACCGCCAGCCCTGCGGGTCGAAGTGCTGGCCGGGCCCCCGGCCCGACTGGACCGGACACGAAAACGGGCCGGCGAACCGACCCGTCGTTGCGCATGGAATCTCGATGAAGCGGATCAGTCGAGGGTCTTCTCGAACTCGCGCACTTCCTTTTCGGCGCGGTCACGCTCCCAGCCGTACTTCTCCTGCAGTTTGCCGGCCAGATACTTGCTGTCGCCGGCGGCGACATCGAACACGTCGTCCGTCAGGTCGCCCCACTTGGCCTGCGCCTTGCCCTTGAGCTGGGTCCACTTGCCGGAAATGATGTCTTTATTCATCGTCGTTTCGTCCTGTCATGAGGTCGGAAGGTCCGCGGAGGCGATGCGGATGCAATCGCGGCGGGCTTGGGGACATCCTCGCGCAGCGCACATCAAGTGGCGGTCAAAGGATCATGATGTCGGCCGTCACATCGCTGAGCGTTTCACTCAGCATCGGGATGGCGCCGGTCGGGCCACGCCAAAACGCCCAAGAAAAAGCCGGCGTTCGCCGGCTTTTTCGGATTGCATGCGCGGAGCGTGGATCAGGGGCGACGCGTGGTGCCACCCGTGTCGTTCGCACCGTCTTCCATCTTCTCGCCGACCTTCTGGACGTCCTGGCCAGCGCCGCGGACGGTGTTACAGGCGCTCAGCGAGCCAACGGTGAACAGGGCGAGCAGCAGAAGTGCAGTCAAACGCTTCATGGGATTCTCCAGGGAGGTTTCGCGGGCGATTGCGCGACAAGGCAACCGTTGGGCGGACTATAGGAGCCCGCAGTGTGAATGCCGCGTGCAACGCGCCGGCATCTCCCGCCGCATCAGCCCGCGTCGGCGCCCTCAGTCCCGCATCAGCGTCGATTTTCCGAACAGGCTTTCGACCAGGTCCACCGCCAGCTCCGCGGTGGCGTTGCCATGGTCGAGCGCGGTGTTGACCTCCACCACGTCCAGCGACCCCAGCCGCCCGGTGTCGGCAATCATCTCCATCACCAACTGCGCCTCGCGATAGTTGATGCCGCCCGGGACCGGGGTGCCGGTGCCTGGGGCGATGGTCGGGTCGAGCACGTCGACGTCGAAGCTCACATGCAGGTGGGTGTCGGCATCGACACCCTCGAGCGCCTGTTCGACCACGCGCCGCATGCCGACCTCATCGATATAGCGCATGTCGTAGATATCCAGGCCGTGCGCCTTGACCAGGCGCTTCTCGTCCGGATCGACCGAACGGATGCCGATCTGACGGAACTGGTCGACGCGCGTGGCCGGCGTTTCGCCGCCGAGCCCGGTCAGCACGTCGGGCCCGATGCCGCACAGGCAGGCGACCGGCATCCCGTGCACGTTGCCCGACGGGGTGATCTGCGAGGTATTGAAATCGGTGTGCGCATCGAGCCACAGCACGCGCAGCGTCTTGCCGACGGCCCGGCAGTGGCGCGCAACCGCCGCGATCGAGCCGATCGCCAGGCAGTGGTCGCCGCCAAGCATGATCGGCATGCGCCCGCGCGCGAGCTCCGCCGACGAGGCCTCGAGCACCGCCTGGTTCCAGGCCACGACCTCATCGAGATGCCGATAGCCACCCTGCGGACCCTGCCACGGATTCCGAGGCCCCTTGAGGTCGCCCAGGTCGACGACGTCGATCCGGCGCGCGAGCAGAGCCTCGGCCAGACCGGCCACGCGCAGACCCTCGGGCCCCATCGAGGCCCCGCGACGCCCTGCGCCCACATCCGTGGGCACACCGAAGATCGAGACCGGCGGGTACGCGTGCTGCATGGCTTCTCCTGGGCGACTGGCGAAACGCAGGCCGCGGGCGGACGGGGCCACGCGCGGACGACGGACACCGTGCGGCCATGGGGAGGCGCCTGGGCGGCGCGGGTCGCGGAAACGGCGTCTGGATGGTGCCGGCACCCGGGTTCGAAACCCATGGGGGCCGGTTGAAATCGTTTGGAACTTCTAGCAAAGCCGGACGCGTGCCACGAAACTTCCATGGGCGCGCCACTGGCAAGGAACGCAGTCTATCAGCCGAGGCGCCATGCTCGAACCTGCCCACCCGATCACCAAGGAAGGATCATGTACAGAAGCGCGGGACTGGCCCTCCTCTTTGCCGCAGCGGCAATGGCACAAGCGCACCCGGGGGGCCTCAACGCAGAGGGCTGCCACCACAACCGGAAGACCGGCGACTATCACTGCCACATGGCGCCATCGGTACCGCCGGCGCCGCGGCAGCCCCTCGCTCCATCCACGTTCGTGCCAGCCACGGGATGGTCATATCGCAACTGCACAGAGGCCCGAGAGGCAGGCGCGGCACCCGTCCGACGCGGAGAGCCAGGCTATGGGCCGCACTTGGACAGGGATGGGGACGGGATTGGCTGCGAATAGCCAGTATTGCCGTCCACACTCCCGTTCTGCCGCGTCACCGATCTACGCTGGGCGCGCTTTTCAGCAACACCGAGTGCGCGAAGAGGAGTTGAGAACTGACGGGGAGCGCCGCGCCAGCGTCGCGCGGGTCGCAGCCCATGCGACCACGGCCGGGATGATGCCCGGCATGCCTTCCAGATCAACAGCCAAAGCCGCCCTCCTACGCTCTCGCGAGCCGCATGTGATCCCGCCTGCCGGCCTGGCCGAAATGCCGTCGCTCGGCGATTCCATCTTCAACGACCGCGGCTGGCGGAATCCGCTGTGCGGCGAGTACGTCGATCGGTCTCGGTGGGAGGCGTACAGGATCGGGCCGGAGTCGTCGCGCGTGCTATCGAGCGTGCGACTGGTGGAAGACGGCGTGTTCGAGGTCACCAGCGGCGAGGGGTTCGCCCGCGTTTCGGACCCGCAAGCCGCGTTCGAGCTCGCCGCCGGCTGGGCGATCGCAAAGCTGCAGGATTGACGCGGAGGCGCTACGCAAGCGCGGTCGGCAATACCATCCAAGCGCCCGCGACCAGCGCCAACACGACGCCCGCGCCAGCGACCAGAACCACGCTGCAGCCCATGGCACGACCGAGCTTCGCTTGCCGGCCGGACCTGGTGGTGGGGATGCCAGTCATTCGCGCGAAGTCGCGCTTGGCCTTCGTCACACCCAAGACCTTGTTCCACGAGACGATACTTTTCTTGCGTCTAGCCATTGCGCTTCCCTCCGCTTTAGATCCTTTCTGATCTGACTTTGCGCGCTCGATGTGACCTTCCCCAATCAGCGCGTGGGGCAGCTATACGCCGCCTGCAGCGCCGCGTCGACACCGGCCCCGACTTCTGCCTCCTGCAGCTTGCGCGGCGCGTGTGCCGCGTACACCACAAAGCCCTCGATCACCTCGCGGTGCGATGCACCGACCGGGAAGCAGTACGGGTTGCCTGGCGCGACGAACTTGTTGTCGATCACCGCCTGCACGTAGGCAAAGCAGTAGGCGCCGCGCGCTGCCTCGGCGGCAGGTGGCTCGTCGCCAGGGATCCATGGCTGCAGGCCGTCGCGGCACCATGTGGCAAGCTCGCCGACCGTGCGCGGGGGCTGGTCGACACCGGAGGCCGAAGCCGCTGGCGCGAGCAGCGCGATCACAACCGCGGCCACGCCGGCCGCGATGCCTCCCTGCTTCATCGTCATCCCCTGGACGCAGTCGACCCGATTCTATCCAGACCGAGGCGTTCGTGGTCCCCGCCTCCCGGGATGACCTGGAATCCGTAGATGGTGCCGGCACCCGGGTTCGAACTGGGGACCTACCGCTTACAAGGCGGTTGCTCTACCAACTGAGCTATGCCGGCATGGGGCGGCGAGGCCGCGCGGGGATTCTAACCTGCATCCTGGGTGGTGGCGCAGTGGCCGGGTTCGGCCCGGGGCGCGCCGGTGCGCGTGCGCAGCGCGGCATCGGCGGTCGCCGCATCGACCAGCGCGTCGAGCCAGAGCTGCACCTGGCCGCCGATCGGCTCGGCCTGGACGGTAAAGCCGGCGACGCGCAGGGTCTCGACGCGCGCCCGCGCGGGCGCTTCGCTGTCGAAGCGCCCCAGCGCGATGCCGTACGCGTCGTTGCCGTCGGCGATCACGTACTGATCCTCGATCCCGGCCGCGCGCAGCCGTGCGGCCATCGCATCGGCCGCGGCGCGGTCGCGCTGCGGCGGCAGCCAGACGCGCCATCCGCGCGGCGCGACAGCGACCTCGCGCGCGGACACGCGGACGCCGTCGCCGGCCAGACGCTGGCGCGCGGCATCGCGTGCAGCCGCATCGGCGAACGGGCCGAGTGCGACGCAGCGCGGCTCTACCACCGCGTCGCCATCGCTGTCGCCGTCGAGCGCTGCGGTCTCCTCGCTCTCGAAGGCCTCGGCCAGCGGCATCGGCGCCGGTGGCGCGGCCTGCGGCGGGAGCAAGGTCAGCGTGGGCGCGGTCTCCGCGGGGAGAGGCGGCGATTCGGCCGGCGTGTCGCGCAGTGCCCACCAGGCGGCGACACCGAGATTGAGGATCACCAGCAGCAGGGCGATCGCGCGCAGTAGCATGGGAGTCTCCTAGGCGCCGGTCCTGCTCGGCCTCGCACGGTACCAGCGCGCCAGGCCGGCCAGGACCAGATCGGGCCGCATCTGCGCCTGCGGCAGATGCGACTGCAGGTCCGCCGCGCCGCCGCCGTGCAGCAGCAGATCGGGCGTGCCGCCGATCCGCGTCGCGGTCTGGGCGAGGCTGCGCTCGACCAGCGCCACGGCGGCGCCTTCGCAACCCGAGGCCAACGCGTCGTCCGTGTCGCTCGCGAACTCGACATAGCGTCCGCCTGTGGCCGGCAGTTGCGCGACCCGGCGTTGCAAGGCCTCGCGCATCAGCGTCGGCGATGGCGCGATGCGGCCCCCCAGGTGCCGACCGTCGGCATCGAGCAGGTCGATCGTCAGCGCAGTGCCCACGCCGACCACCACCACGGGCGCTGCGGCCTGCGCGCGCGCCGCCAACAAAGAGAGGAACCGGTCCACGCCCAGTCGTGTCGGGTCGGCATAGGCGATGGTCAAGCCATCGAGCGCCGGCAGCGTGCGCGCCAGTTCGACCTGCGCGCCACGTGCGGCCAGCGCGTCGAGCAGCACCGCCCGCAAGGCCGGCGACGCGACACTGGCCACCACCGCGGTCTCGATCTTCGGCGGCAGGCGCTCGATCCATGTCGGATCCAGCCCGCCGGCAGCATGCGCCGTCCCGGCGACCGGTCCGATGTCCGCACCGTCGAGCGGCGCGTACTTGAGCCGGGTGTTGCCCAGGTCGAACAGCCAGACCGTCATGTCGCGTCCCCGTTGCGCACGCTGACTTCGCCTGCGTGGTAGGTCCTGACGCCGTCGTCGAACCGGACGCGCAGCGCGCCGTCATCGGCGATGCCGTCGGCCATGCCCTCGAGCACGCCGGTCCCGGTCTGCACCCGGACCGCGCGGCCGGCCAGCGCGTCGACCGCTGCGAATGCAGGCAGGAACGGCGCCAGGCCATCGCGATCGAAGCGCGCCAGCGCCGGAATCCAGGCACCGATCACCGCAGCGGCAACCACATCGCGCGACGGCAGTGCGGGCACGAGTGTCGCCAGGTCGATCCAGGGCTGGTCGATCCGGGCAGCGTCGGCGGCGGGCATCCGGACATTGATGCCGATGCCCAGCACCGCGCGCACCGGCCCGGCGTG
The DNA here is from genome assembly GCF_022637415.1 of Luteimonas sp. S4-F44. Lineage (NCBI taxonomy): Bacteria > Pseudomonadati > Pseudomonadota > Gammaproteobacteria > Lysobacterales > Lysobacteraceae > Luteimonas > Luteimonas sp. S4-F44. Next base: position 2,991,513 of record NZ_CP093340.1, read on the forward strand.
CTCGCCGCCGCCTTCGACCAGCACGCCGCCGAGCTTGCGCAGCCCGGCGCTGTCCGACACCACCAGGTCGTTCGGCCACTTGAGTCGCACGTCGCCGACACCGAGCCCGTGCAGCGCCTCCACCGCGGCGACGCCGGCCACCAGGCTCAGCCCGCCCAGGCGCGCGAGCCCGCCTTCGAAGCTACGCTGCAGCGACAGGTAGATGTGCGCGGCCAGCGGCGAGCACCAGGTCCGGCCCCGGCGCCCGCGCCCGCCGGTCTGGCGCTCGGCCAGCAGCGCCTCGACAGCCACGCCCGGCATGGGTCGGCGCAGCAGTTCGGCGTTGGTCGAATCCAGGGTCCAGGCCACGTCGAGCCGATCCAGGCCCGCGCGCGCCTCGGCCGGCAATGCCGCGATGATCGCGTCACGGTCGAGCAGCGACACCGGGTGGGCCAGCACATAGCCCTGCCCGCGCCGAGCCTCGATCGGCACGCCGGCCTCGCGCAGCAGGCCGATCCGCTTCCAGACCGCCGCGCGCGTCTGTCCCGACGCGCGCGCCAGCGCATCGCCCGACACCGGGCCTGCGATCAGCCGCGCCAGCAAGGCGCGCTCGGCGTTGGGCGTGGTCATGCGGTGGTCGCGGGCGGATGGGCGGCGGAGACAGGCATGCCGGCAATTATCGGCGAGGGCGCCGCTGCTGTCGTGCGCTGCTGCGACGCAACGTCGCGGACGCGCGACCTGCGCTATAGTCGGCCGATATCCGTGTCCGCCTGGCTGCCGGGGTCTTCGATGTCGATACGAGCGATGTTCTGCGCGCTGTTGCTCGCCGCCTGCCTGCCGGCAGCGGCCCGCGAAGCGCGCGTCCCCGGCCCCTCGGACGTTCCGCCCTGCGCAGCCGCGCCTGCGGCCTCCGCGCCCGAGGCGGCCGGCGGCGATGCCGTCCGGCGTCCGCCGCCGGCCAGCGCGTCGAAGACCCGGCCGGCGACCTCCGGCGGCATCGAGAGCGACGGCCCGCTGCGCGGCCCACGCTGGCATAGCTTCCTGCCCGGCATGTTCCGCTGAGGCGACGGCACCGGTCGTGCGTTCGCTGATCCGGCGCCTGTTCCCGGACGCCCCGCCCCCCGTCCCCGATGCGGACTGGGCGGCCATCCGCCACCACTTGCCCTGGGTCCACGCGCTTGATGACACGCGCGCGGCGCGGCTGCGCACGCTCGCAGCGCGCTTTCTGCACCGCAAGACCATCACCCCGGTCGCCGGCCTGGTGCTGGACGAGCGCGGGCGGCTGTTGCTCGCAACGCTGTGCTGCCTGCCGCTGCTCGAGTTCGGCGACGAGGGGCTGCACGGCTGGTCGCAACTGATCGTGTACCCCGACGCATTCCGGGTGAACCGCAGCCACGTCGACGCCGCCGGCGTGATGCACGAGTGGGACGACGAGTTGATCGGCGAAGCCTGGGAGAGCGGGCCGCTGGTGCTGTCTTGGGCCGACATCCAGAGCGACATCGCCGAGCCCGACGGCGGCTTCTGCGTGGCCGTGCACGAGATGGCGCACAAGCTCGATGCGCTCGACGGCGTGCTCGACGGCACCCCGCCGCTGCCGCGTCCGTGGCAGCGCGCCTGGGCCCAGGACTTCCAGCGCGCGTTCGATGGCTTCGTCGCCCGCGTCGATGCCGGGCACGACACCGCGCTCGACCCGTACGCGGCCGAGGCGCCCGAGGAATTCTTCGCGGTCTGCAGCGAATACCACTTCAGCGCGCCGACGTTGCTGCGCGACGCGCTGCCCGAGGTCGCCGCGCACCTCGAACGCTTCTACGGCCGGTCTCCGCTGGCGTAGGCGACGGCGCCGCTTTGGCCAAACGCCGCCGCCGGGACCACTCAGAAGCCCGGCGGCAGCCGTACCGAGAAGCAGGCCCCGCCCAACTCTTCCGAACGCCCCACATGCAGTTCGCCGCGGTAGCTGTGCACGATGTCCTGCACGATCGACAGGCCGATGCCGTGGCCCTGCACGCGTTCGTCGCCGCGCACGCCGCGCTGGAGCACCGTTGCCACGCGATCGGGTGGGATGCCCGGGCCATCGTCCTCGACCACCAGCACCAAGCCCGGCCGCCGGTTGGGCGCGGTGTCGCCCGAGCGCACCGTCAGCAGCACGCGCGAACGCGCCCACTTGAAGGCGTTCTCGAGCAGGTTGCCGAGCAGTTCCTGCAGATCGCCGGGCTCGCCGTGGAAGCGCGCCGCCGCGTCGATCTCGAACTCGCAGACCGCGCCCTTGGCGGCGTAGATCTTCTCCAGCCCGCGCACGATCTGCTCGGCATGCGGTTCGATCTCGATCGCGGCCGAGAACAGCTGGTGGCCGCTGGAGGCCGCACGCGCGAGTTGGTAGGTCACTAGGTCGGTCATGCGCTGCAACTGGGTCTCGACCTCCTCCCGCAGTTCGGCCTCGCCGGTGCCGGCGTCGAGCCGCGAGCGCAGCACCGCCAGCGGCGTCTTGAGGCTGTGCGCCAGGTCGGACATCGTGTTGCGCTGACGTGCGAGGTGCTCGCGCTCGCTTTCGATCAGTGCGTTGATGCTTTCGGTCAGCGGCAGTAGCTCGCGCGGATGCTGCATGCCCATGCGGTCGGCCTGGCCGCGCTGCACGCGCACCAGTTCGTGTTCGACCCGCCGCAACGGCCATAGGCTCCAGCGCACGATCAGCGCCTGCAGCAGCAGCAGGATCATGCCCGCGATGCCGAGGTTCACCCACAGCGCGGCCCGGAACACCCGTACCTGGCGCGGCACAATGCCGGCATCCTCCATCACATAGATGGTGTAGGCGAACTCGTCGTCTGTGCGCATCTCTTCGGGCGACCACAACAGGCCCAGGCCGTAGCGATAGACCTCACCCGGCGAGCCGTCGCTGCGCACGATCGGCAGCGGGCCTTCGAACTTCTCCTCGCGCGCGCCGAGCATGGTCGCCTCGGGCAACTGCGGGCCCGACGCCGAACGCGAGGCCCAGGTGCCGCTGGGCAGCACCACCTCGGCATACAGACCACTGCCCGGGCGCAGAAAGCGGTCGTCGGGCGGCGACTCGGACGGCAGGTAGATCTCACCGCCGCGCAGGAACTCGATATCGCCGGCGTAGGCGTAGACGTAGTTGCGCAGGCGCTCGCGCTGGCCTTCGCTGGCGACGTCGATGAACGCCCGATCGAGCGCATAGCCGGCCAATGCCAGGAACGCGAGCAGACCGATACTGGCCGCCAGCAACTGGCGCGCCTGCAACGAGCGCGGACGCCACCGTGAGGGGCGCCGCACCTTGGTCTTGGGGCGTCGGGACTCAGCAGGCATGACGGATCACAGGCGTGCGTTGCCGCCCGGATGCGTGGCGGCAACGGGCCGGATGGCGCGCTCGCCGGCCGTGCGGCTCACCCCTCGCCGTTGCGCGGAATCGCGAACCGGTAGCCACGGCCGCGCACGGTCTCGATCGGCTTGAGCGCGCCGTCGGGATCGAGCTTCTTGCGCAGGCGGCCGATGAACACCTCAAGCACATTGGAATCGCGATCGAAGTCCTGCTGGTAGATGTGCTCGGTCAGGTCGGCCTTCGACACCAACTCGCCGGCATGCATCATCAAGTACTCAAGCACCTTGTACTCGTAACTCGTCAGATCGACGTTCTTGCCGTCGACGCTGACTGTCTGCGCGGCCAGATCCAGCGTGACCGTGCCGCATTCGAGCGTCGGCTTGCTCCAGCCCGCGGCGCGGCGGACCAGTGCATTGATGCGCGCGAGCAGTTCCTCGACGTGGAACGGCTTGACCAAGTAGTCGTCCGCGCCCTGCTTGAGGCCGTCGACCTTGTCCTGCCAGCTCGAGCGCGCGGTGAGGATCAGCACCGGAAACTGCTTGCCCTCCTCGCGCAGCGCCTTGATCAGCTCCATCCCCGACATCTTCGGCAGCCCCAGGTCGATGATGCCCACGTCGAACGGCACTTCGCGGCCCATGTACAGGCCCTCTTCGCCGTCCTGGGCGGCGTCGACGGCGAAGCCTTCGCGCTTCAGCCGGGCGGCAAGGGTCTCACGCAGGGGAGCTTCGTCTTCGACGAGCAGGATTCGCATGGGGTCAACTCCGGTCGAACGGCCGGACCGGCCGTGAATTGGGGCGAGAATGCAGGATCAATCGTCGTCGCCGCGTGCACGGGGCGTACGCCCACGCTGCTGCTGCGGATCGTCGACGTACACCCGGACCCGGCCGCTGTCGTCCATCACCTTGATGCGATTGACGTCGCGACCATCGGCATGCATCCGCTCTACGCTGAGCACCCGGCCCCGCGTCGTGCGTTCGATCCGACGGACCGAATCGGACATGGAATCCTGGGCGCCCCGCGGGCCCACGTTCTGCCGCCCCCAGGATGCCCGAATATCGGGCCCGCTGCGGGCGTCACCCAGTGGCGGACCCTCTTGCGCTCGCACGGTCACGGCCGCGCCCGAGGCGCAGAACGCTACGGCGAGCAGGATCAAGCAAGAGGGTCTGGACGACGGGGCAGGCACAGCCGCTCCTTGAGCGTGGGTCGGCGAATTAATGCAAGGCATGGTCGGGCGAAGGCAGTGAATCCGTCCTTAACTTTTCGTTGACAAGGCTGTCTGTGTTCAGCTTCGAAGGGGGTCCGATCATGTCCGGATTCGCCCCAGGGCGCAATGTCGGCCACTCGGCCCCACGCCGACGGATCATGCCGGCACCGCAGTCGCCTCGATCGCCTGCTCGACTAGCGCCCAGCCGGCCCTCGGTCGATGGGCGCCCTCGCTGAGGATCTGCCGGAAGCGGCGCCCACCCGGCTGCCCGTGGAACAGACCCAGCACATGACGCACGACGTGCTTGAGCGCTACGCCTTCGGCCAACTGCGCCTCGATCCAGGGGCGCAAGGCCCGCAACAACGCCTCGCGCGGCCGTTCCGCCCGCCCCCGCAACGCGGCGTCCAAGCGATGCAGCAGGTAGGGATCGTGGTACGCGGCGCGGCCCAGCATCACCCCGTCGACATGCGCCAACTGGTCGTGCGCCGCCTCCAGCGTCGCGATGCCGCCGTTGACCACGACCGGCAGCGCCGGACGCTCGCGCTTGAGCCGCCAGGCCCAGTCGTAGCGCAGCGGCGGGATGTCGCGGTTCTCCTTCGGCGACAGCCCCTGCAGCCAGGCATTGCGCGCATGCACCACCACCATCGACGCACCGGCGGCGACCACGCCATCGACGAACGCGGCAAACGCGCCGTAATCGTCGTCGTCATCGACCCCAAGCCGGCATTTCACCGTGACCGGCACCGGGCTGGCGGCGACCATCGCCGCGATGCAGTCGGCGACCAGCGCCGGCTCGCGCATCAGGCAGGCGCCGAAGCGCCCAGCCTGCACCCGATCCGAGGGGCAGCCGCAGTTGAGATTGATCTCGTCGAACCCATGCTCGGCGGCGATCGCCGACGCCTGCGCCAGCAAGGTCGGCTCGCTGCCACCCAGTTGCAGCGCCAACGGCGCCTGCTCAGGCGTGGCCGCCAGCAACCGCGCGCGGTCGCCGTGGATCACCGCATTGGCGTGCACCATCTCGGTGTACAGGCGCGCGCCGGGCGCGAGGATACGGTGGAACTGCCGGCAATGAACGTCGGTCCAGTCCATCATCGGGGCGACCGAGAGCCGCAGGGCATCGGGTTCGAAAGCGTGCATCCGGATCTTCCGTGGGGGCTGCGACATGCCGGCCATGCCGCCGGCGCGGGCGTCGCGCGAGGCCCGACGCGTCGCGCGGGCCATGCAGGGCCGGTCATTGTGCGCCCCCGCGCCTGGCGCCTCAAACGCCGTGTCTCGAATGATCAGGGCAGCATCGGCGCAGGGGCGCCGAGGCGCTGTGGATGCAGGCACGTTGCGTGCTGCACGGCGATCGCGCCGCAGGCGCGCTTGAGGGTCCGTTCGATCGTGTTCGTGTCCCTGTTCACCGCGCCGCTGGTCGTGTGGAGCCGGGGCACGGCGTTGCTGTGGCACGACACGCGTCGCACCAGCGATGCGCTGGCCTGGGTCGCCGGGCGAGGTTGTGAAGCAGGCATGGCTACGATGTGACGCCAGGGACGACCGTTCGCCATCCCCAATCGCAGGCGACGCGCACTGCGATGCGATGAATGCGTGTGTGGGCGCGCGCTGTCCGTCAAGACTACGCAGACATCGCGCACGTGGATCGATCGTGTCCTGTCTGTCGATCTATGTTGTGTGCCTCGTCACTGCGGCACGCCGCACACCGATGGCACGGGCGCAGGCGTGGTCGAGAACGTCAGTCGGCGCGTACGTTCGCGCTTGGTCCGCGGCGTGCCGGGGTCGCCGTCGACACCGGCACCACCTGCACTTCGGCCTGCGTCGGCGACAGGTCGCTCGCGCCGACCTGCGAGCCCTCCACCAACTGCGTGCCGTGCTCGCTCGATTGGCTGACGATGCGCACCAGCTCGCTCGACCCGTCCGGCCAGACCACGCGGAACGTGGCCCCTGGCGGCAACGTCCGGAACGGAGTCGCGCTCTGCGCGCGATACAACGCGGCGACTTGCGCGGCGCCAAGGCGGCGCTGTTCGGGCGGCGCCTCGATGGTGGTCTCGGCGACCCGGGCCAAGCCCCCGTAATGGTCGCCGATCGCATCGACCACCACCCCAGCGACCGCGACCGAATAGCCGAAGAAGACCGCGGCCCAGAACCAGAACCGTACCCTGCGCGAAAACGCCCGCTGCTTCATTTCGTCACCATCCCGACCTGCTGGTCGCGTCGTAGTTCAGCTGTCATCTCTTCGATCTGTTCGGCGTCCTGCGGCGGCGACGCCTCCCGGACGAACGCCGAGAAATCCTGGCTCTCATCCTGGGCGCAGATGCCACCCTCGGCGCAGTACCGGGTCATCAGCGCCCCGTCGCCGCTGCAGTCCAGGCCCAGGCTGCAGGCCGCGTTGTGCCAGGCGGTCTCCGCGTTCTGGGAGCCGGCCACGCGCCCGGCCAGCGCCGGATCCCCGGCCGCCGCCTCGCCCATCGCCGGGGCCAGCGCGGTATAGGCGTCCGGGTCAGCCGATTCGAGCACGCGGTCGACCAGCCCGCGACGATAATCCTCGTCGTCGGCGAGCGGCGCGCCCATCGACAGCAACGCCGCCTCGGCCGGCAGGCTGCCGGCCAGCGCCGCCTCGCGCCGCTGCTCGACCAGTTGCACGAAACTCGGTGCGTCGTCGGCGACGAAGCGCCCGCAGCGGCGCTCGATCCGAGCCCGCGCCTCGCGCAGCGGCCGCGCAGCCGGCAGGGGCAGGCTGGCGAGCAGCAAGGTGTCGCGTGCGTAGTCGACCGGCGCCCGGGCGTAGCCGGCGCAATACTCATGGATCCGGCTGACCAGCCAGCGCGCTTCGGCGTCGCCGGTCTCGGCCAGCGGCCGCAATCGCTGGACGAGCGCGAACAGATCCTGCGACCGCTCGAAGGCCTGCCGGCGCGAGACCGGGACTGTCGCGGCTGGGCCCTGCGATGCGACATGGCGGGTCACCCGACCCAAGCGCGGGCGGGTCTTGGTCGCCGCCCCGGGCGCCAGCGCCGCCACCGCCCCCTCGCCAGAGGGCGCTGCGTCGCGGCTCCGGTTCGCTGCGGCCGGCGCGTCGGCACGCGAGAACGCCAGCCCCAGAACCACGGCGGCGACGAGCGCGAGGACGGCGGCGACTCTCAGATGCAAGGCGGGCTTCCGGCGGGTCCGGGCAGGAGCGGTGTCGCCCACGCCGAGCCATCGGCCTGAGCGGCGAACCGCCGGCGGGCAAAAAACCGGACGGGGCGGCGATTGTAGCCCATCGTGCCGGGCCTCCCGATCCAGCTGGCGGGCGCAGTATGTGACTGCCGTCACGCCATCACGCACCCCGCCCGACCACGCTGCCACCCGCAATCCGGACGCTGGCGCGGGCGTCACCGCGCGCAATGCGGACGGCGACCGCGCCGCCGCGCCGCCGCGCCGCCGGCCGAGAGCATCGAGCAGGGCCTGGTGTCGGCGCCGGTCGGCGACCCCGCACCGCCTCCGCCCGACCCGCTGCCGGCCAACTGGGAGACGCCGCGGCCTTTACGCGCCGGGACGTGGAGCCGAAGATGCCGGCCCCACGTCGCGGAAATTCACCATGCCTCACCTCGAACTGAGCCTGCGCTGCAGCGAAGCGGAGCAGCCACGCTATGCGCGCGCGCTCGAAGACGTGGGGGCCCTGGCGGTGACGATGCTCGACGCCGACGCCGACACCTCCAACGAGCAGGCGATCCTGGAGCCGGGCGTCGGCGAGACGCCGTTGTGGAACTCCGTGGTGCTGACAGCACTGTTCGAGGTCGACACCGACGCGCTGGCGCTGTTGGCCGCGCTCGAGTCCTTCGACGGCGGGCTCGACTGGACCCGGGCAGGCTTTGCCAAGGTCGAGGACCAGGACTGGGAGCGCGCCTGGATGGACCAGTACGTGCCGCTGCGCTTCGGCGCACGCACCTGGATCGTGCCGTGGAACAGCGAGGTGCCCGAGGAGGCGGGCGACGATGCGGCGATCGTCCGCCTCGATCCGGGCCTGGCCTTCGGCTCGGGCACCCATCCCACGACCTCGCTGTGTCTGCAGTGGCTCGATGGATTGGCCGCCGAGGGCGCACTCGATGGCCGCACCGTGCTCGACTATGGATGCGGCAGCGGCATCCTCGCGCTCGCCGCGCTCAAGCTCGGCGCCGCCCAGGCGATCGGCGTCGACAACGATCCGCAGGCGCTCCAGGCCTCGGGCGACAACGCCGCGCGCAACGGCGTGGACGCGGCGCTGACGGTGTTTCTGCCCGGCGACGCGCCGCAGGCGAGCTATCCGGTGGTGGTCGCCAACATCCTGGCCACCGCGCTCGATGCGCTGGCCGAGACGCTGGCCGAGCGCGTCGCCCCGGGCGGGCGGATCGCGCTGTCGGGCATTCTCGACGGCCAGGAGGAAGCGCTGCTGCGCCGCTATCGCCCCTGGTTCGAGCAGTTGGCGGTCGCGCGCGAAGGCGATTGGGTGCGCATCGACGGCGTGCGGCGCTGAGTCCGCATCCGCGCAAGCCCATGCTTCAATAGCCGGATGTTCATCCATTGCCGGCACTGCGGCGACCTGGTCGCCACCGACCGGGCGACCGGCCTGCCACCGGCGCGCTGCCCGCGTTGCGCCGGCGCCCTGCATGCCCCGGCGCCGCCCGAGCCGCCGGTCTCGGTGGCCAACCTGCTCAGACCACGCCTCGAGCCCGCAGCGCCGCCGTCGGTCACGGCCGCCGCGCCGCCGCCTGCGCGCCCGGCCGGGCCGACGCGCCAGGCGCCCGCCCCTCCCCTGGACGACACGCCGCGGGCCATCCCGAGTTTCGCCCGTTCGCCTGCCGCCGCTGCGCCGGCGCGCGCGCGCCGATGGCTGTGGGCCGCGGTTGTCGGACTGGCGATGCTGCTGGTCCTGCAGGGTCTGCTCGCCGAGCGCGCGCGGCTGGCCGCCCACCCGGCCTGGCGCCCCGCGCTGGAGAGCCTGTGCGGCGTGCTGCCCTGCGCGCTGCCACCCTGGCGCGAGCCTGCGGCGCTGGTGCTCCTCGCACGCGATGTCCGTGCCGAGCCCGAGGATCCGACCCGGCTGCAGGTCACCGCGACCTTCCGTAACGACGCGCGCTGGCCGCAGGCGTGGCCGCGTCTGCGACTGGTGCTCTCGGACATTGACGGCCACGCGATCGGCAGCCGCGTATTCACGGCCCAGGAGTATCTGGGCGGCGCGCCGCCAGCGCCGACGCTCGCGCCCGGCGCCACTGCGCACGTTGGCCTGACAGTCGCCGAACCTGAGCCCGGCGCGGTGTCGTTCGCGTTCGAACTGCTGTAGCCAGGCGTGTACCGCCGGTCGGCGCGTTGTCCGCTCGCCGCGCCGCGCGATAGACTCACCCGGCCGCCCTGCCCACGCTGCGTAACGCCACGCGCCGTCGGCACTTATTCGCTCGAGAGCCGCCGTGAACGCAGACCGATCCGACAGCAGCATGCGCGAGGCGCCGCGGACCCCGCTGCGCGAGCATGTCGCCACGTCGATCCAGCGCTATCTGGGCGACCTCAACGGCAACGACACCGACAACCTCTACGAGGTCGCGCTGCGCGAGCTGGAGATTCCGCTGTTCGCCGAAGTGCTCAACTTCTGCGATGGCAACCAGAGCCGGGCGGCCGCAATGCTGGGCATCCATCGCGCGACACTGCGCAAGAAGCTGCGCGAGTACGGCCTGACGCAGTAACGCGCGCCGGCCGGGTCGCCCGGCCGGCGGCCGCTATAATCGCGGGCTCTTTCCGCTCCGCAGCCTCCCCATGACCGTCTCCGCTTCGTCCGGCGCGCCCGTGCAGATCCGCCGCGCCCTGCTGTCCGTTTCCGACAAGACCGGCCTGCTCGACCTGGCCCGCGCGCTGGCCGCGCGCGACGTCGAACTGCTGTCGACCGGCGGCACCGCGAAGGCGCTGCGCGAGGCGGGACTGGCGGTGCGCGACGTCAGCGACGTCACCGGCTTTCCCGAGATCATGGACGGACGCGTCAAGACCCTGCACCCCAAGGTCCATGGTGGCCTGCTGGGACGCCGCGGTACCGATGACGCGGTGATGGCCGAGCACGGCATCGAGGCGATCGACCTGCTGGTGCTCAACCTCTATCCGTTCGAGCGCGTGGCCTTTGCTGCGGATGCGAAGTTCGACGACATCGTCGAGAACATCGACATCGGCGGACCGGCAATGCTGCGCGCGGCCGCGAAGAACTTCGCGCACGTCGCGGTCGCAACCGACCCGGCGCAGTACGCCGCGCTGATCCAGGAGCTCGACGCCCACGACGGCGCGCTGTCGGCCGCGACCCGGTTCGCGCTGTCGGTCGCCGCGTTCAACCGCGTCGCCCAGTACGACGCACGTATCAGCGACGTGCTGTCGGCGATCGCCGAGCCGTCGGATGCCGGCGCGGCGCAGCGCGCGCCCTTCGGCGGCCAGAGCAACGGCAACTTCGTCAAGGTCATGGACCTGCGCTACGGCGAGAACCCGCACCAACAGGCCGCGTTCTACCGCGATCTGTATCCGGTGCCCGGCACGCTGGCGACCTTCACCCAATTGCAGGGCAAGGAACTGTCGTACAACAACATCGCCGACGCCGATGCCGCGTGGGAATGCGTGCGTCAGTTCGATGCACCGGCCTGCGTGATCGTCAAGCACGCCAATCCCTGCGGCGTCGCCGTCGGCGCGGCCTGCGGCGATGCCTACGAACTGGCCTACGCCACCGATCCGACCTCGGCCTTTGGCGGCATCATTGCGTTCAACCGCAAGCTCGATGCCGCGACGGCGAAGGTCATCCTCGATCGCCAGTTTGTCGAGGTGCTGATCGCGCCCGACTTCGATCCCGCCGCGCTCGACTACGCGACCAAGAAGGCCAACGTGCGCGTGCTGCGCATTCCGCACGGCGATGGCCGCAACAACACCGACGTCAAGCGCGTGGGCTCGGGCCTGCTGATGCAGACCGCCGACGTGCGCGAGGTGACCGCCGACGAACTGAAGGTCGTGACCCAGCGCGCGCCCACCCAGGCGCAGTTGAGCGATCTGTTGTTCGCCTGGCGGGTGGCGAAGTTCGTGAAGTCCAATGCGATCGTCTACGCCAAGGACCAGCGCACGATCGGTGTCGGCGCCGGGCAGATGAGCCGGGTGTACTCGGCGCGCATCGCCGGCATCAAGGCGGGCGACGCCGGCCTGGTGGTCCCCGGATCGGTGATGGCCTCCGATGCCTTCTTCCCGTTCCGCGACGGTATCGACGCCGCGGCCGAGGCCGGCATCGCGGCGGTGATTCAGCCCGGCGGCTCGATGCGCGACAACGAAGTGATCGCCGCGGCCGACGAACACGGCATCGCGATGGTGTTCACGGGGGTGCGTCACTTCCGGCATTGATGCCAGCGGGGCTGGCATCAATCCCAAGGTTCGCTTCGCAAACCTCGGGCCCCGGCCAGCGGCGTCCACACCCCCATCCGCGCCGTTGGCGCGGATCGCCCCCTGACTCAGGGGGCTGGCGTCTCCTTGCGCATGTGCGCTCGACCGACGTTGCATGCCGACGCCGATGCCAGCGGGGCTGGCATCAATCCCAAGGTTCGCTTCGCAAACCTCGGGCCCCGGCCAGCGGCTTCCCGCCCCTCCGCGCCGAGGGCGCGGAGGGGGGGCTTTCGAGCGCTCACTCCGGCCTAGCGGCACGCGCGCTATGGTCCGCGCCAGTCCGCTCATGGAGGTTGCGATGGCGCGTGCGTCCTGGTGTTGCGTTGCGACGAAGCTCGGCTGGCCGACCTCGTTGGCAGCGGCGCTGTCCTTGTCCGCCTGTGGGCAAGCGCAGCCACCGGCCGCCGCCGCGCTGCCGACGACGACCGTCGAGGCGGTGACCACGCCGACACGTGAGCCGACCAGCGCCGACGACATGGCGGCCGATCAAGACGAACCGGCCGGCCTGCCTGGCGGCTGGGTCCGCGACTATTTCGTGACCCAGTACGGCGAGCTCGCGCAACTCATCGGCACCTGGCCGGGCGCCCCGATCGCCCCGGGTCTGGGTGCGGACCCGGCCGAGCGCGAGGTCTGCGCCCGCGCTGCGGTCGGCAGCGCCGACGCGCCCGCCGAACTGGTCGCGGTCTGCGGCATCCCCGACGGTGCCGGCCATGTCACCAGTGCGCTGGTCGACCTCTTCCTGCTCGAAGCCGGCGATGGCCTCGCCGTGGCGGCGGCCCGGCAGCATCTGACCGACTACGGCAGCAGCGGCGACGTTGCCGACGTGCGCGTGCAGCGCTTCGGTGCGGCGTTGTATGGCGTGGTGATCGAGGACGGGTTCACCGGCCAAGGCATCACGGTCGGCGCCCGCAGCCTCCTGCTGCCGCACGCAGGCGGTTTCCGCGAGGCGGCCACGGTGCGCAGCAGCCTCGAGCATGACCAGGCGCCGGAAGACGCGCTCGATCTCGCCTTCGACCTGACGGTCGACGATCGCGATCGTCAGGCCCCCGCCTGGCCGCTGGTCGTCCGCGAACACGGCCAGGCCTGCGGCCGGCACGTGGACCGCGAGTACCGGTTGGCGTTCGACCCGGCCACCGGCACCTGGCCCATCCCCGCGGCATTGCAGCGCGACCGCTGCGACTGAGCGCGAGACAGCGCCACCGCGCGCGCTGCGCAGGGCCGATAGACTAGTCGCCCCTCCGCTTCTCTCGGCTACGCATGAAGAAGGTTCTGGTCATCGGTTCGGGCGGCCGCGAGCACGCGCTGGCCTGGAAGCTCGCGCAGTCGCCGCAGGTCGGCGAAGTGCTGGTCGCCCCGGGCAATGCAGGCACCGCGCACGAGGCCGGCTGTCGCAACGTCGATGTCGCCGCCACTGATCTCGATGGGTTGCTGGCGCTGGCCCGCGACGAGGGCGTGGCCTTCACCGTCGTCGGGCCCGAGGCACCGCTGGTCGCCGGCGTCGTCGACCGGTTCTGCGCCGCGGACCTGCGCATCTTCGGACCGACCGCCGCGGCCGCGCAGCTCGAGGGCAGCAAGGCCTTCGCGAAGGACTTCCTGGCCCGCCACGGCATCCCGACCGCCGCCTATGCGGTGTTCACCGAAGCCGATACCGCGATCGAGTACGTGCGCCAACACGGTGCGCCGATCGTCGTCAAGGCCGATGGCCTGGCCGCCGGCAAGGGCGTCATCGTCGCCGCCACGCTGGACGAGGCGGAAGCGGCGATCCACGACATGCTCTCGGGCAACGCCTTCGGCAGCGCCGGCGCGCGTGTGGTGATCGAAGAGTTCCTCGACGGCGAGGAAGCGAGCTTCATTTCGATGGTCGATGGCCGGACCGCGCTGCCGATGGCGACCAGCCAGGACCACAAGCGCGTGGGCGACGGCGACACCGGCCCCAACACCGGCGGCATGGGCGCCTACTCGCCGGCCCCGGTGGTCACCCCGGAGGTGCATGCGCGGATCATGCGCGAGGTCGTGGAACCGACCGTGCGCGGTATGGCCGCCGACGGCGCGCCGTTCACCGGCTTTCTCTACGCCGGGCTGATGATCGATGCCTCCGGCGCGCCGAAGGTCATCGAGTTCAATGTCCGCTTCGGCGACCCGGAAACGCAGCCGGTGATGATGCGGCTGACCTCGGATTTCGCTGCACTCATCGAGGCCGCGATCGACGGTGCGCTCGATGGCGTGCAGGCGCAGTGGGACCCGCGCCCGGCGCTGGGCGTGGTCATGGCCGCCGAGCATTATCCCGACACGCCGCGCACGGGCGATGCGATCAACACCTGGGACACGCCGCCGCTGCCCGACACCAAGGTCTTCCATGCCGGCACCCGGCTCGACGCGCATGGCCAGGCGGTGACCGCGGGCGGGCGCGTGCTGTGCGTCGTGGCGCTCGGTGAGTCTGTGGCCGATGCCCAGCACCGCGCCTACGGCGAGATCGCCGGCATTTCCTGGCCGGGCGAGTTCCATCGCAAGGACATTGGCTGGCGCGCGATCGAACGCGAGCGCAGCTGAGGCCGGACCGCGCAGCCCCCGCACGACCGTCCCGCGTCCCCGCATGCCATCCCCGATCAACGAGCGCCTGACTCGGCTGTGGGCCCACGAGAAGGCCAGCACCGCGCTGCGCGTGTCGATCGCATTCGGCGGCGCGATGGCGCTGTGCTGGCAGTTCCAGAAGTTGGCCGCATTGCCGGCGGTGTTCCTGGGCATCATCGCCAGTGCGATGGCCGAGACCGACGACAACGGCTTCGGCCGGTTCAAGGCGGTCGTGCTGTCGCTGCTGTGCTTCGGCGCCGCTGCCGGCGCGGTCACGTTGTTGTTTCCCTACCCGCTGGCCTTCATCGCCTGCCTGGCGGCCACGACGTTCGCGCTGACCCTGCTCGGCGCGCTCGGCGAACGTTACGCCTCGATCGCCCAGGGCACGGTGGCGCTGATGCTGTATGCCGCAATCGGCATCGACCAGCACGGCGCCGGCGACGCCGATGCGGCCTGGCGCGGCGCGGGCCAATTGCTCGCCGGCGCCGCCTGGTACGGCGCGCTGTCGATCCTGTGGACGATCCTGTTCGCCAACCGCCCGGTCCGCGAGCGGCTGGCCCGCCTGTTCACCGAACTGGGCCGCTACCTGCAGTTGAAGGCAGCGCTGTTCGAACCGATCCGCGATCGCGATCTGCACGCCCGCCGGCTCGCACTCTCGGAGCAGAATGCGCGCGTGGTCGCCGCACTGGAGGCGACCAAGAACGCGATCATCAGCCGCTTCGGCCGCTCCGGCCGCCCGGGCGTGCAATCGGGGCTGTACTTCCGCCTGTATTACATGGCGCAGGAATTCCACGAGCGCGCCAGTTCGTCCCACTATCCCTATGAAGCGCTGGCCGAGGCGTTCTTCCACAGCGACGTGCTCTACCGCGGCCAACGGCTGATCGAACTCCAGGGCCGCGCCTGCCGCGCACTCGGCGAGGCGATCCGCCTGCGCCGTCCGTTCGAATACGGCGCCGGCACGCGCCAGGCCATGGTCGACCTGCGCCAATCGCTCGACCACCTGCACGCGCGCGGTGACGGTCGGCAGACCCGACTGCTCGCCTCGCTCGAATCCTTGGTGCGCAATCTGCAGGCGATCGACCGCCGGCTGGCCGAGGACACCCTGTCGGACGCGCCGCTGGATGGGATGGACACCCGGCTGCGTGACGCCTCGCCGCACACCCTGCGCGAGATGGCCACGCGCCTGGGGCGCCAGCTGAGCCCGACCTCGGTGCTGTTCCGCCACGGCCTGCGCATGGCGATCGCCCTGTGTGCCGGCTACGCGGTCATGCATGCGATCGGCGCACGCAACGGCTTCTGGATTCTGCTGACCATCGCCTTCGTCTGCAGACCGAGCTTCGGTGCGACGCGCCGGCGCCTGGCGCAGCGCATCGCCGGCACCTTGATCGGCCTGACCGCCACCTGGGCGTTGATGCAGTTGTTCGTCGGCGTGGAGGTCCAGTTGCTGCTGGCGCTGTTGGCCGCGGTGGTGTTCTTCGTCAGCCGGACCGATCGCTACGCGCTCGCGACCGCGGCGATCACGGTGATGGCGCTACTGTGTTTCAACCTGATCGGCGACGGCTTCGTGCTGATCTGGCCACGCCTGCTCGACACGCTGATCGGCTGCGCGATCGCCGCGGCCGCCTCGTTCCTGATTCTGCCCGACTGGCGCGGACGGCAGCTGCACCTGGTCATGGCCGGGGTCGTCGATGCCCACGCGCGCTACCTGGGCGAGGTCCTGGAGCAGTACCGCAGCGGCATGCGCGACGACCTGCCCTACCGGGTCGCCCGGCGCGACATGCACAACGCCGAGGCGGCGCTGTCGGTGGCCCTGTCCAACCGGCTGCGCGAGCCCGGCCGTTACCGGCGCGACCTCGATGCGGCCTTCCGGTTCCTCGCCGTGTCCAATACCGCGCTCGGCTATCTGTCGGGGCTGGGCGCGCATCGCGGCACGCTGGACGGCGAGGCCGACGAGGCCGACGAGGCGGTGTTCGCGGCCGGCGCGCATCTGCAGCGCGCGCTGGCGCAGATCGCGGCCGCGCTATCGGCGCGTCATGCGCCTCCGGTCGTCGACGCGGCCGTGGAGACCGCGATGGCCGAGGCGCTCGAGCGCGCCGGCGATGCCACGGACGATCCGCGGCGACGGCTGCTGGGCACCCAGCTGGCCTTGCTGCTGCGCCTGCTGCCGGATCTGCGCACGGCTGCCGAGGCCGCTGGCGCGCCGGCGGCCGCGACACACACGCCGACCCGATGACGGCCGCCACCGCGCGTGCCATCCTCCAGGCCGCTCCCACCAGGCCCGCCGCATGATCCCAGGCAATGCGCAATTGACGATGTCGGTGCTGATGACGCCGGACATGGCGAATTTCTCGGGCAACGTGCACGGGGGTGCCTTGCTCAAATGGCTCGACGAGGTGGCCTATGCCTGCGCCAGTCGCTACGCCGGGCGCTATGTGGTCACGCTGTCGGTCGACCAGGTGACGTTCCGCGAACCGGTCTATGTCGGCGAGCTGGTGACGTTTCTGGCCTCGGTCAACTACACCGGCCGCACGTCAATGGAAGTGGGCATCAAGATCATCGCCGAGAACATCCAGGCCCGCTCGGTCCGCCACACCAACAGTTGCTTCTTTACGATGGTCGCGGTCGACGCCGACGGGCGTCCGGTGCAGGTCCCACCGCGCGAGCCGGCCACCGCCGAAGAGCGCCGGCGCTTCGAGCAGGGCCGGCAGCGGCGCCAGATCCGCCAGGAACTGGAGGAACGCTACCGGGCGGTCCGCGGCGCGAGCGATGCGACGCCGTGATCGCGTCACGCCAACGCGCGCCATGACGCGGCCCGACCGGGCCGCAATGCCGACCTGCTAGGCTCCGCGCAGTCCGCCCAGGAGCCGCCATGTCAGGCCAGTCCCAGTTCGCCCTGCTGCGGCAGCGGCGCTTCCTGCCCTACTTCACGGTCCAGGCGCTCGGCGCCTTCAACGACAACGTCTACCGGCAGTCGGTGATCGCGCTGCTGTTCTTCCTCGGCGTCGGCACCGCGGAGCGCACGCTCTACACCAATCTCGCGCCGGCGCTGTTCATCCTGCCCTACTTCCTGTTCTCGGCGATCGCCGGCCAGATCGCCGAGAAGCTCGAGAAGCAGAAGCTGATCGTGATCACGACCGCGATGGAAATCGCGATCATGGCGCTGGCGGCCGTGGGCTTTCTGCTGCAGAGCATGCCGGTGCTGCTGGTCGCGCTGTTTCTGACCGGTACCCAGTCGACCCTGTTCGGCCCGGTGAAGTATTCGATCCTGCCCTCGGTGCTGCGGCCCGAAGAGCTTACCGGCGGCAACGGCCTGGTCGAGATGGGCACGTCGATCTCGATCCTGGCCGGCATGATCTACGGCGGCCTGGTGTTCAAGCTTGCCGGCAGCCACGGCCCCGAAGCCGCTGCGGCCTCGGTGGTTGCACTGGCGGTCGCCGGCAACCTGGTCGCACGGCTGATCCCGAAGGTGGACGCTGGCGCGCCGACGTTGAAGATCAACTGGAATCCGATCCCCGAATCGCGGGCGGTGATGCGCTTGGCCCGGCGCCAGCTGGCGGTGCGTAACGCGATCCTGGGCGTGTCCTGGTTCTGGTTCGTCGGCACGGTGCTGACAGCGCAGTTGCCGACCTATGCCGAGGTCTATCTGGGCGGCGTGGTCAACGACACCGCGCTGTACATCTTCGCGCTGGCGCTGTTCTCGGTCGGCGTGGGCGCCGGCTCGCTGCTGTGCGAAAAGCTGTCCGGACGCATCGTCGAAATCGGCCTGGTGCCGGTCGGCGCATTCGGCATCAGCGTGATGTTGCTCGACCTGTATTTCGCCCGGCCGGGCCTGCCGCCGCAGACCGGCCTGACGATCGCGGCCTTCCTCGACGGTCCCGGCGGCTGGCGCATCGTCGCCGACCTGGTCGGGGTGGGCCTGTTTACCGGCATCTTCGTCGTGCCGCTGTTCGCGCTGATCCAGAGCCGCACGCCCCGTTCGGAGCTGTCGCGGGTGATCGCCGGGCTCAACATCCAGAACTCGCTGTTTATCGTCGCCGCGGCGGTGATCGGCGTGCTGGTGCAGCGCGAGTCGCTGTCGCTGGGTGGCCTGACGCTGCCGTTGCCGGGCCTGACGGTGCCGCAGATGTTCCTGGCCCTGGCGATCGCCAATCTGCTGGTGGCGATCTGGATCTTCACGATCGTGCCCGAGTTCCTGATGCGTCTGGCCAGCATGCTGCTGGTCCGCACGCTCTACCGGCTGCGCGAGCGCGACGTCGATCCGGCGATCCCGGCAGACGGCGCGGCATTGATCGTCTGCAACCATGTCAGCTACATGGACGCGCTGATCCTGTCGGCGACGATCCCGCGGCCGGTGCGGTTCGTGATGGACCACCGGATCTTCGCGATCCCCGGGCTGCGCTGGATCTTCCGGCACGCCAAGGCGATCCCGATCGCCGGTGCCAAGGACGACCCGGCGCTGATGCAGCGCGCGTTCGACGCCATCGATGCCGCCCTGGCGGAAGGCGAACTGGTCGGCATCTTCCCCGAGGGCCGGCTGACGAGCGATGGCGAAATCGCCACCTTCCGCACGGGCGTGGAGCGCATCCTGGCGCGCGCCCAGGCGCGCGGCCAGCGGGTGCCGGTGATCGCACTGGCGCTGCGTGGCATGTGGACCAGCATGTGGAGCCGGCACCATGCCCAGGCCGACGGCCGGTTTGCCCGCATGCGTGTGCCGCGGCGCCTGCGCGCCCGCATCGAGGTCGTCGCCGCGCCGCGGATCGAAGCGTCGGCCGATCTCACCGCACCGATGCTCGAAGCCGAGGTCCGGGCGCTGCGTGGCGATGCCGCCTGAGCGCGTCGCCCTCTGCCCGCCGGTGCCGGGCTCGGGTACGCTTGCGTCCGTTCAGGTCCGCTCACGCTGCCGGCCGGTCGTCGTCTCGGGGAGTCGCATGCCAATCCAGCCCACGCCATCGACGCCAGTGCCGAACAGGCGAGCGGGTGGCGCACCATCGATTCCTGCCTCAAGCCGGCCCTCGCTCGCTGCCGTGTTCAACGGCCGGCGTGCCGGATGGCGCGTCAACAGCGCCTGCATGCTGTCGATGACAGTGACCACCGCCCGGCGTCCACATCTCCACGACGCCGTCTCCACCTAGGCTGCACGCGTTGTCCCGAATCCGAGCATTCCGTCACACCCTTTCCAGGAGAGCACCACCATGAGCACCATCCCGCCGCCCCCGCCGCCGCCGAACCCGTACGACGCCCCCGGCACGCCGCTGCCTGGCACGCCGATCGCGCCGGGCACGGTGCCCAACCACCTGGCATGGTCGATCATCGCCACCGTACTCTCGCTGTGCCTGTGCTGCATCGTCGGCACGATCCCGGGCATCGTCGCGATCGTCTTCTCGGCCAAGGTCAACACGCTGCTGGGCCAGGGCGATCTGGCGGGTGCGCAGCGCGCGTCCAACACCGCCAAGACCTGGTGCTGGGTCACCACGGGCCTGTGCATCATCGGCCTGCTGTGGACGATCTACTCGCTGACGCTGGGCGGCGGCATGGAGCAGTACCAGATGATCTTCGACCAGATCCAGAGCGATATCTGATGTCCCACGTGCACGGCCAGCGCCCTCTGGCGCGCGTGCGCGCCGCCACCGCCGCCCTCACGGGCGGCGGTCTGGCGGTGGCCGCGAGCGGCGTCTGGCTGCTGCGCACGTTCGACCCCAATGCACCGGCCAGCCCCTTCCCGCCGTGCATGTTCTACGCCGCGACGGGGTGGGTCTGTCCCGGCTGCGGCCTGACCCGCTGCCTGCACGCCCTGGTCCACGGCGACCTGCCGCAGGCGTTCTCAATGAATCCGCTGCTGCTGGTGCTGCTCGCGCTCTCGCCGCTCGCACTCGCCTGGCGCATGGGCTGGCGGCCCGCGTGGTTGCAGCCGGTCGCCGCGCGGTTGTCGACGGCGACGTTCTGGCTGGTGCTGCTGTCGGTCTACTGGATCGCGCGCAACCTGCCGTGGCCGCCCTTCACCTGGCTTGCGCCCGGCGGACTCGGCTAGACGCCGCTCAACCGGCCTCCGCCCCGGTCTGCAAGGCGTACCAGCGCGCGATCAGCCAGCGCGAAATCGACAGCGCGGGCGACAGCAACAAATCCGGGTTGGCATCGCGCAACGCCGCGCCGACCGCATCGACATCGAACCAGCGCGCATCCTCGAGCTCGTCGTTGACGCGCGGCACGTCGGGCTCGGCCTCGGCGAGAAAACCGAGCATCAGCGAGGACGGGAACGGCCAGGGCTGCGAGGCGAGATACCGGCAACGGCGCACCCGCACCGCACTTTCCTCGAACACCTCGCGCGCGACCGTCTGTTCGAGCGTTTCGCCCGGCTCGACGAAACCGGCGAGCGTGGAGTAGCGACGCGGCGGCCAGGCCGCCTGGCGGCCCAGCAGCAACCGCGTGCCGTCGGTCACCGCAACGATGATCGCCGGATCGGTGCGCGGATAGTGCTCGGTGCCGCATTGCGGGCAACGGCCGAGCCAGCCCGCCCGCGCCCATTGCAGCGCAGCGCCGCAAACGCCGCAGTACCGGTGCCGCGCACGCCAGTGCAGCACCGCGCGCGCCTGTGCGAACGCGGTGGAGTCGCGCACCGACCACGACGCCGCGGCGCTGCGCAGATCCACGAATCCGTGCACGGACAGGCCCTCGGGGGCGTCGCCTGCCGGCAGCGCGAACCAGCCTTGCTCGCCGTGCAGGCCCAGGAACACCGCCGAATCCGGGCGTTCGCCTAGCGCCGTCCCGGTCAATGCGGGCGGCGCACCGTCGGCATCGACCGCGGCATCGCCGTGCGCATCGAGCACCAGCACGCGTGCCTCGGGCCACAGCCGTGACAGCGCGGCGCCGTCGGTTCGCAGATGTTCGGCGCGATCGAGCGGCGCCTCGACGAAACGGAAGTCCATGCCGGGATTATGGCCGGCCGCAGGGTCTGGATGGCGACATGGACCGCAGGCGCCTGCGCCAGCGTTCGATGCCGCCGGACAGTCTGCAGCCCGTCAGACCGTGAAGCTGCTGCCGCAGCCGCAGGTCGACTTCGCGTTCGGGTTGCGGATCGTGAACTGCGCCCCGTGCAGGCTCTCGACGTAGTCCACCGCTGCACCCATCAGGTACTGCAGGCTCAGCGGATCGACCACCAGCGTGACATCGTCGGTCACGATCGCCAGATCGTCCTCGGCGCGCTCCTCGTCGAACTCGAAGCCGTACTGGAAGCCCGAGCAGCCGCCGCCCTGGATGTAGACGCGCAGGTTCAATGCCGGGTTGCCCTCGCTGTCGATCAGCTCGCGCACCTTGGCCGCCGCGGCGGGCGTGAATTCCAGCGGCCGCTCCAGGGACTGGTAGCCGGGGCCTTCAATGGTCAGCACTTCGCTCATGACCCACAGGATGGGGGGGCCGGCGGCCGCGTTCAAGGCTCAGGCGCGGAACGCGGCGTCACGTCGGCCCAGCTGAACGCGCGCTCCACCGCCGCGCCGCGGCCCTTCGGCGCGAGCCGCACGGTCACCCGCAACGGTTGGAAACCCGGCGGCAGCACGATGTCGCCCTCGACCTGCTGGAAGTACTTGAACGCGTACGGCACGCCGGGCGCGTCGGCGCGCTGGCGCAGATCCGACCAAGCCAGCGTCTGCAGCCGGCCGTTGCGCGTGCCCTCGATCGCCAGCCGCATCTCGCCCTCGCTGGCCGCATCGCGGGCCAGACTCTGGGTGAGCGTGGCGGTGTAGTGCCAGCCCTGATCGGTCCTGGGCTGCATGCGCAGCTCGTGGACGCTCAACTCGCGCCCCTGCGAGGTCGATCCGACGAAGCGCTCGTAGAACGCCACATCGGCGCGCAGCGCGGCGATCTCCTCGTCGCGTTCGGCCAATGTCCCCTGCAGCTCGCGGTTGGCATCGCGGCTGATCTGGTCGGAACGGGTGAGCGTGGCGACCTGCTGCTGCAGGTCCTCGATCTGGGCGGCCTGGGCGGCGAGCTGGCGCTGTGGGTGCGCCGCGCCTGGCGCGATCACCTGCCATGCGCCCCACAGGCCGAACAGCAGCGACAGCGCCGTCAGGCCGATCAGCACACGCGTCCAGCGCGGGCCGTGCGGAGGGCGGGCGGACGTACCGGGCGAGGCCGGCGTCGGGGGCTGCCCAGTGGGCTCGGGTGGAATCATCGGACAAGGTATAGCGAGCGCAGCAAAGCGCAGTCAAGCCGTCCCACTCCCTATACTCGTCGCCATCGTGCTGCGCGCCGCGCTGCGGCGAACCGGGAGGTCGCGATGTCGGAAGCCCATCTGTTCGCGATCGGTGTGGTGCTGGCGTGGCTGGCCGGCGTCCGCGCCTATCTGACCGTTTTTGGCGTCGGGCTCGCCGGCGCGCTTGGCTGGCTCGACCTGCCGCCCGCGCTCGAGGCCACGGCCTCGCCCTGGGTGCTGGGCGTGTCCGGCGCGTTGGCGGTGACCGAATTCTTCGCCGACAAGATCCCCGGCGTCGATTCGGGCTGGGACCTGCTGCAGACACTTGCGCGCGTGCCGGCCGGCGCCTTCCTCGCCGCGGCCGCACTCTCGCCTGACGGCGACCTGGGCGCGGGGATGCTCGCCGCCGGCGCGGGCGTGGCGCTGAGCAGCCATGCGCTCAAATCGGGCACGCGGCTGCTGCTCAATCTGTCGCCCGAACCGGTCAGCAATCTCGCCGCGTCCTCGACCGAAGACGCGGTGACCATCGGCGCACTCGGACTGGTTCTCGCCTCGCCCTGGCTGGCCCTGGCGCTGGTCGTGGTGATCGGCCTGACCGGCCTGCTCGCACTGATGTGGCTGTGGCGACGGGTGTTCGGCCGAGGGCGCAAACGCGCGGCTGTCTTGCCGCGCTCCTGATCGCGGCCGGGTAAAGTGATCGCTTCCCAAGCTTCTCGTTCTCGCCACGCCATGCCCGATCCCGACAAACCGCAACGCGCGGAGTTCCCCCCGACTACGTACTGGAGGCGGTGGGCCGCCGATGCCGGCCGCCCGTCGCTGCCAGAGGCCGCCGACCCGTCTGCTGCGGAGCGCGTTGACACGGCCGTGGCGTTGAGCGACGACGGCAGGGCGTACCGTGTATTGGTCGTCGAGGATGATCCGAGCCAGGCGCTGTTCGCCGAGAGCGTGCTCAACGGCGCTGGACTGCAGGCGCGCGTGGTCGCGATCGCCAAGGAGTTCCTGTCGACGGTGGGCGAGTTCGCCCCGGACCTGGTGCTGATGGACCTGCACATGCCGGGCATGGACGGGGCCGAACTGACTGCGCTGCTGCGTCAGCAACCGGCGCATCGGCACATCCCGGTCGTGTTCCTGACCGGCGATGTCGATCCTGAGCGCCAGTTCGAGGCGCTGGAAGTGGGCGCCGACGATTTCCTGACCAAGCCGGTCCGGCCGCGGCACCTGGTCTCGGCGGTGCAGAACCGCATCCGACGCGCTCGTACCCTGCAGCAGATGCCCGATCCGGGTCGCAGCCCGGTCACCGGCCTCCACAGCCGGCTGCAGTTGCTGCAACAACTCGCCGAGGCGATCCCGGCGCAGCCGCGCGGGGTGCTGGCGTTCGTCGAGATCGAGGGTGTCACTGCGCTGCGCGATCGCTACGGCTACGCGGGGCTGGAGACCGTGCTCATCGATGCCGGCCGCCACCTGCATCACCTGGTCGAAGGCGCGGCGGCCACGCGTCTGAACGACAACACGTTCCTGGTGTTCGCGCCGCAGATCGACCGGACCGCGCTCGACGCCTGGGCACGCGGACTGCGCGACGGGATCGGCAGTCATCCATTCCCGCTTGCGGGTCAGAGCCTGCGTCTGCGTGCGCTGATCGGCTACGCCGATCTGGCGCATGCCTACGAAGACCCGGGCACCGCGCTGGCCGCGGCCGAACAGGCGCTGCGCGATGCGCGCGGCACACCGGCCGGTATCGCGGTACACATGCCAGCACCGCCCGCGAGCGATGCCGGCACGACGCCTTCGTTGTCGGAAGACCTGCGCGGCGCGCTCGACGAGGGCCGCATCGAACTGGCGTTCCAGCCGATCGTCTCGGTCGCCGGCGGCGACGAACCCCAGTACCAGACCCTGCTGCGGCTGCGCGGCCGCGATGGCGAGCTGCATTCGGCCGCGCGCATCCTGCCGGCGGCCGAACTGGCCGGTGTGTTGTTCGACATCGACCGGCGCGTGCTGGAGCTGGCGATCGCCACGTTGGCCGAGCGCACCCAGCGCGGCGGCGCGATGCGCCTGTTCGTCTCGCAGTCCTCGCGCAGCCTGGTGCAACCAGGCTATGCCGACTGGCTGCTGCAGGGTCTGCGCGATGCCGGGATTCCGGGTGCGGCGCTGGTCGTCGACGTGCGCCAGGACGATGCGTTGATCCACGCGCTGTCGCTGCAGGAGTTCTGCGCGCGCATGGTCCCGGCCGGCGTCCAGCTGTGCCTGGGGCAGTACAGCGACGGCGAGGAAGCCAATGCGCTGCTCGCGCAGCTGCCCTTGGGCTTCGTGCGCCTGTCGGGTCGCTACTCGCGCCAGCTCGACGAGCCGCGCGTCCGCGACGAGATGCGCGGTGCGGTCGAACGCGCGCACCGGCTCGGACTGCAGGTGATCGGTCAGCAGGTCGAGAATCCGCAAGCCGCGGCAACGCTGTGGATGAGCGGCATCGATTACATCCAGGGCAACCTGGTGCAGCGCGTGGCCGACGCGCTCGACTTCGACTTCCACCACTCGGTGCTGTAGCGCGATGTCGACCTCCGCCTTGCGCCGTGGCGCACTCCTGGCCGCGATCGCGGCGGCGGTGGCTGCGTCGTTGCAGGCGCTTGCGGTCCCGGGCCCGTGGTCGCTCGTGGCCGCCGTGCTGGCGGCCGCGGCCGCGGGGGCGGTGTGGGCACTCGGCGTGCCGCTGCGCGCGCAGCAACAGGCGCTCGAAGACACGCAGGCCCAGGCGCGCCGCGCCGCCCAGGACTGCGAACAGTTGCAACGCGAGCTCGATGCGCACACGCATCTGGAGCAGCAACTGCGCCAGGCCAAGACCGCAGCCGAATCGGCGGTGCTGGCCAAGGGCGAGTTCCTGGCCACGATGAGCCACGAGATCCGAACGCCGCTCAACGGCATCACCCCGATGCTCGACCTGCTGCTGCACGCGCCGTTGCCGGCCGACCACCTCGAACTGGTCCGCACCGCCTACCTGTCGGCGCAGCAGATGCAACGCATCGTCGACGACATCCTCGACTACTCCAAGCTCGAGTCCGATCGACTCGACCTGGAGGTCACCGGCTTCAACCTGCGCGAGCTGCTGCAGAGCGTGATCCAGCCGATGGACCGCCAGGCGCAGGCCAAGGGGCTGCGCATGCAGTTGCAGATCGATCCGGCCGTGCGGCTGGCGGTGTGCGGCGACCCGGTCCGGCTGCGCCAGATTCTGAGCAACCTGCTCAGCAATGCGGTGAAGTTCACCGAACGCGGCGGCATCACCGTCGACGTGCAACGACTGGGCGAAACCGCCACGCACCACCGGCTGCGCTTCGAGGTCCGCGATACCGGCATCGGCATTGCGGCGCAAAGCCAATCACGGCTGTTCCAGGCCTTCAGCCAGGCCGACGCCTCGACGACGCGGCTCTACGGTGGCACCGGACTGGGCCTGGCGATTTCGCGGCGGATCGTCGAACTCATGGACGGCAGCATCGGCGTCATCTCCGCGGCAGGCGCGGGCTCGACGTTCTGGTTCGAGATTCCGCTGCGCAAGGCCCGCGGCGACCTGCAATCGGGCGCTGGCGCGTCCGGGCCGGGGGCCGCACTGCTGCTGACCGCCGATGCGCGCCTGCGCGCCCGCCTGTCGATGCTGTTGTCGGACTGGGGCCTGCGCATGCAGGCGGTCGAGACCACGCACGAAGCGCTCGATCTGCTGCGCCAGAGCGCGGGGGCCAGCCCGTCCGCGGCCTGGACGATCGTCGTCGCCGACCTGGCCGGACTGCGCGATGGCGGCGTCGCGCTGCGCCGCAATCTCGCCCGGCACGCCGACTACGGGCAACCGCGGCTGGTCTGTCTGCAGGGCGACGAGCCGGTCGACGGTCCGGACGACGAGGCCATCGTGCTCCACCGGCAAGCTCCGGATGTGCGCCTGCGCGAGGCGGTGTTGGGCGAGACGGTGCTGGGAGAGGCGGTGTTCGGTGAGGCATCGGACGCCGCGCAACCCGTACCGATGCCGCCCCCACGCGCCGCGACGCCCAGCGCGCGATCGCTCGCGGCCTCCGCGCCGCTGGGCGGCACTGCGCTGACGCCGCGGGTGCTGCTGGTCGAGGACAACCCAGTCAACCAGATGGTCGGGCAGCGCTTGCTGCACGTACTGGGCCTGCAATGCGAGACCGCCGGCAACGGCGAGATCGCGCTGGACAAGCTCGCCGACGGCGCCTACGACATCGTGCTGATGGATTGCCAGATGCCGGTGCTGGATGGCTACGCGGCGACCCGGCGTTGGCGCGAGCGCGAGCGCGAGGCCGCCTCCGGCATCGGGCGCCGCCTGCCGATCGTCGCGATGACCGCCAATGCGATGGCCGGTGATCGGCAGAAGTGCCTGGATGCCGGCATGGACGATTATCTGGCCAAGCCGGTCACGCGCAGCGAACTGGCGCGTTGCCTGGAGCGCTGGTGGTCGGCAGACGCGCGGACGGCGACGGGCGCTGCCGGCGGGATGATGCCGGCCACCAATGAAGCCGAGACGCAGACCGACACGCCAGTGACCGCCTCGCCCACCGCCCCGTCCGCGCCGGCATTACCGGATGCGCCGGGGCCGAATGTGCTCGATGGCGCGGTGCTCGATGGCGAGGTGCTCGACGATCTGCGCGACCTGCTCGGGGACGATGTCGACCGGCTGGTGGCGGTGTTCCTCGACGACACCCCGCGCCTGCTCGCCAACTTCAATGCCGCGGCCGCGGTGGGCGACCAGAGCGCGATGCGCGAAGCTGCGCATTCGCTCAAGTCCTCGAGCGCCAATCTCGGCGCGCTGGCCCTGTCGACCGAGGCGAAACGGATCGAGGCGGCGGCGCGAGCGGGAACGCTCAGCAATGCCGAAGACGCGGCCCGGCGACTGGATGCGGCATTCGCACACGCGCGGCAGGCACTGCTGGCACGGGTGCCGGCCGCCAGCTGATCGGCGCGGCGATCAGTCGTCGCCCATCTGGCTTTGCAGATAGTTCTCTTCGCCAACGCGGGTGATCAGGTCGAGCTGCGTTTCCAGCCAGTCGACGTGTTCCTCTTCGTTCTCGAGGATATCGGCCAGCAGCTTGCGGCTGACGAAATCGCCGACCTGCTCACAATGCGCGATCGCCTCGCGCAGCACCGGCAGACCGTCCATCTCCAAGGCGAGGTCGCATTCGAGCATCTCGCGCGGCGTCTCGCCGATGCGCAGCTTGCCCAACGCCTGGAAGTTCGGCAGCCCTTCGAGGAACAGGATGCGCTCCGACAACGCGTCGGCGTGCTTCATCTCCTCGATCGATTCCTTGTACTCATGCTTGCCCAGCGCCTCCAGGCCCCAGTGCTTGAGCATCTTGGCGTGCAGGAAGTACTGGTTGATCGCCGTGAGCTCGTTGTACAGCGCCTGGTTGAGGTAGCGGATGACCTGCGCGTCGCCCTTCATCGCGGTGCGTCCTGTCGGTGGGAAAGGCGCCACTCTAGCCGGACGCGCACGACGATGAAGGAACGCGAATCGTGCGCATTCCTTCGTGTCGAATGGAACGACGTAGGCGCGTCAGGCGGCCGAGGCGATCAGCGGCAGTTCGAGCGTCGGCGCGCGCGCCGCGTGGTACTCGTCGAGCAGGCTGGCGGCCATGTCGGTGCAGCTGCCGCAGGTGGCGCCGCAGCCGGTGCGCATCGTCAGCTCGGACACTTCGCGGCAGCCGTGCGCGGCGGCTTGGCGGATCTGGGTGTCGGTGACGCCGTTGCAGATGCAGACGAACAAGGCTGCGGTCCTGGCCGGGGCTGGGACCCCTATTCGGCCATAAACGAGAATCACTGTCAAATGAGAAACGTTCAGCTGTGCCCGTCGGAATCGCGGTTGCGCAGCGCTTCGGGGCGACGCGCGCGCCGCTGCGGCCGCCGCCCCCGGGCGCGCTCGACCGCGGCCTGCGGAATCGCCTGGTTTCCGGCGACCTTGCGCGCGTAGGGCGCCAGATGCCGCAGCGCACTGACATAGACCCCACGTTTGAACACCACCACATGGTCGAGCGGGTACCAGAAGTCCACCCAGCGCCAGTGGTCGAACTCGGGCTTGTCCGACAGGTCGAGCCGCAGATGGGTCTCCTCACCGACAAACTGCAGCAGGAACCAGACCTGCTTCTGTCCGATGCAGACGATGCGATCGTTGCGGCGGATCGCCCGCTGCGGCAGGCGATAGCGCAGCCAACCGGGCGTGGCGCCGAGCACGGAAACATGCTCGGGCAGCAACCCGGTTTCCTCGCGCAGCTCGCGATACATGGCCTCGAGCGGCGTCTCGTCGGTATTCATCCCGCCTTGCGGGAACTGCCACCCGTCGCGACGCACCCGACGCGCCCAGAACACGCGCCCGTCCGGGTGCATCAGCACGATGCCGACATTGGGCCTGAACCCGTCCGGATCGATCACGATGCGGACTCCTAATGCGATTGACGTAGCGTCACTGTGCTCGACTCTGCCACGGCGCCGACGGGGCGACAAGCGGTCGCAGCCTCGGTACGCGCCATGCCCGCGGTGGCCTTGCATGGCGGCGTTCAGGTCGGGGTGCGGGGTCTCGGGCGGGAGACTGCAAGCGTCGAGCCGCCACGGCAGCGACCCGTGCCCCGGAGCGCAGTTGTCAGGCGCGACCGCGGCGCTCGCATGGCGCAGCCGGCCCCGCGCCTGGGCACCGCAGACGAAGGACGCAGGCATGCGGCCGCGCGCCGATGGCGCACGCGGTGGCGGGCAGATCGCAGACAGCAAAAACCCGCCGGGCGGCGGGTTTTCGAAGCAGCGCCGATGGTATGGGTGCCCCGTAATAGAGGCCGCAAGGTATTGATCTGCGTTGGATTGATCGACACGCAACGAATTTGATACCGACTATCGTACTGACAAACCGAACCGCTGCTATGCCGCGCAGCGTGCGGCGAGCCAGTCCATCACCGCCGCTTCCGGCCATGCCGCGGTGCGTTCCGACAGTTTGACACGACGCGGGAATCCACCGGTCCCGCCCAGTCGGTAGATCGTGCTGCGGCTCAATCCGGTCAGGCGCTTCACTTCTGGCAGACGCATCATGCGTGACGGCGGTGCGGCGTTGGTGTTCTGGTCGTGCATGGTGATTCCTATAGGCATGACGAAGGCCCGCCGCGCGTGTTCTCCGGGCGGGCTGTCAATCGAGTGAGGGAAGAACGCGACGGGCGATGCCTTCGCGGGTCGGCTTGTGAGAGCGGCCGGGGGTAGGGGGGGTAGTCGCGCGATTCCTCGGAGTCAGATACCCCAACGAAAATCTGCGTCAGATATTTCCGACCCGACGCGGAACACTGTCAGTGCCCCTGCGGATCGCTAAGCGTGTCCTTGTGCCGGCGATCAGCGCAACCGCAGGCGCGCCCGTGGTGAACCCTTCCGGAAACTGGATGACCCGCCGACGGTGCCCGCTGGGACCGTCACAGTGGACCGTGGCGGATGCGGGACCGTCAGGCCAGTGCGCGACCAGCCCTGTGCCGCGCTCGGCGGGACTATCGATGGACACCCACAGCGCGCCGTCGTGCTCGTCTACGTGGCCGCGTAGGCCGACCGCAGGGCGGTCACGCCGGAACTGCCGCAACGGTGTGGGGAGTGGGCGCGCTCGCGTCTTCGCAGGGCTTCCCACCCTCCAGCCAAGCGGCGATCTTCTGCGCACGCTCCAACTGCGAACACACGTCGTAACGCCCTCGGCCGCCGAAGGTGACCCGCAGGTTTTCCCGGCGCAGGTTGAGGCGGTCACGGTCGCGGTAGCTCACTTGCATCTTAGGGCCGGCGCCGACGATGGCACGCGCGATCACGCGGCTGTTGTCGCGGCTCACGCCTGCTTTGACGTAGCCGGGGCCGGTGTTGGCGTTGCGGTTGAGGGACCACTGCGACGGCAAGCCCTGTGCGATCAGGCGGTCATAGTCGTCAGCGTCAACGGTGGCGACGCCTGCATCCTTGGCGAGCGAGACGCGGACCAGCTCGGCGCCGGTCTCGTCGGTGAATCGTTCGGGGGTGCGTGGTGTGCGCATTGGTAGCTCCAGATTTCAGGCACGCGAAAGCGCGCCCCAGTCGGGTGACCGGGACGGGCTGTCTGTGCGGTTAGGGTTCCTCCCGCGTGGCTGGCGAGAGTGGGAAGTTGTCGCGGGTGCGACGTTGGGTGACGCGGGGCCTAGCGGCCGCGCTTCTGTTCGATCAGGTAATCCACGAAAGTTCGCTGACCCTCGGTGTCGCCGGGGCGCTTCGACCCAAGACCGAGATTCGCCGCGGGTTGCGGTGGAGCAGCGCCAGGTATCGGGCCGGTGCCGCGGCTGACGCGCGCCGCTGCGGCCGCCTGCGGGTCTGTTCCCATGAAGGGCTGATTCCGCACGCGGTCACGGGTCGCAAGTTGGCCGGCTTGCACTTGGTCGAGCATGGCCGCGGTATCGAACTCGTGCTTTGCCGCTGACAGCTCGCGGGCATTGAAGCTCACGTAGTCGCGGCCGTTTGGATGGACGACCGGGAAGCCATGCGCCGTGGTCACCACGAAGTCCCCCGGATCGCCGCCGGGTGCCTGCGTGACAGACAGCGTGCCCCTCAATGCCGGGTCAATGCGTCCGGCCTCGACGGCATCCCGTTCGACGCGCTTCAAGAACTCATTAACCGCCGGCAGGTCCGCATCGGAGATGCCTGCACGGGGCACGCGGCGGCCGTTGACCTCCACGGTGTCGCGCGCGATGCGTCGCTGTGCTTGCTGGATGACACGCGCAGGGTCGGCATCGGGAAGTTCTCGGGCAAGCGTCATGGCGCGCTGGATGATGCGTTGCTGCTCGGCCTGTGGGCGCTTGTCGAACTCGGCATCCGTCCGTCGATGGTCAGCGAGGGCGCGGCCTATACGAGCCTCGACGGCCGGCCGAGTGTCTTTGGTTGCACCCGTCGGGAGGGACCGCAGTGACTCGGCGGCTGTCATCCCGTACTGCGTCACGTTGTCGTGGTGCTGCCTGTAAAGGACGGCGTTTGTATCCATGACATAGCGGTCGACCAGCACAGGGTCGATGTCCGCAAGCTGACGGTAGAGGTCATAGTTCTGACTCATGTTCCCCGCGATGGGCCGGTTCAGAAGGTCGCGTACCTGTGGCACCTCCACGCCTGCGTCAGCGAATACGCGAATGACCTGTTCCATGCGCTCCTTGTTCTCGGCTGTGGCGGCCTCCTGCCATAGCGCCTCGGCCTCCTTGCGCAACTCCGTCGTGGTGAACGCATGTGCGTTGCCGGACAAGACCGCGCCCAGCACGTCGACCTTCCGGGATGCCGCTGCCGCGCGTTCTTCCATTCGGCGGATGCCCGCCTCATTGCGAGTGCCCCAGTGGCGGACAAATTGCAGTCGGTCGGAGCCTGACAGTTCCAAGGTGTCCGCCATTTCGTTGATCTGCGTCTCGCCAAGTCGCCCACCGAAGGCCGCGCGCTGCAACCGGATCTCCGCATCGGCCTGCACGCGGGCGACTGCCTCGGCCTTCGCGCGCGCGCGGACACGCTGGCCCGCCTCCTGTGCAGTCGTGAAGCGATCAGACCAAACGGCACCGTTGGCGTTGCGGCGATCCCAAAGTGGCCCGTTGTTCCCTGCGCGGGTCTCCTGCAGCCATGTCGTCATATCGTCCGGGTCTACCTCGCCGGTCTCCATGAGGTCGACCAGCGCGGCCGACAGGATGTCGTTGGCATCGTCGCGGGAGAGGTAGGCGTATTGCTCGCCGCCGACGGTCTCGTAGAACGCCGACAGTCCTGCGTCATTGCGCAGTGAGCCGTCTTGGATTCCCAGTCGCGCAAGCTGCGTCAGATTCTCGGTCTGACGGGTCAGGACTTCCGCCATCTCGTATTTCTGGTGCGCGGTCAGCGCCTCGTCGCGAAGGCGATTCACTGCCGGGGTGATCTGTTCCATGACGCGGGGGTCTTGGAACTCACGACCATGGACCAATTCGGACAGCGCGTCATTGACGATTGGATGCGGGTCGTCTCCCGGCTCCATTGCCGCAAGCGTCTTGTGCAGCTCGCGCCGCTTGTCGGCGATCTTGTTGGCCGCCTCGGTCAGGAAGTAGCCGCGACGGAACGCAGTCGAGTAGTCCGCAGGGCCGCCATCGTCGCGCGCTGCGGTGCCTGCAAGTGTCTCCGCGGTGCGCAAGCGGGCGCCTTCGGTCCTGTCGGTGTCGTACTTGCGTGCAGTGCGGTCCTGCACGATGCCCTGCGCGAGACCGCCGATGCGTGCAATCACGTTCTGCGTGGCTTGACTGAAGCCGCGGTGCGAGTCGTTCGCGGTGTTGTGGATCGCGAGGCGGGTCATGGTGCCTTCGGTGTTGACGGACAGTCGTTGCGAGATGCGGCGGGGGTTCTGGCGTGCCATCGCGGTTGCTCCTGTGTGGCGTGAGTGGATGCCGCCGCGGCCTGCTCGCTTGGCAGGCGATGGGTCGATTGCGGTTGTGCGTGCGCCCATGTCGGCGCGGAAATGCGGACACAGCAAAGCCGCCCGATGGGGCAGTCCGTGTGCTGGGGTTGAGCGCGGCGGCGTGAGGCAGTCGGGCGTGGCGCTAGGAGCGCACAAGCGGCCCGCTGCGGGGCGCGCAGGGTGTGAGTCGGGGGGGGTTGTCACAGTGGCGGACTGGTGCGCCGCTACGGACGCTTCACGCGGTCGCCTTGGGCCGAGACCATGAAGGCGGGAGACCAACGCATCGGCGGGCAGGATTCACCGCGACGGATTGCACTTGCGGCCGGTACCGGAGGTACGCCAAAGGTGACCGGGTGTGCACCTGAAGTGTCTTTCAGTGGAACACGTGGAGGTTAACTAGTAAGAACACTTTCAGTGCACTTAAAGATACTTAAAGATCAAAAACCGCGCATACGCGATTTCACTAATCGCATGCGGTGTCAATCCCTTTGGATGGTCTCCGCGGCGAAACCGTCTGCAAGGAACGGCGATCAGCAGAACTTCGCCGAACGTGTCGGCTCTTTCCTTTAGAGGGCGGCTTATATCAATCGTCGTCGATCATGTCGATATCGTGTTCGCGGCGGCGGACCGCCTTCGTCAGGTCGGCCACAGCACCACGACCAATGCAGCCACAGCGAACACCGCGGCGACTTGCAGCAGGGGTACCCATTGCGACCGCCCGGCGAGCCGGATGGATTCCTGAGTCAGGCTATGGATTGCCTCGGCCTGCAATGCGATCAGATCGTTCGCCCTTCGGCCGCGGTTGGTGGTCATGGATCGGGCCTCGTGCGGCTGTGGTGTCGCTGCCAGTGTCCCACAGGTTCGGCGGCGTACTCCCTCTAGACCCCGACATATATTCGGCGAGGCCCTCGGCGGTCTTTCCTACAAGACCGCGGGTTATATCGCCCGCGACTGACGCCCAAGTGACGCGCGCCGCTCTCGCGGCCCACCACTGCGCATTTCCGCATTGGAAGTGACCGCGTGCGCGCTTCCGGTTTTGGCATGGATTCCAACTAAGGAACGGACGGCCATGCGCGCGATCCGCCGCCATTGCCGCAGTGCCGTCGAGGTCAAGCCGATGCGGTTTGGGCATGTGTTCCGAAGGTGGATTCGAGGCCACTTCTGGATGACAAAGAATCGTTGACGGGCTGGTATCGCGTGCGTTTCCTTGGCGCCACGCCGCGGTCGAAAACGACAGATGACCGCGGAGACGAGACCAATCATCCAAGGAAACCCGATGTCACTTCTGCACCGCCTGACGCTCCGCATTCCGCTGACCTCTATCGAGGTCTCGCTGCACCACGCCGCCGATCACCAGCGGGGTTTCTGGATCGATTACGAGGGCCTCGGGTGGCTCTGCGTGGGTCTTGGCGGTTCTTATCTGCAGGTCGCTCGCTCGTGCGGCTTGCGTGGCCCGCTGGTGGCCTTGGAGGCGGTATAGGTTCGGAGCCGGCCGGCTGTGCCTGCTTGGAGCTGCAAGAGGCGCAGCCGCTCGCCTCCTAGCACGGTGCAGCGTCACCGCCTGCCACGGGGAGAGCGCAGGAAGGGGCGCCGCTTGGGCGCCCTTGTTGCGTCTGGCATTCAATCTTCTTGCTTCTCTCGCATGAGTGCGCACAATGCGCGACCACACACGGAGGGTGAGTAATGAATGAAGTCGTGGAGACAGCGCGGGCCGATACGCTTTCGGGTGGCGACTGGCTGATGGCTGTAGTGAGTTTTTTCCTCACGCCAATTGCGCCGCTAGGGTTGGCTATCTACAACTTCGCGAAAGGCAGGAAGCCACAGGGACTTTTGTACTTGGGCGTAATCGGCGCGCAAGTCCTACTTGTCGCGGTTCGCGTTGCCAGCATGTGAATGAGGGGCGCCGTTTGGCGCCCTTTTCATGCACTGCGCTGACCCGGAGCGCCATTTATGACTCATGCCGCCCGCGCCTGAAACGACACCACGACACCGCCCGTATCCGCGCGCAGCGCGTCGAGGTAGTCCGCCCATTCCTGCATCATCCGCTGCCGCTCGGGCAGGTGTTTGGCGAGGTTGTAGACCGCGCGGACGCCCTGCCCCTTGTGCGATAGCTGGCGCTCGATGGCGTCAGGGTTGAATCCCAACTCGTTGAGCAACGTGGATGCCATGTGCCGGAACCCGTGGCCGACGATGGTGTCCCCAGTGAATCCAAGGTTCCGCAGAGCGGCATTAATGGTGTTCTCGGACATCGGCCGCTTGGGATCACGCACGCCGGGGAACACGTATTCACGACGCCCCGTCAGTGGCCGCAGGTCGCGCAGGATGGCGACCGCCTGCGATGACAGGGGGACAACATGCGGTTCGGTCGAGGCGTCTTCCTTGGCGGCCTTGCGCAGCTTCCTGCGTGCTGCCGGGATAACCCAGCGGGCACCTTCGCGGTGGTCGAGGTCGAATTCCTCCCATCGTGCCGCCCGCAGTTCGCCAGGACGCACGAAGGTCAGCGACGCCATCTTCAAGGCAGCAACGGTGACCGCCTCGCCGCGGTAGCCATCCATCGCGCGCAGCAGAGAGCCCACGGCCTGCGGATCGGTGACGGTGGCAAACCTGCGCTTCCTGCGGGGCGGCATGGCGGCGCCAAGGTCAGCCGCGGGATTCCGCTCGGCGCGCTCGGTAGCGATGGCGTACTTGAAGACGCTGCTGACAGCGGCCATGACACGGTGCGCCTGCTCGCTGTGTCCGGCCTTGGTCATGCGGTCGAGGATGGGACGGAGGTCCGCCACCCCGACGCCTGCGATGGGCTTGCCACCGATCCACGGAAAGGCGTGATTGGTCAGGCGCGATACCTGTTTGTCGTGATGGCTCGCCACCCATGCCGGCGCCTGCAAGGCCAGCCATTCGCGTGCGATGACCTCGAAGCTATTAGCCGCACGCTCCGCGCCTGCCGCCTTGGCGGCTTTTCGGTTCTCGCTAGGGTCGATGCCCTGCGCCAGCAGCGCCCGGCACTCGTCGCGACGCTTGCGGGCCTCCGCCAGTGTCACCGCAGGATAGGCACCCAAGCTAAGCGTGTTGGGTTTCTTGGTAACCGGCCTGCGGTAGTCCATGCGGAACAACTTGGAGCCGCCCGGCTGCACCAGCACGTAGAGGCCGCCGCCGTCACGTCGCGCCCTGTCGCCGTCTTTCAGCTTCACCGGCTTGGGGCCGGGCTTGGCGTTGCGGATCGCTGTGTCGGTAAGTGCCACTGTCGGTATCCCCTTAGTCGGTACGCACCTACGGGCGGCGCGAGATACCGACAGTGATACCGACTATTCGTCAGGCTGCCAAGGGACTAATGGGACAGCTTGGGACATGAAAAAGGCCGGAAGCCTCGCTAAATCAGGGGCTTATCGGCCTTCTTGGGACTTGCTGAAACCGTCAATTGGTGGCTATGGGTGGACTCGAACCACCGACCCCAGCATTATGAGTGCTGTGCTCTAACCGGCTGAGCTACATAGCCATCGGGCGCCGTCGCGTTCGCGACGAGCCGCGCATTCTGCAACGCGCGGCGGCCCGCGTCAACGGGCCACCACCCTCGCCTCAGTGGGCGACGGAGGCCGCCGGGGTCTCGCGCAGGCCCAACTGGTCGAGCATGAACGCGTACATCTCGGCCGACTCGCGGTAGCGGCGGAAACGGCCCGACTTGCCGCCGTGGCCGGCTTCCATGTTGGTGCGGAACACCACCGGATGCGTGCTGGTGTTGACGTCGCGCAACCGCGCCACGTACTTCGCCGGCTCCCAGTACTGGACCTGCGAGTCCCACAGCCCGGTGCCGACGAACATCGCCGGGTAGGCCTTGGCGTCGAGGTTGTCGTAGGGCGAGTAGCCGAGGATGTAGTCGTAGTAGCGCTTGTCCTCCGGGTTGCCCCATTCGTCGTACTCGTTGGTGGTCAACGGGATACTCGGGTCGAGCATCGTCGTGACCACGTCGACGAACGGCACCTGCGACAGGATCACCCGGTACTTCTCGGGCGCCATGTTCGAGATCGCCCCCATCAGCAGGCCGCCGGCGCTGCCACCGTAGGCGGCGACGCGATCGGGCGCCGCATAGCCGCGCTTGACCAGGTCGTCGGTGACGTCGATGAAGTCGGTGAAGGTGTTGACCTTGTTGAGCAGCTTGCCATCGTCGTACCAGGCGCGGCCCATTTCCTCGCCGCCGCGGATGTGCGCGATCGCATAGACCATGCCGCGGTCGAGCAGGCTGACATTGGTCACGCTGAAGCCTGGATCCATCGAGGCGCCGTAGCTGCCGTAGCCGTACTGCAGCATTGCGGCGGTGCCGTCCTTCTCGAAGCCCTTGCGGTAGACCAGCGACACCGGGATGCGCTGGCCGTCGCGCGCGGTCGTCCACACCCGCTCGGTGACGTAGTTGGCCGGGTCGTAACCGATCACCGCCTGCTGCTTGAGCTGGCGGCGCTCGCCGGTACGCGTGTTGACCTCGAACGTCGTCGCAGGCGTGGTCAGCGAGGTGTAGCTGTAACGCAGCCAGTCGGTGTCGGGCTCGGAATTGATCGACAGGCCCATCGCGTAGGCGGGCTCGTCGGCCTGCACGAACGTGTCGTTGCCGTCGGCCTTGAGCACGCGCACGCGGGTCAGCGCCTGCGCGCGTTCCTCGATGGCGGTGAAGCCGTCGAACAGTTCGTAGCCTTCGATGTACACATCGTCGCGGTGCGGCACCAGGTCGGTCCACTGCCGACGCGAGGTCGCATCACTGGGCGCGGTGACGAGCTTGAAGTTCGTGGCCTTGTCAGCATTGGTGCGGATCACCCAGCGGCCGCCGTGATGATCGGCGTCGTATTCGACATCGCGCGCACGCGGGGCGAGTACGGTGAACGTCTCGGGATTGTCGGCCGGGGCGTAGCGCAGTTCGCTCGACACGGTGCTGCCCAGGCCGATGACGATGAAGCGGTCGTCGCGGGTGCGATCGATGCCCATGTAGAAGCTGTCGTCCTTTTCCTCGTAGACCAGCACGTCGTCGGCGACCGGCGTGCCGAGCACGTGCTTTTTCACCCGCACGGTCAGCAAGGTCTCGGGATCGTTCTCGACGTAGAACAGGGTCTTGCCGTCATCGGCCCAGACCAGATTCGCCGACACGCCGGGAATGGTCTCGGGGTAGACCTCGCCGGTCTCCAGATTCTTGAAGCGCACCGTGTACTGGCGCCGGCCGTTGGTGTCGTCGGCGTAGGCCAGGATGCGGTTGTCGCGGGTCACGTCCCAGTCGCCGACCGCGTAGTAGTCCTTGCCCTCGGCGAGCTGGTTGACGTCGAGCATCACCTGCTCGCCGGCGAAGTCGCCCTTGGCGTTCGCGGCCTGGATCGACAGCGCATCGACCCCGGGGCCGTCCGCGCGGCGCGCATGCACCGGATAATCCTTGCCGGTCTCGAAGCGCGCGTAGTACCAGAAGCCGCGGTCGCGGTACGGCACCGAGCTGTCGTCCTGCTGGATCCGACCGACGATCTCGTCATAGAGACGGTCCTCGAGCGGCTTGAGCGGCGCGAGCATCGCATCGGCGTAGGCGTTCTCGGCGTTGAGATACGCCAGCATCGCCGGGTCCTCGCGCTTGTCGTCACGCAGCCAGTAGTAGACATCCTCGCGCGTGGCACCGTGCGGGGCCTTGACGGTATGCGGGCGCTGCTCGGCATCGGGCGGGACCGGCGCGGCGGCGTTGGTGGCGTTGGTGGCGGGAGAAACGCTCATCAGGCTCAGGCTCGTCAGGATCGGCGCAGCCAGCAAGGCAGCCGCGCGTGGGAAAGGTGTCTTCATAGGTGGGTCCACTCGCTTCCGATGCAACGCCAAAAGGCACACCGGCCGCGAAAGCGGCCGGTGCAGGAGGCAGTCACTTGGCCAGTTGCTGCCACAGGAACGTCAGGTAGAGGGCGTCCATGTGGGCCTGCTGGCGATTGTTCGCCGCGCCGCCGTGGCCACCCTCGATGTTCTCGTAGTAGCGCACGTCCTTCCCGGCCTCCGACATCCTGGCCATCATCTTGCGGGCGTGGCCGGGGTGCACGCGGTCGTCGCGCGTGGAGGTCAGGATCAGCGTCGGCGGATAGTCCTTGGCCGGGTCGAACAGGTGATACGGCGAGAAGGTGCGGATGAATTCCCACTCCTCCGGCTTGTCCGGATTGCCGTACTCGGCCATCCACGAGGCGCCGGCGAGCAGCTGGTGATAGCGCCGCATGTCGAGCAGCGGGACCTGGATCACCACCGCGCCGAACAGCTCCGGGTACTGGGTGAGCATGTTGCCGGTGAGCAGGCCGCCATTGCTGCCGCCGCGGATGCCCAGATGCGCCGGCGAGGTGATCTTGCGGTCGATCATGTCCTGCGCGACCGCCGCGAAGTCCTCGTAGGCCTTGTGGCGATTCTGCTTGAGCGCGGCCTGGTGCCAGCGCGGGCCGTACTCACCGCCGCCACGGATGTTGGCGACCGCGTAGACGCCGCCCTTCTCCAGCCAGCCCTTGCCCACGCCGCCCGAGTAGCCCGGAGTGAGCGAGATCTCGAAGCCGCCGTAGCCGTAGAGCAGCGTCGGATTGCTGCCGTCGAACTGCATGTTCTTCGGGCGCACCAGGAAGTACGGCACGCGGGTGCCGTCCTTGGACGTGGCGAAGTGCTGTTCGACCTCGTGGGTGCTGGCGTCGAAGAAGGCCGGCATCGTCTTCAGCGTTTCCGGCGCCTGGTCGCTGCCGACCTCGGCGAGCAGTAGCGTGCTCGGCGTGAGGTAGTCGGTGACCGTCATCCACACCGCATCGGACTCGTCGCTGTCCACCGCGGTGACCGCGACCGTGCCCAGCTCGGGCACGCCGGCCAGCGCGCTGCGCGCCCAGCCGTCGGCGCCCGGGGTCAGCACCGTGAGCGTGTTCTTGACGTCTTCGAGCACGTTGAGCACGAGATGATGCTGGGTCCAGGTCGCACCGGCGAGCGAGGTCGTCTCGGTGGGCTCAAACAGCACTTCGAACTCGCGCTTGCCGGCCATGAAGTCGTCGAACTTCGTCACCAGCAGCGAGCCTGCCGGATAGTTGCGACCGCCGACGTTCCAGGCTTCGCGCAGTTCCAGCATCAGCCAGTCGTGGTGGACCGACTTGTTGGCCGAGTTCGGCGCGTCGACCTTGGTCAGCTGACCATTGGCGCCGCGCAGATAGAGCTCATCGTTGTAGAAGGCCAACGTGCGGCTGACGAAGTCGCGTTCGAAGCCCGGCGTGTCGTCGCGCATCGCAGCGATGTACATGTCATCCGGCTTGCCCTCGTAGACCAGCGTGGCCTGGTCCATCGACTGGCCGCGCGCCAGTTGCTTGACGATGCGCGGGTAGCCCGACGAGGTCAGCGACCCATCGCCGAAATCGGTGTAGACGTAGACGTTGTCCTGGTCGATCCAG
Organism: Luteimonas sp. S4-F44; assembly: GCF_022637415.1. Lineage (NCBI taxonomy): Bacteria > Pseudomonadati > Pseudomonadota > Gammaproteobacteria > Lysobacterales > Lysobacteraceae > Luteimonas > Luteimonas sp. S4-F44. Next base: position 3,031,995 of record NZ_CP093340.1, read on the forward strand.
CTCAGGCCGCCCTTGGCCTCATCGCGGAAGAAGCCGCCGTCGACCCACGACTTGGTCGACAGGTCGAACTCGCGCGTCACGTCGGCGTCGGCGCCGCCGCGCGAGAGCGCGATCAGGCAGCGGGTGTAGGCCGGACGCAGGCAGCTGGCGCCGTGCCACACCCAGTTCTCGCCCTCGGCCTTGTTGAGTGCGTCGAGGTCAAGCACGGTCTCCCACTTCGGCTGCGGCTTGCGGTATTCCTCGAGCGTGGTGCGGCGCCAGATGCCGCGCTCGTGGTTCCGGTCGCGCCAGAAGTTGTAGTACCACTCACCCTGCTTGTAGGCGACCGGGATCTTGTCGTCGGAATCGTAGATCGCCAGCAGGTCGGACTCGAGCTGCTTGAACTCGGGCGTGGCGGCGAGCTCGGCCTCGGCCTTGGCGTTCTGGGTGCGGACCCAGTCGAGGGCCTTATCGTCGGTGACGGCTTCGAGCCACTGGTAGGGATCGTTCACGGCGGCCTCCTGGGCGGATGCGGTGCCCATCGAAAGGCCGGCGGAGATTCCGGCGGCGAGGCAGAGCTTGGACAATGGGGACATGGCGCCTCCGGCGGGCGGGGATCAGATAACCGCCAACGCTAGCACGCGCATCGGCAGCCGCCGCATGACCAAAGTCACCCCTGCCAGGCGCGCGACCTCAGCGGCCCAACGGCAACCAGCCCGCCGCCGCGAGCGCGGCACGCAGCGGCATGGCCACCCGGCGGCGCGGCGCGGGACGGCGAGCCGCCTGCGCAAGGCCTGGCCGACGCCGCCGCAAGACCGCTGACGAGGCCAGCTTGCGGCGGCGCGGCAGGCGAAGCACGCACCAGGTGAGCCAGGCGGTCGCCGGCATGCCGACCAGCCACAGCGGCGGCCAGCCGACCACGGCGACGCCGCTGCGCAGCCCGGGAAACGACAGCAGCGCGATGCTGCCCAGAAACAGCAGGCCGAGCAGGCCGGCGCCGACGAGGGCACGGGGATCGGAGGCAGGCGATTCGAAGGCATTCGACATGGCGACAGAACTCCCAGCGCGCCCGGATCGGGCCATGCGGAGAGTCTGGGTTGCATCCATCTCATGGGCTGCGACATCACGACCAAGGGCCACGAGGTGTCGCGCCCTGCCCGCGCGCCGGGCCAGTGCCGCCCCCTGCGGGAAACGGCCGCCGTGCCTGGCCGACGGCGCCAGCATGGGCTGGCCGCGCGCCGGACACCGCGTGACCGTGCGAACCGGCGCGCCGATCAGCGCTCGTACTTCGACAGCGCCAGTTCCAGCAGCGAGCGGGCCTGCTCACGCAGCGCGACGGGCTCGGCGATCTGCGCATCGGCACCGTAATGCAGCACGTCCATCAGCAGCTCGCGCGCATTGCTGTAGGGCACCTTGAGCTCGTAGCGGCCGTCGGGCAGGAATCGGCCCTGCTGCTGCGAATGCCAGTGCTCGTCGGCGACCCAGCGCGCGGCACGGGCCTCGAACAGGATTGTCGCCACGCCCTTGGGCGGACCGGAGAAGATGCCGTAGCTGCCGGCCAGATGGGTGTCGAGTTCGGCGTCCTCGATGTCGCGCGCCTGCCCGGGCAGCATGCGCGCGTTGGTGATGCGATCGACCGAGAAGCTGCGCAGCGCGTCGCGATCGTGGTCCCAGGCATCGAGATACCAGTTGTCGCGGTAGTGGGTGATGCGCTGCGGGGAGACCGTGCGGCGGGTGCGCTCGTCGGTCGAGCGGGCGCGGTACTCGAACGCGAGCTGTCTGCGCTCGAGCACCGCCGAGCAGACGTTGCGGAACGCATGCTCGTCCATGCGCCGGCCGCGATGCGGCACCACACGCACGCGCTGCACCGGCCATTGCTTGCCGGCCGAGTGTTCGTCGAGCAGCTTCTCGATCCGGGACTGCAGCGGCGCCAGCGCGCTCGACAGCACGCCGCCGCCGCTGCGCGAGAGCAGTTGCTGGGCGGCGAGCAAGGCATGCAGTTCGCCCGAACTCAGCCACAGGCCCGGCAACTCGAAGCGGTCGCCCTCGGCACTGTCGTAGCGGAAGCCCGCATCGCCATCGCCCACGACCGGCGCCATCAGCGCATCGCGCAGAAACGCCAGGTCGCGGTAGACGGTGGCGCGCGAGCATTCCAGTTCGTCCTGCAGCCGGGCCACCGTGACCGGGTAGCGCGAGGTCTTGAGGATGCGGTGTAACGAGAGGATGCGTTCGTATCGGTCCATGGGCCGATTATGGCCCGTCGTCGCGGCCGGCGGCGCAGTGGCGCGGCGGATAACCGCTCGCTAACGCGTCGGCCCTAGACTCGCGCGCGGATCAGGGAGACGGCCCGGCATGACGCACCCCAGACGCGAGCGCACCGGTGGGATCGCCGCAGCGCTCACGCTGGCCTGTCACCTGGCGGTTCTGGCCTGGTGGCTGGCCGGTCTTCTCGAACCTTACCCACCCCGCGCAGACGACCGCCCGCTCCAGGTGATCTGGGTCGACCCCGCACCGCCGCCCCTGCCCGCTATCGCCCCGCCGCCTGCATTCCGCGCAGAGCAAGCACCGTCCGTGCGTTCCGCGCCCGCGACCGCACCGGCACAGCGGCCCAGCCTGAGCGCGGTCGAGATCGCACCGGTCGCCGCCACCGACGACACCCCCGCGGCGGCACCGTTGCACGCGCAGGCCCGGGCGTGGGCACGCGCGCAGACCGCGCCGGTCGACTTCGTCCCCGACCCGCTACGCCATCGCGCGCCGCCGCGTCCCGATGGCACCTTCGCGATGCGCGAACCGATCTCGGCGCAGGACGTAGTCGAGGGCATCGGCGCGCTGGTGTTCGGCGGCGGGCCGACCGACCCCTGCCCGCAGATCCGCCGCAACCTCGCCAATGCCGACCTCGGCGCCGGGCGGGCACTGGCCGAGGAAGAACTGCACCGACTGCAACGCGACTGCCTGTAGCCGGACACACGCGACTCAGTCGCGCGCACTGGCCTCGCGCACATGAGCGAGCGCCGCAGCGGCGACGCGCTCGGCCTGGCCGCGCAGCTCGGGCATCGCGATGCTTTCCCACAGCGTGCCAATCCGCGGAACGCCCAGCGTCCACAGGCCCGGCACCGTCGCCCCCGAACGATCGCGCACGCCGCCGGCGGCGTCGGTGTCGATGCCCATGCCGTGCGGCCCGGGACGTGCGAGGCCCAGCGCGTGCAACGCCGCCGGCAGGGTGCCGGGCACCTGCGTCGGCCGTTTCTCGAGCCCGGTGGCATTGACGATGCGATCGACCACGAGGCGCTCGTGGTCGCTGCGCCGACGGCGCCGCCAGTCGAGCTGCCACCGGCCGTCGTCGCGCGCCGCCACCGCCGTCACCCGGCCGGCATGCAGCGAGAAGCGGCCATCGCGACGCATCGCCTCGACCACTGCGGCCACCTCAGGGGCGATGCGATGCCGGTGGATGTCCCAGTGGCGCACCGCATGGCGCAGGAAGCGGGCCTGCTCGGCCGGCGGCCAGGCCTGCCACAGCGCCTGGACCTGCGGGCGCAGCCGCTCGAGCGCGTCCTGCCAGGGCCGGCCCTGGGCCTGCGCCTCGGCAGCCCATCGCCGCAGCAGGCGCATGCGCGCACGCACGCCCAACGGCAGCAGCGGTTCGACGCCACCGGCCTGCGGCACCGTTCCAGGCGCGTGGGCCAACGGCAGGAGCCCATGGCGCGAGATCGCGGTGATCCGGCCGCGATGCCCGTTGGCATGCAGCGTCAGTAGCACGTCGACCATGCTCAGCCCCGCGCCGACGATCGCGACGTCGGCCTCCGGCGCGATCGCGGCCACCGCCGCGTAGTGCCAGGCCTCGATGATGCCGGGGGCGGCCGCGTCGACGCCGGACGCCGGCAGCGCGGCGGGCACCCCGCCCGTTGCCAGCACCACCGCGCACGCGCGCAACTCGGTACCCGCGCCGGTCCGCAACGCGAAGCCGGACGCGGCTGGTCGTACCGCATCGACGGTCTCGACCAGGCGCATCAGCGCGCCGGACTGCAGCGCCCCCGCCAGCCGCGCCTGCAGATAGTCGCCGTAGACACGGCGCGGCGCGAACATCGCCGGCAACGCCTCGGCAGGGCGTGCCGCCGTGGTTGGCGCCTCGCGCAGGAACGCCAGGAAGTCGTCCGGACGGTCGTCAAACGCGCTCATCCGCCCGGCATTCACATTGAGCAGGTGCTCGACACGCGGCGTCGAATACGCCACGCCTTGGGCCAGGTCCGGCCGCGGTTCCACCAGCGCCACGCGCAGGTCAGGAGTTGTGAGCAGGTGCAGCGCCACCAGGGCGCCGGCCGCGCCGCCCCCGATCACGGCGACATCGACGTCGGGAAGAGCAGGCTGGGACACGGCAAAATCCTTGGGCGCGGACCGGGCATTATCGCGCGTCTGGCCCGGCCGCCTGACCGTCGTGGACTTCGAACCGGCAGCTGAACCCGGCCCTCTGATCGAAGACCCTCGGGTTGGAAGCGTCGGGTGCGCTCGGCATAATCGGCTGGAACCGATTTCATGAATGGCTGTCATGCTCGCTGGCTGGTGGCTGGCTTTCGCAGGCCTGCCGATCTACACACAACCGCTTCCGACCGCACCGGAGCAACCGGCTGTGCTCGCCGTGGCGACGCGCCAGGTGCCGTTGCGCCGGCCGTGCTTCCAGCTCAAGTGCACCGATGCCGAATGGACAGCAAGTGCGGCCCGCCGCCGGATCTGGGCCCCGCGTGCGCCAGGCGTGCGCCCCAAGTCCGTCGCGCCGCCCGTCATCCGCCTGCCTGACCGTCCGGCGATCGCGCTGTATTCGCCGTTCGCCCAGCGCGACAGCTTCCGCTCCGGCGGCAATCACGTGAAGTGGGACACCAGCTACGGGATCGAGGCAATCCGCAGCCCGGAGACCTCATTGCGCCTGGAGTTCGGCACCGGCGTACGCATCGAGCCGTACACCGACTTCGGCACCGCGGTGCCCGGGCCGGTGGCCCGGGGCCAGGTCCAGCTGTCGCAGGAACTGGGCCGCCGCGCGTCGTTCACCCAGCAAGTGCAGGTCGAGACCGGCCGCGAGAACACCTTCCTCCGGCAGACGCTGGCATTCGACTACGAGTTGTTCCCGCAGTGGACGTTGCGCTCGGATTTCGAGTTGCGCCACGACACCTTGGGCAACGGCGGCCGCGGCAGTACCGACACCGAAAGCTCGCTGAAGGTCCAGTACCAGTTCTGACTGGCCGCGTCCGGGGCGCGCAGCCCTCAACCGGGCAGGAACGCGCCCGCGCCGGCCTCGAGCAGACGGGCGGCCACCGCCGATCCCAGCGCCTCGCCCTCGCCTTCCGGCGCCTCGCCGCCGGCCCGGACCGCACGGCCATCGAGGGCCGAACCGACCAGCCCGTCGAGCAGGATCCGGCCGTCGTCCAACCGCGCGAACGCGGCGACCGGGACGTGGCAGCTGCCGTGCAGGGCCCGGTTCATCGCACGCTCGGCCTCGACGCAGCGGCGCGTGGGGCCGTGGTCGAGCGCGGCCACCAGGGTCTGCAACTGCGGGGTGTCGTCGCGGCATTCGATCGCGATCGCGCCCTGGGCCGGTGCGGGCAGCCAGTCGGGCGCATCCAGACGTGCCCGGATGCGGGCGTCCAGGCCAAGCCGCTGCAGCCCGGCACACGCCAGCACGATCGCGTCGTACTGCCCGCTGTCGAGCTTGGCCAGCCGGGTGTTGACGTTGCCGCGCAGGTCCAGAATCTCCAGGTCCGGGCGACGCGCCCGCAGCTGCGCTTGGCGCCGCAATGACGAGGTGCCCACACGCGCCCCCTCGGGCAAGGCGTCGATCGATGCGAATGTACTGCTGACGAACGCATCGGCATGGTCGGCGCGCGCCAGGATCGCCGGCAGCGCGAACCCCGGCTCGAGCTCCATCGGCACGTCCTTGAGCGAATGCACCGCGCAGTCGGCGTCGCCGGCCTGCATCGCGATCTCCAGCTCCTTGAGGAACAGCCCCTTGCCGCCGATCGCAGCCAGCGAGCGGTCGAGCACCTCGTCGCCGCGTGTGCTCAACGGCACCAGTTCGACCTCGAGGCCGGGATGACGCGCGCGCAGAGCCGCGGCAACGTGTTCGCTCTGCCACAACGCGAGCGGGCTCTTGCGGGTGGCGATGCGCAGTCGTTCCATCCGGGCATTATCGACGATCCCACCACCGGGACGCGAACCGCGCGGCGATCTAGAGCTGGCGCACCGCGTCGCGCAACTGCGGCACGCAGCGCCGACTGACCTCGAGCGTATGCTCGGCATGGCGCAGCACCGCGTGGACATGGCCCTCGGCATCGCGGCGCAATTCCAGCAGTTCGTGCCGCGCGACCAGGCAATTGCGGTGGATGCGCACAAAGCGGTCGCCAAACTCCTCCTCCAGCGACTTGAGCGATTCCTCCACCAGATCCTCGCCGCGCACGTGATGCACCACGACGTACTTTTCCTCGGCCTGCAGGTAGCGGATGTCCTCGACCGGAATCAGCCGGAGGCTGCCGCGCAGTCGTGCGCACAAGTGGGTTCGCTGGCGGTCGGCGACCACCGATGCGGCCTCGCGCCCCGCGACGAACGCACGGGCGCGTTCGATCGCCGCCCGCAACCGCTCGGCGCGCACCGGCTTGACCAGGTAGTCGACGGCCGCAGCCTCGAAGGCCTTGAGCGCATGGGCGTCATAGGCGGTGCAGAACACGACCGCCGGCCGCGGCTCGAAGGTATTGAGATGCCGGGCCGTCTCCAGGCCATCGATTCCCGGCATCGCGATGTCGAGCAGCACCAGCGCCGGCGCGTGCGCCGCGCAGGCATCCAGCGCCGCGCGGCCATCACCGACTTCAGCGACGACCTCGACGCCCGGCACCTGCGCCAGCAGGGTTCGCAGCCGCTCGCGGGCGAGCGGCTCGTCATCGGCGATCACGACCTTCATGGTCTTCCGCTCCCCTCAAGGCACGAGCCCCGGCCACCGGGCCGGTCCTGCGATGGTGCCCGGACGCGCATCCGCACGCCAGCGGACCGGCCCGCCGGCGACCCACCGCAGCTGCGGCGCCCTGCCGCGGCAGGGCCGTTCGCGCCGCATCAGGCGCGTGCCCCTGCGCCCGCGGTGCCGTGCCGTCAGCCGGCGAACCGCGCGCCCAGCCAGTCGCCGAGGTCGGCGATCTCCTCGGCGCATACCGAATGCGGCATCGGATAGGTCTGCCAATGCACATCGAAGCCAAACTGGCGCAGCAGCGCGGCGCTCTGCTGCCCGGCGATCGCCGGCACCACCGGGTCCTGCGTGCCGTGCGCCATGAACACCGGCTGCGCGACCGCGCCGTGGATCAGGGCGTCGTGCGCAGTGGCGGCGGCGGGCAGATAAGTCGACAGCCCGACCAGCCCGCCCAGCGGAACGGCGCGGCGCAGCCCGGCCGCAAGCGTGATCGCGCCGCCCTGCGAAAAGCCGGCCAGGATCACCCGCGCCGGCGGGACACCGCGCTCGCCCTCGCGTGCGATCAGCGCATCGACCTGGGTCACCGATGTCTGCACGCCAGCCTCGTCGGCGCGATTGCCCAAGTCGACGTCGATGATGTCGTACCAGGCTCGCATGCGCACGCCGTTGTTGATCGTCACTGGGCGCACCGGCGCATGCGGAAACACGAAGCGCAGGGCCGGCCAGTCGGGTCGGACCAGCTCGGGCACGATGGGCGCGAAATCGTTGCCATCGGCGCCCAGGCCGTGCAGCCAGATCACGCTCCACGCGGGCGCAGGCCCGGTTTCGCGTTCGATGCAGTCGAGCAGTGCGATGTCGTCGTTCATTCGAATGTCGTCGGGGGACCGTCCGTCAGTGTAAGCGCTGCCTCCCGAGGCGGCAGTGCGTCAATCCGCGCGCGGCGCCACCGGCGCCTCGGCCTGCGCCCGCAGTTCGCTGGCACGCAGCAGCACGCGAGGCGGCGCGGCCTCCTCGGGCGTGGCGAACAGGCGTGCACGGCGCATCGCCAGGCCCAGCCGCCGCGACGAGGTCAACCGCACGATCGGAATCGAGCCGGCCAGGCCGAGGATCATCGGCGACATCCACAGCGCCAGTCCCGGCGATATCCACCAGGCGACGATGCCCATGCCGATGCCGAGCACCGTGGTGCCGCGATAGCTGCGCCACAGTTCGCCGTAAGTCTGTCGCCCATCGTCGCGCTGCTGGGCGTCCCAGCCCGAATCGCGCCCCGCCAGCACCTCGGCCACACCGCGCGACTGCACGTACATCGTCACCGGCGCCATCAACGCGGCCAGGATGTTCTCGATCAAAAGACTGACGAACCCGCGCACCGCCCCGCCGCAGCCACGGCGCATGCGCGCATCGCTCAAGGTCGCGATGTAACCGAAGATCTTCGGTGAGAACAGCAACACCATCGTCAGCACGAACACGCCCATGAAGCGGCCATCATCGATCGCCATCCAGTAGCCCGCCGCCGAAAAGCCATTCTCGCCGGGCATACCGTGCTGTAGCGGCACCGCGAGCCCGACCAGGATCAGCATCGCCCACAGCGGTGCGGTCAGGTAATGACCGATGCCGATCAGCATGTGCCAGCGGTTCACCCAGTGCAGCCCGCGCGCCGGCAGCACGCCGCCGTGCTGCAGGTTGCCCTGACACCAGCGGCGATCGCGGATGAGCATGTCGGTCAGCGTCGGCGGCCCTTCCTCGTAGCTGCCTTCGAGCGTCGGCACCATGTGCAGCGCCCAGCCGCCCCGACGCAACAGCGCCGCCTCGACGAAATCGTGGCTGAGCACGGTACCGCGGAAAGGCGTGGTGCCATGAAGTTCGGGCAGGCCGCCGTGCGCGGCAAACGCGGCGCTGCGGATCATCGCGTTGTGGCCCCAGTAATTGCTTTCCGCGCCGTGCCACCAGGCCACGCCCTGCGCAATCACCGGGCCGTACATGCGGCCGGAAAACTGCTGCATGCGCGCGAACATCGTCGTGCCGTTGACGATCACAGGCAATGTCTGGATCAACGCGACATCGTCGTGGCGCTCCATCGCACCGACCAGGCGCACCAGGGTGTCGCCGGTCATCAGGCTGTCGGCATCGAGGATCAGAAACTGTGGATAGCCCCCACCCCAGCGCCGCACCCAGTCGGCGACGTTGCCTGCCTTGCGCTCCCGGTTGTCCTCCCGACGCCGGTAGTAGAGCGTGACGCCGAGATTGAGCGCGCGCAGCCGCGCGAAGGCCTGCACCTCGCGGGCGTGGATGCCCGCGTCGCGGGTATCGCTGAGGACGAACAGATCGAACCGATCACCCTGGCCCGTCTCGGCCAGGGATTCGCAGATCGCCTGGACGCCGGCGAACAGCCGCTCGGGGTGCTCGTTATAGGTCGGCATCAACAAGGCGGTGCGCGAGGCCAGGACCGGCAACGGGTCCCGGGCGTCGATGCCCAGCCGCGCGGGCCGCCGCAGCAGCACCATCGCAAAGCCCGCCAGCGAACTGGTGAACGACTGCGCGATCCAGGCGAACAGCGGTACGAACACCGCCAACAGCAGGCCCTCGAGCACATCGATGCCGCCGATCCGCAGCAACCACCAGATCTGATAGGTGGCCAGCACGGTCAGGCCACCGGTCACGCCCACGACCGCGGCCCGGCGCCAGCCCATCCCGCGCGGCGCGCTGGGCAGGCTGGGCGAGACCAGCCGCCCGGTACGCAATGACTGCACCGGCATGGAGATCGGGTGTTCGGGCGGCAGGGGCGCCGGCGACGGCCGGATCTCCGGCGGAGCAGGCGCGCTCATGCGTGGCACCACAATGCGAGCTCGGGCCTGGCGGAGCGCGCCACAGCTGCCGCCAATCGATCAGGGTCGAGCATCATCGTTCCGCCGCATCGTATTCAGGTAGTGCCGCAATGTAACGATGCGGATGTAAGGGTTTCGCGAAACGGTGCGCGGACCGAAGCGCCCGCCAGTCCCCGAGCCCGAAACGAATTCCGGATTAAATTACAGAAAAATCAAGGAGTTACCGAATATGGACGCTGAATCGTTTCCCAAGCGGCAGGCGGATGGGGTCCGGGAGACGCCCGCTTCGAATCGATCACATACTCCGCAGCGAGTACGCCGGATCCACGCGTGCTGCGCGCAATGCCGGCCCGAGTGCAGCCAGGAGGCTCGCGACCACTAACGCCAGAAGCACAGCCAAGAGCGCCACCGGATCCCAGAGTGCGACGCCGAACAGGAACCGTTTGATGAAGGCCCCGAGCAGCAACGCCACGGCGACGCCTATGGCGATGCCGACCGCAGTCTGGATCAATGCACCGCGCAGCGTCATCCTGATCAGATCTGGCGGCGTCGCGCCGAGGGCCGCTCTGACGCCGAACTCGAACTCTCGCGACGCGACCGACACGGAGAGGACCGCATAGATGCCGACACTCGCCAGGCTGAGCGCCAGCCCGGCGAAGATCCCCACCAACAGAAGATGCAATCGCGCTTCCGCAGTCATTGTGGACACGATGGCATCCATCGACACGACCTCCGCGATCGGCTGCGTCGGCGACACGTCCTGGACCGCCCGCCGCAATCCGGCCTCGCCCAGCCCGCCGCCCGACTGCATCCGGATTGCATATCGCAGTGGGCCGAACTCGCGGACCACGCGCCACGTGGCGTCGGACGTTTGCTCCAAGGGGATGTAGATCGTCGGCGGCGCGTCCTCTGCAGGACCGAAGGCCCGGACATCGTCCGCGATGCCGATGATGCGCAGTTGGTCGATGACATCGGCGCCACGCCCCATCCGGACGACCTGCCCCACAGCGCTGCCGGAGAAGAATTGATCTGCGAACGCTCTGCTGACGACCGCCACCGGCTCGGCCGTCATATTGTCCGCTGTGCCGATCCCGCGCCCGGATACGATCGGGACTCTGAACACATCGAAGTAGCCGGCCGTGACCAACCGGAACTGCGGTTGTATCGAACGGCCATCGCCAAGTGTGATGGGAAGATTGAGCCGCGCCCCGATCGGCAGATGGCTCGCTGCTGCGACCGCCTCGGTGCCGGACGATTCGGAGAGCTTCCGGACGACCTGATCGGTCTGCGCCTTGACCGCGGCCACGTCCGTGTAGAGCGTTTTGACTGGGGAGAGACTGAACGTCGTCAATCCGTCCGACCGGAATCCCAACGGCACCGATGACAACTCGTAGAGGCTGCGGACAAACAGCCCGGCGCCGATAAGCAGTACGACGGCGACGGCGACCTGCGCCACCACCAGTCCTTGCCCGAGCCGGCCCGCGCCTCGGCTGAGTCCCGAGCGGCCACCGCCGACGAGTTCGTGACTCACTCCACCCGAAAGACCACGCCATACGCCGACGACCGTGACCAGAAGTGCGACCCCGACACCGCAGGCGAGCGCCACGCCCCACAGTATCGGCTCTAGCGTGATCGCCTCCCCGCGCAGCCATTCCGGCGGCGCGAGCGCACCGAGCGCACGAAGACCGAGCCATGCGAGCAGCGCACCACCGATGCTGCCGAGCACACCGACCAGCAGCGCTTCGCTCAGCGCCGGAAGCGCCAATCGAAAAGGCGTGGCGCCCAGGGACGTCCGCACCGCGCTGTCGTGACTGCGGACGACGACCCGCAGGAGCACCAGGTTGGCCAGGTTGATGGAGGCGATCAGCAACACGCACAACGCGGCGCACAGGAACAGCCACAATGTCGACTGGCTGTTGCCGGAGAAGAGATCTCTGATCGGCCTGGCATCGAACTGCCGCGCACTGAGGAAGTCATACCCTTCGACGCCGATCTGGGCGCGCATTCTCGACAGCATCGCCTGGACCTTCGCGTTCGTTTGCGAACCGAGCGCTTCGGCGCTCGTGCCAGGACGAAGACGCGCGACGATGTGTTGGTTGGTGTCGAGATCGGTTGAGTCGGGTGCGACCCGCATCGGCACGATCAGATCGAACTCGTTGATCCATCGGAAGCTCGAGGGCAGCACCCCCACGACCGTAACGTTGATCCCTTCCACGAACACGCTCGCGCCGACGACATCCGGCGCGGCGCCGAAATGATCACGCCAGAAGGGGTGGCTGATGAGGCCGACACGCGGACCATTGGGGACATCCTCTTCTTTTGTGAAGTTGCGCCCTTGCTGCATGCGTACCCCGAGTGTCTCCATGAAACCCTGGTCCGCCGAGAGAAGCTCGCCAACCACCGGAGATTCGTCGGCGGCAAGGTTTACCGTCCTTGTGTAGGACGAGACGATTCCCATCGCTTCGATGGCGTCGATACCGGCGATCTCGTTCAGGATTCCGGGCGATGCGATGTGTTCGCCCCCACCAGGATCCATACCGATCGAGACGATGCGTTCGTAATCCCTGAACGGCAACGGCTTGAGCAGCGACTGGTACAAAAGCGCGCACACAGCGAGGACAGCGCCGATCCCCAACGCGAGCGTCATCGTCGCAAGCGCGAGATAGCGTGGCTGCCGGAACAGGTTCCGCCATGTCTGCCAGACCTCATCGCTCAGCACACTGATCTGCACGTGACCTCCTCGCAAATGCGAGAGCCGAGCCAGGCTCACGCGACGACTTTTCCGTCGAGCATGCGGATGACCTTTTGGGCACGCTGGGCGAACGCTGCGTCGTGGCTGACCATGCAGATGGTCGCCCCGTCCCGATGCAATGCGTCCAGCAGCTGCATTACCGATTCCCCGTTCTGACTGTCAAGATTGCCCGTCGGCTCATCGGCGAGCAGAATCGAAGGCGACCCGATCAACGCCCGAGCGACCGCGACACGCTGCTGCTGGCCGCCCGAGAGCTGGCCTGGATAGTGCTTGGGCCGGTGCCCCATGCCGACACGCTCCAGCGCCTCTGCGACACGTCTGCGCCGCTCCGGTTTGTCGATGCCGGAGCGATAGGTGAGCGGCAATGCCACGTTCTCCTCCACCGTCAGGTCGGCGATCAGATTGAACGCCTGAAAGATGAATCCGATGCGCTGGTTCCGAATCGAGGCGCGTTGGACACGGCCGATGCTCGAGACATCCTCGCCATCGAGATCGTAGCGACCCGATGTCGGCGCATCGATCAACCCGAGAATCGAAAGCATCGTCGACTTCCCGCAGCCCGAAGGCCCTGTGATTGCGACGAACTCGCCCCGGTTGATCTCGAAGCTCACGCCACTCACAGCATGGGTCTCGACCTCGTCTGCGTCGAACACTTTGCTCAGATCCCGTAGCGCAATGACGGGCCGACTGTTGGATCCGGTTTCCTGTGCCATGCGTGTGCAGTCCTTACTCGACGCGAATGCTGTCGTAGGTGTTCCATTGACCGGTATCGGAAAGGATGACTTGATCCCCTTCCGCCAGCCCGGCCTTGATTTCGATCCGGTCGCTGGAGGCCGATCCGTAGCGAACGCTTCTGCGCTGCGCGATATTGCTGCCGTTGCTGAGCACGAACAGCGACCCGGCCCCGCCTGGCAGCGCGCCGGTCGGGCGCGCGATGCTCGTCACGCCGGTCAGCTCGTTCAGGACAATCCGCCCCTCGACCGTCAGGTCGGGACGCGCGCCCGGCGGTGGCGGCGCGTCGAAGGCGACATCGATCACCACCCGCCCCTCGCGCACAGCGGGATCGATGCGCGCGATGCGCCCGCCCAGCACTCCGCCGTTCATCTCGATCCGGACCGGAAGATCGAGCGCGAGATCGTTGGCCTGCACCTCGGGCACCTGCAGCCGCGCGATCAGCACGTCGTGCCTGGCGACACGCGCTAGGCGTTGGCCCAGTTCGACCTGCTCGCCGAGCTCTGGGCTCACTTCCTGCACGATGCCTTCGATACCGGCCCGCACCTCCAGTTGTTGCTCCTCGCGTTGCGCGATCTCATATGCGGTCTCGGCTTCGTCGCGTGCCGCCGTGACCGCGCGCATCTGCGCCTCCACGTTTCGCCCCATCGCTGCGACACGGTCACGCTCCGCACCCGCGAGGCTTCTGTCCTGCTCCATCGTGATCTGGCTCTGATTGAGCTCGAGACGCGAAACGACACCCGCTTCCTCGGCACGGGTCAGTGCGGCGGTCTTGGCCTCCGTGATACGCAGTGCCGACTCCGCTTTGGCGAGAAGCGCGTTCTGCTCCAGTCGTTGCAGGTCCAGGGCGGCCCGCTTGGCCGCGACCTCCGCTTGCGCGCCGGCCAGCGCCGCCCTCGCGCGCTCCGACTCGGTCTTCGCGGCGGGATTCGATAGCCGGATGAGTACGGTGTCGGCCTCGACCCGCTCGCCCGCCTGTACGAGCAGTTCTTGGACAGTGCCGGCGACCCCCGCGGTGATCCACCGGTTGACCTTCGGCACGAGCGTCCCTGTTGCACGGATCTCCCGCACCATGTCGCCATGACGCGCAGAGTCGATCCACAGATCAGATCGCTTCGCGGATGGGGCCGCACCGCCTACGCCGAAGCCGATCCCGAGGGCGACGATCAGCGCCGTCGCACCGAGCAGGATCGAAAGGCGTCTCTTTCCGGTGAACCAGGCCCGCTTTTGCTTCTTGATGTCCATACCCTACCCATCCGAACAACGAACCGGTCTCCTCAGCACAAGGTGAGGGGCGCCGGGGCCTGCGTCGACACGTTCGATATGGCGGCATGGCGCTGATCGACAGGCTCCAGACGCCCTTCGTCCAATCGGAACACCATCCGGCTCTTCTCCACGGTGGAGGATCGATGCGCGATCACGAGGGTGGTGCGATCTGCACTGACGCGCTCGATCGCCTCTTGGACGAGCCGCTCGGATTCTGGATCCAACGCCGAGGTCGCCTCATCGAGCAATAGAATCGGTGCGTTCTTCAGCAGCGCTCGCGCGATCGAGATCCGTTGTCGCTGCCCCCCGCTGAGCTGTGCGCCACGCTCGCCCACCGGCGTGTCGTAGCCCTCGGGCATCGCCTGGACGAACTCGTGCGCATTCGCCAGGCGCGCCGCCCCCTCGATCTCGTCGTCCGTCGCATCCAGGCGGCCGTAGCGAATGTTCTCGCGCACACTGCCTCCGAACAGAAACACATCCTGGGACACCACCGAGATCGCCGAACGAAGCGATTTGAGCGTGTAGTCGCGGATGTCCACCCCGTTGATCTCGATCGAACCGGCCGTGGGGTCGTAGAACCGCGACAGCAGCTTGAAGAGCGTCGACTTGCCAGCGCCACTGGCACCGACGAGCGCCACCGTCTGCCCCGGTTGCACCGACAGGTTCACATCCTTGAGCACCGCTTTGCCGCCATAGTCGAACGCGACATGCCGCAGATCGAGATGTGCCGGGCCGGGGTGAAGCGGACGTGCGTCTGCGCGCTCCGAGACCTCCGGTCTCATCGCCATGATCTCAAACACCCGCGACGAGGCGCCCATTGCCTGACTGAAGGCCGCGTAATGCTGGGCGATCGAAGAAATGCTCTGGGTGATGTTCTGCGAGTACAGCAGGAATGCGACGAGCGCACCGGCCGTGAGCGATCCCTCAATGACCTGGAGCCCCCCGTACCAGAAGATCACGATCGTCGAGCTCGAGGTCAGGAAGGCGACGATCGCGTTGAACGTTGCATCGAGCCGCCTCGCCTTGATCACCACCACCATGAACCTGGCCAAGCGGTTTCGATATCGGCGGAACTCATGATCCGCGCGCGCGAATCCCTTGATCACCTCCATCCCGGCCAGGGATTCCTGCGCGATGACCGTTGACGCCGCAAGCTCGCTCTGGATCCGCGTCGAGATGCGCTTGAAGTACGGCCCGAAGAGGCGCGTCGTCAGGCTGGTCAGCGGCGTCACCGCGAGCACGACCAGCCCAAGGCGCCAGTTCATGGCCAGCATGATCACTGACGCCCCCAACAGCATGAAAATGTTGATGGCGAACGAGATCGACAGGTTGGCGATCACGTTCCGAATCGAGGCGACATCGTTGGTGATTCTGGAGACCAGATCGCCGATCCGCTGACCACTGTGGAAGGCGTGATCCAGCAGATGCAACTGCTCGAAGAGCTTTGCACGCAGATCGACGATCACAAGATCGCCGGTCACCTGCAGAAGAAACTGGCCGAAGAAGCTGATGATCGATCGCAGTACGAAGACAGCAAGCAGTGCGAGTGTGGCCAGATGGATGACCGATGCCTGTCCTTCGACGAGCATCCGGTCGAAGATGTAGCGAATACCCAGCGGGAGACTCAACTGGATCGTCGAGGCGGCGACGATCAGGGCCAGGCAGGTCAGGATACGCCCCAGATACGGGCGCCCCAGCGCGAAGATGCGCTGAACATGCGACGCCTCCCGCACGTCGGCATCCGCTCGTGTTTGCACAGGCGTTGTCAGTCCGACCGCCATCGCTCAATGCCCCCCACTTCGATCCAGTTTGGACCACCCCGGTATCGCGTCGTCGAGCATGAGCGAGGCGCCGCAGCGCGTCGTGTAACGATGCATCACCGCGGCGATGCCCGCGCCGCCTGTACCGAAATCGCATGCGATACGCGACAGCGACTCCCCAGGAAACGCGAGCCCACCGGCCCGCTCAACGGGGAAGAGAAGGCATCCCGAAAGCAGCTTGCGTGTACTGCGCTCGGCGATCTCCTCCCAGCGCCCGAAGCGCGCCATGTCCAGATACATCTCGGCAATCCCCGCTGTACCGAAGAAGTAGCCCGGGAAGATGGTGTACTTTCGATCGCAGTCGATATGGATCGCTTCGAGTACGTCCGCATACCTCGCCTCGCCCGTCACGTGCCAGTAGCGCAGCAGGACCCGTCCGATCCCGGAGCTGCCCCAGCGCCAATAGGGCGTATGGCTCGGTGTGCGATCACGCGCATTCCAGGTCATGCCGCCATCTTGATTCGGAAACCCCTGACGGATCACCCACTCCAGGCTTCGCCGCCCCAAATCCGCGAACGACTCGTCCCGCGACAGCAGCGTCAGGTACAGCAGGAACAGGCTGACCCCGGCGCCGCCGTGGCCGAGGCTCGCGGAGATCCCATCCGGCGTCTCCCAGAAAATCCCGCCTTCCCCGTCCTCGAGTGCGACCTCCTCGATGTAGGCGGCGGCGCTCATCGCCTCGTTCAGATGCACTGGGTTGCCGGTTTCCATGAAGAAGCGCAGGCGGGCCATGCCCCAACCGGCCGCGCCATGAAAAAGATTGGGCGACCGACGTAGCAGATGATGCTGATCGGTCAGCGCCATGACGCGGTGCGCGTCGTCGGCATAGCCCATATCCAGAAGCGACCAGGCAATTCCTGACAAGCCTGTGTAGAGGCCCGGCGAGAACTTCGCGGCGTGGATGTCCCGTGCTCTGATCCAGCCGATGACCGACGCGTCGAGCCGCCCGCGGACACGGTGCATCACCTGAGCGACGCCACAGGCGCCGTAGCCGATACTGAGGGGGTTGGTCTCGAACACCGTCGGATCAGCAGGATAGAGACGATCCTTGCGCTCGAAGCTGGCGACACTTTCGATGTAGCCCAGAATCCGATCGACTGTCTTTGAAAGATCGATCTCATCGAGTTCAGCGGCCCCGATCGCAGGCGCTGCCGGCTCGTGCTCGTAGGACAGAACCTCGATGATGCGCTCCGGACGCGGACGATTGGCGGGCTCGCTGCTGAGCAGGTCCCGGATCAAGTCCGCAATGATGACGGGCAGACCGAAATCCCGGGCATGGGCGCGCAGGTAGGTCTCGTGCGCATTGCGATTGAGCACGAGCATCGCATTCATGGGGAACAGCCCGGCCATCAGCAGGCTTCCCAGCGCGTAGTAGTCGTCCTCCCGCGTCGACCTGCCGCGTTCGATCACATCCTCAGGAGCGAACCCGGGCGTATAGATATGCGTCGGCAGATCCACGCCTTCCTCGTAGGCCCCCTCGAAGTCGATCAAGTGAAGATCGATATCTCGATCTTCCCGCTCCCGCACCATGACATTGGCCAACGACAGGTCGCTGAAGATGATGTCGTGGTCATGGAGCACGCGCACGATCTCAGCGAGCTTGATGAACAGTGACTTATAGTTCTTGTAGAACTCCCGGCTCTCCGCGGCCCCCGCTCGCGTTCTGAGCAGGAGGTTGATCTTCCCCATGTACTCGCGAAGCGTCAGCCGCGCATCGAGGAACTCCTCGACCAGGTAGGCGTGCTCCCAGTCGTAAAAGAAATCTAGAGGCCTTGGCGCAATGTTCGAGTCGCTGAGCAAGCCAAGCAGACGATGCTCCTTCTTGAGGAGTTGCACCGCGTCGAGCCCCCGAAACGACACATTGGTGAAGGGACGCGCCTCCTTGATGACGACATCCACAGCTGTCTGCCGATCCAGCGCGAGATACACGTTGCCGGAGTTGCTCGAGGCGAGCAGCTTTCTGATCTCATATCGACCCGCTTTCAGCGTGCCGGGTTCACCTTCGTCCACGATGGGCGTTTCGAAGGGGTCCTGCACCCCCGGGGGCAAGGTGAAGTACGCATTGCGCTCATCATCCAGATACCCACCGTTCTCGTCCTGGATGACGTAGACGGCCTTGCCACTGACGTCCGTTCGCTTGGTCGGCAGAAGCCCACCGTAGCGGTAATGGATGACACGACTGTCCTTGTATCGCCGGTCGGACAGAATATAGGGGCCGAAGTAGCCGATCGTCGCCTGATGCAGCTGTTCGAGCAGTTCGCCGCACTGCGCCTGATTCCTCGGATAGACGGTGATGAACTTCCCCGAGGCCCCGCGATGCCATCGTTTCCCGTTGACCATGACCAGGATCATCCGGTCGACAACGAACTTGAAGGGCACCTTCGCCTGAAACAGGACACGTGCGACGGTGGCCAGGACGGCTGGCGCATTCGCGGGAGTGGCCGAGACGTGGATCTTCCAGCCTTGGGTGGGGACGTCCGCGCCTTCGAACGAGCAATCCCACCACAGGTTGCGGTGCTCCACGGTCCAGCCGCGGGGAACGATCTTGGCAATCGGATCGAAGAAATCGCCTCTCAACGGCGAGTAACGCGTCATCGGCTCATAGAACTCCGAGTTCGCCAGGAGGTACAGCAGCTTGTCCTCGATCACCAGCTCTGACATGTCCGTTCCTTAGACCCAATCGCCAGACCCCGCCGCGAGATCCAGGCATCTTCCAGGGAAAAAGAGAGACTTGGAGATCGACCCCAAGCCTCTCCTCCATCGCTTACAGCGCGATGATCACGTCGCTGCTGCCGCAGCCCGTGTTGCTTGCGGTCGAACAGGTACAGCCCGCGTAGCTGCTGGTGCTGCCCGCCACTGCGGCATTGAGGGACTCGTCCGAGCCGTTGTCCATCTTCTGCAGGTCAAGGATGCGATTCATCTGATTCATTTCCTTTGAAATTGAAACGTCAATGTAAAAGCACCATCCGGTGCTCATCGGCCCGCTACGCAAACATCCTGCCTGCGCATCGGTTGCCGTCGCCCGCACGCGTTCGGGTCTCGGCCTGCGCCACTCGGGCAGCAAACTGCCCGCCTGCCGGTTCAGTATCCCTATCGAAGCCAGGCATGACTCGGAAGACGCAGCGCGGAAGCGGCGCACAACGACAGACGCATGCCACCAGGCTGTGTCAGCGAAAAGACGGAAAAGGACGCCGCAGGCGTGCGGGGGACAGGCGCCTGCCTCTCGAAGCAAGACGAGCGTTCATCCTGAACTCACGATTCTCCTCCCCTGGAGTATTCACGCGAGACTCCCAGGCTTCTCGCCCGGCGCATGACGCGTTGGATGCTTATAGCGCATCGAAACAGGCCGCGCAAGTGCCCGCCAGATGTGCTCAGAGGGATTCTCGACGAGCAGTTTTCCGCCTCGCGATTCGTAGGATTCCCCTGAAGGACGAGGACCTACGACGCCGCCATAAGGCCATCGCGCACATATGCGCTCTGACAGAGGCGCTCAAGTCAGCAGCGGTGACGTTCTTCCCCGATAAGCCATGGGAAATTCGACGATCTCGGAGATCAGAGATCTCCGTCTGGATCAAGATGACAACCGTGCCCGTTGAACGGGGTAATTCAGCGGCATGCGCGCACAGCAATCGGGTTCGAGATCGAACCACCAAAGTCGGAGATCAGCTTTTCCTTGCGTGACGTCCGTTTCCAAGTCTTTGCGAGAGCAGCAGACTTGCAAGCCAGGTGGCTGCGCGTGGTGGGCCCACCAGGACTCGAACCTGGAACCAAAGGATTATGAGTCCTCTGCTCTAACCATTGAGCTATAGGCCCGTGCTACGCGCATCGTACCAAGCCCGGCTCCCTGAGCACCACCTCGCAAAAACAGGGTCAGAGTGCAATTTCGAGCCACGAAATTGCACTCTGACCCCGGTTTTCGCAACACGCAAAGAAAAACCCCCGCCGGATAACCGGCGGGGGTTTAGGGTAAAAACCCTGGCGATGACCTACTCTCGCATGCTAGATGCACACTACCATCGGCGCATGTACGTTTCACTTCCGAGTTCGGAATGGGATCGGGTGGTTCCATACAGCTATTGTCACCAGGGAGAGGGTGGAGGGTCGCCAGGATGTGGGGAGTCTTCGCATTTTTGGACAGTCCGCACATGGAAGTGCGGGCTTATGCGAGGGACTCGCCATACCGGCGCTCACGCTCTCAGAGGTTGGGAAGTAGCGAACATTTTATGACGACTGTACGTGTCGTAGGGCCAAGGATGCTTCGGGTTGCGAAGCAACTTGAGGTTATATGGTCAAGCCACACGGATCATTAGTACTGGTTAGCTCAATACATTGCTGTACTTACACACCCAGCCTATCAACCACCTGGTCTTGATGGTTCCTTCAGGGGAGTCAAGCTCCCGGGAGATCTCATCTTGAGGCGCGCTTCCCGCTTAGATGCTTTCAGCGGTTATCGCTTCCGAACATAGCTACCCGGCAGTGCCACTGGCGTGACAACCGGAACACCAGAGGTTCGTCCACTCCGGTCCTCTCGTACTAGGAGCAGCCCCTCTCAAATCTCCAACGCCCATGGCAGATAGGGACCGAACTGTCTCACGACGTTCTGAACCCAGCTCGCGTACCACTTTAAATGGCGAACAGCCATACCCTTGGGACCGACTACAGCCCCAGGATGTGATGAGCCGACATCGAGGTGCCAAACACCGCCGTCGATATGAACTCTTGGGCGGTATCAGCCTGTTATCCCCGGAGTACCTTTTATCCGTTGAGCGATGGCCCTTCCATACAGAACCACCGGATCACTAAGTCCTAGTTTCCTACCTGCTTGATCCGTCGATCTTGCAGTCAAGCACGCTTATGCCTTTGCACACAGTGCGCGATGTCCGACCGCGCTGAGCGTACCTTCGAGCTCCTCCGTTACTCTTTGGGAGGAGACCGCCCCAGTCAAACTACCCACCATACACGGTCCCCGATCCGGATAACGGACCTAGGTTAGAACGTCAAGCACGACAGGGTGGTATTTCAAGGTTGGCTCCGCTGCAGCTAGCGCCACAGTTTCATAGCCTCCCACCTATCCTACACAGACGAACTCAACGTTCAGTGTAAAGCTATAGTAAAGGTTCACGGGGTCTTTCCGTCTTGCCACGGGAACGCTGCATCTTCACAGCGATTTCAATTTCACTGAGTCTCGGGTGGAGACAGCGCCGCCATCGTTACGCCATTCGTGCAGGTCGGAACTTACCCGACAAGGAATTTCGCTACCTTAGGACCGTTATAGTTACGGCCGCCGTTTACCGGGGCTTCGATCAAGAGCTTCGCCTTGCGGCTGACCCCATCAATTAACCTTCCGGCACCGGGCAGGCGTCAGACCCTATACGTCCACTTTCGTGTTTGCAGAGTCCTGTGTTTTTGATAAACAGTCGCAGCGGCCTGGTCACTGCGGCCCTCGATCGCTATAGCTCGCACGAGCCACGATCAAGGGCGCACCTTCTCCCGAAGTTACGGTGCTATGTTGCCTAGTTCCTTCACCCGAGTTCTCTCAAGCGCCTGAGAATTCTCTTCCTACCCACCTGTGTCGGTTTACGGTACGGTCTGCATAAGCTGAAGCTTAGGGGCTTTTCCTGGAAGCGTGGTATCAGTCACTTCGCTCTAATGAGCTCGTCTCGGTGCTCGGAGTTAAAGGGTCCCGGATTTGCCTAAGACCCACTCCTACCGCCTTTCTCCAGGACAACCAACGCCTGGTAGACCTAACCTTCTCCGTCCCCCCATCGCACTTATGCGAGGTGCTGGAATATTAACCAGCTTCCCATCGACTACGCATTTCTGCCTCGCCTTAGGGGCCGACTCACCCTGCGTCGATTAACGTTGCGCAAGGAAACCTTGGGCTTTCGGCGTGAGGGCTTTTCACCCTCATTATCGTTACTCATGTCAGCATTCGCACTTCCGATACCTCCAACGGACTTCTCAATCCGCCTTCGACGGCTTACGGAACGCTCCTCTACCGCGCACAACAAGTTGTGCACCCCAAGCTTCGGTTTATCACTTAGCCCCGTTAAATCTTCCGCGCAGACCGACTCGACCAGTGAGCTATTACGCTTTCTTTAAAGGATGGCTGCTTCTAAGCCAACCTCCTGGCTGTCTGTGCCTTTCCACATCGTTTCCCACTTAGTGATAATTTGGGACCTTAGCTGTGGGTCTGGGTTGTTTCCCTTTTCACGACGGACGTTAGCACCCGCCGTGTGTCTCCCATGCATTCTGTCCTGGTATTCGGAGTTTGCAATGGTTTGGTAAGTCGCAATGACCCCCTAGCCATAACAGTGCTCTACCCCCAGGAAGATTCACATGAGGCGCTACCTAAATAGCTTTCGAGGAGAACCAGCTATCTCCGGGTTCGATTAGCTTTTCACTCCTAATCACACCTCATCCCCTACCTTTGCAACGGGAGTGGGTTCGGGCCTCCAGTTGATGTTACTCAACCTTCACCCTGGGCATGACTAGATCACCCGGTTTCGGGTCTATTACCCGCGACTATGCGCCCTTATCAGACTCGGTTTCCCTTCGCCTCCCCTATACGGTTAAGCTTGCCACGAACAATAAGTCGCTGACCCATTATACAAAAGGTACGCCGTCACCCTTACGGGCTCCGACTGCTTGTACGCACACGGTTTCAGGGTCTATTTCACTCCCCTCTCCGG